>JAFMJG010000108.1 GCA_017853605.1 bacterium
ATCCCCTCAAAGTGCAGAATCGCGTCAGCAAAGAGCTGGGGGCTCAGCGCCTGCCGAGCCGCCCCAAACTTCAGGTGCTGGCGCATCCTGGGGAACTCCATGTCAAACGCCCGCTCAAGCGCCAGGAGCTGCTGCAGCGGGAGCCCGGACCAGTGCTGCCGCAGGCTCTCCATGTCCTGCGGATGATCGCGCCGCATGGAGCGGAGGGTCGAGTGAAACGCATGTGCGTCAGGAACGAGGGCAATAGAGAGCACCTCTACCAGCGTGTCCTCGTCAGTTATCGCCGTCTGGCGCTCCAGGAGGTGCTCGACGAGCCCCACAAAGTGGACGCGCTCGAAGCTCTCCCTGACGGTGTCAATCAGGCTCTTGGGGAGCTCACGGATAGTGAGCAGCGCTGCCGGGTCGTCGTACGCGCGCTGCACGATGTCCTGCAGATCCACCCCTGACAGCAGCAGCTCAACAGCTCCCATCGCCTCCTGGCTCAGGCACTCGTCGAGCGCCACGCGCAGCGGCACCTTCGGGTCGGTAAGCTCGTAGAAGGCGCGCTCCATGCGGTTAAGCTCGTCATACGAGGCGTTCCACATCACCTCTCGCACCGGCCGATCGAGCTCGCCGATGTCAGCCTCACGGTCCATAAGCTGCGCCAGGTCGATCGCGGCCTGCTCGTCCTCTGCGGACGGCTTGAAGTCCGGCTCCCACACCGATGGCGGGGCCTCATCGCCACGAAAACGCGCAAGCAGGTCGAGGTTGAGGGGCCACCGGCCGTGCCCGTCCACGTAGCGGCTCTGCAGCTCCTTGAGCTCAGAGCCCGCCACCTTCGACTTGGCCTCCACGAGCCGGGCCTGCATCCGCTCCTTGGCCTCCTCCCCGTAGAGGCACCGGTACGCCTGCTGGACGGCAACACATTCGCGCGGCGAGAGGTACTCAAATGGGCGCACCATCTGGACGGCATCAAAGGCTGACTGAATCACGTTGTGCAGCACCGTGGCCCTGCGGCGAGCGTCAAAGAGCCCAAGGCTCGGGAAGGCTGTCAGGTCGATCTCGTAGCCGAACAGCTCGTACAGCGCGTCGTTGGTCTTCAGCAGCCGCTCCAGTGAGAGCGCCTGCAGCCTCTCGCCAATCAGCTCGTACGAGTTGAGCACTCGGTGCCGGATGGACGTGCGGCCGCGCCACATCCGGCGCTTCCTGAACCGGCGCAGGAATGGCCCTATGCCCTGGGTGAAGTCGCGGTCAACGGCGTCCTTTGGGTCGGTGAGCGTGTCCTCTATCTCCTCAGTGAGAGCCGCTGGGTAGAGTATCTTGTGCAGCTCCTGCGCCTCGCCGTGGGCGGTCCAGCCAGTGAAGAGCGTGCCAAGCTTGTCGAGCTCAATCGCGGTGAAGTGCTTGCGAAGGTGGGCATCAAGCCCGGCCTCTGGCTCGGGAGCGTCAGGGTCGCCACAGTCGAGGTAGAAGCGCCGGATAAGGGCCATCTCCTCGACGCTTCGGCCGAGGAGGAGGTACTTTACCGCCTGCAGCTGGTCGCGGTTCTTGAGCGCGCCAAGCCGCTTGGTCTCGTACACTTCGCTCTTTCCGATAGTCCTCCGTCCGGCCGACTGCGCCTCTGTCGCCGGCGGGTGCATAATGGCGAAGAGCTGGCGCGCGAGATCCTTGTACGGAATCAGGAGGAACTCCTCGCGCACAGCGCGCACCTGCTGCTCAGTGCAGTCGAGCAGCATCGCCGTAATTCGGGATCCCTTGTCGGCATGGTTGCCGTGGCAGAGGTCCCAGAGCGCCTTTGCCGTGCCCTCTACATCGAGGCCCTTTACGATCCGGCCGATGCGGTCTGCAGCTTCATGGCCGACACGCTTTACGATCTGGTGGAAGATCTCTGGCCGCTCGCCGCGGTCACGAATCGGCGTGTAGTAGTGCTCGGTGAAGAAGTCGTTGGCCTTGTCGAGCACCTCCCGAATCTCGGGGATGCTCCTTTCGGCGAGCACCACGTTGAAGGCGCTCAGGTACACGTCGATGTCGGTCTCGCGAATCTTTTGGGCTAAGTTATACACCTGGTGGGCGAGCGCCTCCGCCACCTCCTGCTGCTCCTTGCTCCTGCGCTCGCGCGATGCCTTGTCGAGGCGCGGCGAGGGGCTCGGCGCCGAGAGCGGCTCTTGGGCGAGGTCTGCGAGCTTGCCCTCCCCGCCCTCTATTGCGAGTGGCCTGTAAAATTGGTCGAAGATCTCGCCCTGGTAGAAGTAGCGCGACGCGTCGGCTTTTTGCCGCTCCTGCCCATCCTCAAGCTCCGGCTGCGGTGGTGATGCAGGGTCCTCGGGCAGCGCCTGCGAAGCGAGCATGCGCTTCTTGAAGACTATCTTTTTTCCACCTGGCCCCGAATTGTCCATGTAGCGCGCTCCAACCCGCGGGACTTACGCGTACTCCATCTCGAGCCAAGCCCGTTCGCGCTTGTCCCGTTCCGGGTCCTCCACGATGTCCTGCAGGATAATTCGGCCTAAACGGGCATGAATTACATCAATTGTGGCGTTTTTTCCGTCCAGGTGAAGCGGATCAAGGAAATCCGGGTGAAAGCGCAGCATGTGCTCCATAACCGCCCGATCATGCTCAGATTTTGCGATCATCGCCCAAACGTTCTTGCCCACCCACGCAAAGTCTCCGGTGCCCCAGTCGAGCATGCGCTGCACATAGTGGCCGATCGACAGCAGCTCCTCAGGAGCAGGCGGGCGCTCAAACTGGTAGCTGCCCTCACTGCTCCTCATGCGCTCTGCAATCCAGACCAAGTTTGTCACCAGCTGCGACATGCAGTGCTTCGAGAGCACCCGGCGCTCAAGCGTTGAGTCAAGATAGCTCATCTTTACCGGGTGAACGCGGCGCAGGAACGCGTCATCAAGCCGGCGGTTGAAGTTCTTGGTGAAGATGATCAGGAGGTTGTCGACGTTGCAGTCGATCGGCGGCCGCGACTCCAGCCAGATGCGGGCGTCCTGCACCGGCCCAAGGAAGAAGGTGTCGATGTGGCTCTCGACCTTGTCGATCTCGTCAATGAGAAGGATAACCGGCTGGCTCTGGCTCTTCAGGAATGCCCGCGAGAGGATTCCCAAGTTCATCAGCTTGTCCTTAGCCTGCGCTTCCTGCCCCGCCATCGAGGAGGCTATCGCGAGCGCCGATGGCACCTCGATGAGGTGCGACGTGTTCATCCCCTGGTAGCAGCTTAAGCACATGAACTCTGCGCCGGTCACCTTGGCAAGGCACTTGGCAAGGAAGCTCTTGCCGCACCCCGAAGGGCCCTCCAGGAGCACCGCGCGCGTGCGGTCGGTGGGCGTCGTGAGCAGGAGCGACATCTGCGTTGCGGTAAAGCGGGCGCACTGGTAGCCAACAGCCGCAAGGCGCCGTGCCATCTCCTCTGGATTGTCGAACTTGGTCAGCCCTACCTTCTCAGGCCGGTAGGCCTTCCCGCGGCGCTTGGAGTCCGGGTCATCCACGATCTCCTCAAGGAGCCACCGGCCAAGCCGGGCGTGAATCTGCTCAATGGTTGCGTTCCTGTTGTCCGGCACGAGGGGGTCCGAGAACATCGGGTGGTAGCGCATCATCTGCTCAAAGACGATACGGTCATGCTCAGATTTTGAGAGCATGTAGAAGAGGTTCTTGCCAACGAAGGCGAAATCGATCAGGTCCCACGTCAGCAGGTGCTGCAGGTAGTGGGCCGCCTTGAGCAGCTCCTCGGGCGCCGGCGGCCGCTCAAATGGGTAGGTTCCGTCGGAGGCGCGCATCAGGTCGGCAACCCTAATGAGGTTCTCTGCCAGGCGCGGCGTGCAGTGCGGCGCCAGGACGCGGCGCTCAAGGGCTGAGTCCATGAACCTCATCCGCAGCGGATGAACACGGCGCAGGAGCGCCTCGCTGATAGGGCGCTCGAAGTTTTTGGTGAAAATGATGATGAGGTTGTCGAGGTTGGCGTCGATTGGGGGCCGCGACTCAAGCCACACGCGGGCGTCCTGGATTGGGCCGAGGAAGAAGGTGTCGATGGCGACATCCACCTTGTCTATCTCGTCGATGAGGAGGATGACCGGCTTCTCCTGGGACGCAAGAAAAGCCTTCGAGATGATTCCCAGCGTCATGAGCTGGTTCTCGTCTACCGCGCCCTTTCCGGCCATGGCGTTTACCATGCCGAGCGTTGAGGGAATCTCGAGAAGGTGCTGAAGATTCATCCCCTTGTAGCACGAGAGGCACATCAGCTCAGCGCCGGTTATCTTGGCCAGCGACTTCGCCATGAAGCTCTTTCCGCATCCTGAGGGGCCTTCGAGGAGGATGCACTTGATGCTGTTGAGCTGCGTGTTGAGAAGCAGCGACATCTGCACCGCGTAGAACGGCAGGCAGTGGTAGCCCACCTCAGCAAGCTTCAGCTCAAGCTGCTCTGGGGATCCTACCCCCTTGAAGCCAACGTGCGCTGGCTTGTAGTTCGAGTGAAAGTTGGGGTTGACGATCCCGAGCTCGCTGCCATCGGTCTTGGCGCTGCCGTCGTCGACGTACTTGCCAAAGCGGAACTGGTAGCTCTTTGCGCCCGCCGTCGCGTCGCCATTGCTGCCGTTGTTGCTGTCCTGGGTCATACCTTGAGAAACCTCCGGAGCGCGCCGCGAGACAAAACCGAAACCTCTGGGCACTCCTTAGTGTTATGGCGAATTCTCATGCACGTGTAGCATTCGGGGTTTTCTTGTTCCTTACTGATCGCAGCTGCTTGGCAAAGTGCTTCACTATAACTGCAACATCTTGTAATTGTTAGCTTTTAGTGCGCTGTGGGGCGTCGTCTCCTCACATTTTGGCGCCAAATGCTCATGCTTTTCAGCCCCGAGCCGTTACCCAGCAGTAGAGAGATAGAACCCGGCCCAAAGGAACTGGGCCAAAAGGGAAGGACACGATGTCTGTTGTAAGTGCCACCAACCTCATCTCGCTGCGCCTCCAAACCCAGCTCAAGCGCTCGCTCAATGATCTCGGGGACGTCTACAAGCGCCTCGGATCAGGATTGCGCATCAACTCAGGCGCGGACGATCCTGCGGGCCTGGCGCTCGCCGACAAGCTCAAGAACGAGGGCCGACTCCTCTCAGTCGCCTCCCGCAACGCAAATGACGGCCTCTCATACACATCGAGCGCTGATGCCGGGCTTGAGGAGATAACAACGCTTCTCTCCCGCATGTCTGAGCTCGCCAACCAGGGAGCGAACTCCCTGTACACGATCACGCAGCGGTCTGCGCTGCAGACACAGTTTGAGGCGCTCGGCTCTGAGATCGTGAGAGTCGCCAACGTCGCCCAGTTCAACGGCTTCGACTCGCTGAACAACAGCTCCGACCGCGTCATCCAGGTCGGGATCTCGGCAGACGCCAGCTCGAGAATCACCCTTCCTTCCGTGACGGCGGGCCTTGGGGACCTAGGGATAGGAACTGGCAGCACCCTAACGTACTCGCTTACAGGGGCCTCGATAGCTGACTCCATGAGCGCCGCACAGCTTGCAATTACCGCCCTGACGTCTGCTATAGACCAGGTGGCGCTGCGCCGCGGAACCGTGGGCGCCGCCGCTGATCGGCTCCGGTCAGCCATAAACAACATCTCGGTGATGCGCGAAAACGCCCTCGCTGCCGAGAGCCAGGTTCGTGACGTTGACGTCGCAGAGAGCGTCGCACAGCTCACCAAGCTGCAGGTTCTTGAGAAGTCGCAGCTGGCGCTGATGGCGCAGGCCAACCAGGATTCCTCGCTGGTGCTTAAGCTCCTCGGGGCGGGCTAAAATCCGCGCCTCACCACACAAGCTGCTCGAGCTCGCTCAGGCTTGAGATGCGCGCTATCCCGCTCTTCGCCGCTCCCGCCGGGTCAAACAGGACTGCGCGCATTCCGGCCCGCTCTGCCGCCTCGACGTCGAGCGCCGAATTATTTCCGACGTGCAGCAGCTCGCCGAGAGCGGCTCCCGCCGCCTGTGCCACGCCGCAAAAAAACTGGGGCGCAGGCTTCTTCCACCCGACCTCGCCTGCGGTCACAACCGAACAGAGGAAGGGAGAAAACCCAAGTTCCTTCAGCACTCGGGCCGTGCGGATGTCATTATTCGTCGCTGCAATAGCCATGAGCCCCCGCTCATGAAGGCGCTCGCACGCCGCAAGCGCCCCGGGAACCGCGCGCCGGGAGCGGCCCTCAGAGAAGAACGCGTACACGCCGCCCAGCAGCTCCCGCTCTCCAGCGAGCCGCGCATCAATGCGCGCGAGCACCCGCCTCACAAATTCGACCCAAACCGTCACTTCTCGCGGCACGCTCGTTCGGTGTCCCTCTGCGCTGGCGAGGTACTGGGGCTCAAACAGAGGCCACTCGGCAGCGATGGCTGCGGAGAGCCGGGAGGCCTCCACGCTTACCCCCAAATCGTTGAGCGCCTCAGCATACAGCTCTCCGAGGCCGCCGCGGAGCGAGACGAGCGTTCCGTCGACATCAAAAACAACCCCCCGCACGGCAGTCCGACGCTGCTGCTCCACACGCCTCCTTGAAACGGCGGCACCCTTCTGCTGCCGGCTCTTTGGGCCCACAGGGGCCTTACCTGTATGGTATCATTACCGACCATTCATGACAGTTTCAAACTGGGCGAGCTTCCGGAATTCGGGTAACTCATCGCCCGCGGGGGACTCGGGCCAGCCTAGCCGGCGCAGCCATTTGATTAAGGCCTTACGCGCGTTTACCATTCGGGTAAGGTGTCCTCACGCGACTTTTCGCAGGTTTTGCATTACTGCTACACGCCGATATGGCGCTCAAGCTCATGCCGCTGTCGCCCAAGGAGGGCAGCAGCCGGGAGCTTTATGAGGGAATCAAGGAGCTAAAACCGATGCGCGTCCGCTACTCATTCTCTGTCGCCTTGCTCTCATTCGTTGCTTCGGCATCCCTCTTATCCCTCTTTGCCCCCCTGCTCTCGAGCGCGCAAGAGTCTCCGGAGGGCCCGGGATCTGCACAGGAATCGCCGGCGCCGGCAGGCGCAGATGGCCGCGCAAGCATGGCCGTTCCGGCTGAGAAAACATCTGTGGCGGTGATTGATCGCGAGGCAGCGCTCAGGCAGGCCGAAGATGACCTCCTCAGGAAGCTTTCCGGAACGATGCCTCAAGCCGGTGCCGCCAATGCAGCGGCCGATTCCGCTGCGGTGATGGCGGCCCCTGATGTGCCCACGACGCGGGGAGAGGACGAGGGGTTTGTGATCTCCACTCAGGTCACCGATGCCGCCAGCTTTCCCCCGACAACATCCGTTTCTGCCCCAGGCGCGCCGACAGGTTCGGCCGCCGCCGCTGGAGTAGCCGCGCTTAGCCAGTGCCCGCCGTGTGCGGTGGCGGCCGCCAGACAGGCTCCACCCCGTCCAGTCCGGGCCAAGCCCGCTGCGCGGGCCCCTTCAAGGCCGAGAGAGGCAGTGCAGGTGAGCAGCCGCTCTGTGCGCGATGACTTCCTGGTGCACGACCGCTCAGGCGACTGCTCGGGGGACATCGATGACCCCTACGTTCCGACCTCCAACAAGGCACGCATCACGGCATCAAATGCGCACCTGCGGCTTGCTGCCGGGCCTTCAGAGAGCACGCTCTTCATCATTCCCAGGAACTCTGTGGTGGACATCGACATCCGCAACGGCCAGTGGTATCGGGTCATCACCTCCACCGGCATCCGCGGATGGGTAGCGGCGAAGGACGTCGTGTTCGATTACGGCGTGCCGTCGACCAGCACCGTCAGTGTCGCCCCATACAACGGGTCCTACGAGCCTACTGGAATCAAGTTCTAGCCGCTCTTAGGGGCAACGGTCCCGCTCCCCTAGCCCTGCGAGAGCCCTTTGTTGACGGTGTTTGGGCCGTTATGGGCCGATGCTGCGCAGTATTTACGGCGTTCTGCTAGTGTGCGAAGGTCTCTGTCATGACGGCAGAAACTAGCAGAACAAACATCCTCTCCGGCTCGCCTCTTGAGCCTCTGCGCGGCTACGCGCGGGCTGTCCAAGTTGGCAACCAGCTCGCCATCTCCGGCACGACCGCCATGAACTCCAAGGGCGACGTTGTGAGCCCGGGCGAGCCGTACGAGCAGACAAAGTACGTCCTCAATGTGATCAAGTCTATCCTCGCCAGCCGCGGCTTCCAGCCAGCCGACGTCATCAGAACGCGCCTCTTTGTGACCAACATCAGCCGCTGGGAGGACTACGCGCGCGCTCACCGCGAGGTCTTCGAGCCGATCCGCCCTGCGAGCAGCATGGTGCAGGTGGTAAAGCTGGTTGACCCGCGCCTCGTTGTGGAGATCGAGGTGGATGCCATCAAGGGGACATCCCAGGCAGAGAGCGTCTCGATCTCGTACTAGCCGAGAATCCGGGGAGAGCTAGCCGACGTCGTACACGTACTCTATCTCGGCGCTCACCTCAGGGTGCAGCGACCTGTGCACCGGGCATGCCCGGCCGGCAGCCTCAAGCTTGCGGCGCTCCTCCTCGGTGAGCCGCGCCGGCAGGTGCACCGTCAGGGGCATATTCCCCACCCGGCGCGGCTCGCGCTGCATGTGCTTCTCAACCCGCATGTGCATCCCGTCGACGATTATCCCCCCCCGCTCGGCAACGATGGCTATCGTCGTGATCACGCACGAGCCGAAAGCCGCCGCAACGAGGTCAGTGGGCGAGAAGCTAAGCCCCTCGCCGCCGTTGTCTTTCGGCGCTTCAGTGACCATGCGTGACCCTGACTCCTCGTGGGTCATCTCAACTTTCTTGGATCCGATGTACCGGCCAGTTATCACAACACTCATGGCATCTTCCCCGCTTCCTTTAGCCTCTCAAGATCCTCTGGGCTCGGCTCGTACAGGTCGTCACCCTCGCCGCTCAGGGAATCGTACTCGTCATCATCACGCCCATCGGTGAGCAGCCCCTGGCGGTGCTGGTAGTACGCCCCCTGCATAAAAAGATAGTAGTCCACCGAGCTCTCCTTCGCTGCCTCAACGGCCTGCAGGAGCCCAGAGCGGGTGTGCACGAGCTTAAGACCTAGCGTGCCGCCGGTTATCGCCCACTTCGTCGTTGGCGCGGCATTGGTGTAGCTGACCCAGAAGAGCGGGTCGAGCGCGGCATCGACGAGCCGCCCCACGCCGTCACGGATGTTTGAGGGCCCCAGGATCGGGAGCATCAGGTAGGGGCCAGCCGGCACGCCGTACGACGCAAGCGTAATTCCGAAGTCCTCCTCATGGTCAGGGAGCCCCATGTCCGTGGCGAAGTCGATCAGGCCGCCGATCCCTATCGTGGTGTTGATCAGGAAGCGCCCTGTGTGATCGAGCGCCTGCTCCCACTTTCCCTGGAAGATGTCGCTTACGAGATACGATGGATAGCGCAGGTTGAGGAAAAAGTTTCCGACCCCTGTCCGGACAACATCTGGGACGTAGTCGTGGTAGCCGCGAGCAACTGGCTCAAGCACAAACTCGTCGACCCCGTCATTAAACCAGAAGATCCCCCGATTCATGTCCTCAAGCGGATCGTAGGGCTCCTCCGGCTCCGCCAGCAGCGCTCGCGGCCCCATCACTGCCGCAGCGACGCAGGCCAGGAGGGTCGGTAGGATTCGTTTCATCATAAGCTGTCTGCAGGCCGCCCCGCCCTGCGCTCCTGGTAGGCCCGTAGGCCCTCAGCGAGAACGGCGATCGCCTGCTCAGTATCAGCTTGGTTCAGCACGAACGCAATTCGAATTGTGCTCTTCCCCCCCCCTTGGCGCATGTAGAACCCGGCCGCCGGCGCAACAAACGTTGTCGCCCCCTGGAAAGAAAATTCAGTCAGCATGAAGGTCGCGAAATCCTCCGCATCCCCCACCGGGAGCTTTGCCAAGAGGTAGAAGCCTCCCTGGGGAGCGTAGGTGCGGACATCCGGAATCCGGGAGAGGGCGCGCACCGCAACATCGCGCCGCGCGCGGTACTCTGCGTGCGCCGCGCCGAGGTACAGGGGCCCCAAAGTGTCGAGCATGTGCGCTGCGGCAGCCTGCTCGATGCTCGGCGCAGAGAGGCGCGCCTGGGCGATGTGAAAGGCTGCCTTCCGCAGCTCCTCGTGCCACGTCAGGAGGCACCCTATACGCGCGCCACAAAGGCTAAAGCGCTTGGAGAGGCTGTCGACGACGATAATCCGCGGATCCTTGGGCGCAAGCTCAAAGATGCACCTGGGGCGAAGCCCATCGTAGACGAACTCGCGGTACGTCTCGTCCATGATCAGGAAGAGATCTCTCTCCCGAGCAACTGCGATGAGCATCTCAAGCTCGCCGTCGCTTGCCACGGTGCCTGTCGGATTGTTTGGGTTGCACACCAGGATAGCGCGCGTGTACGGCGAGATATAGCGCTCGATCTCCTCGCGGCTTGGAATCGCAAAGTTGCTCTCTATCGAGCATGGCAGCGGAACGAGCCGCACTCCCGAGATCGCCGAGAACCCGATGTAGTTGGCGTAGGTGGGATCAAAGATGAGGATCTCATCGCCCGGATCGCAGCACACCATAAAGGCGAATATGAGCGCCTCGCTGGCCCCCATCGTTATCAGCATCTGGCTCGGGGTCGCCCCGATTGCGTAGTCGCGGTTGAGCGATCGGCACCATGAGTCGAGCAGCCGCTGGCTTCCCTGCGACGCCTCGTAGGCAACGACCTTCTCGCGGTAGCCGGCCACACCATCAAGAAATTCCTGGGGAGACTCAACGTCTGGCTGCCCGATATTGAGCCGATGGACCTTGATCCCCCGCTGCGACGCCTCCTGGGCCAGCCCAGCCAGCCGGCGAATCGGGGAGGGCGGGGTCTTGAGGGCTCGATGGGAGAGGCTAGGGGAAGTCATTGCACGCACGCACAGCAATCGGGCATCCGGCCCAAGCGCGGCGGGGCCCTACAGTCAGTGCCTGGGACTATACGTGAGCCCCGCGCCGTTGAAAACCCTGGGCAGCGGGGCACGGCGCGGAGGGCCGTCAGATCCAGCGTCTTCTGCGGAAAAGGGCCAGGAGCGTGATGGCAACAAACATCATGAGGAGCAGCACGGCCGGATAGCCGA
>JAFMJG010000008.1 GCA_017853605.1 bacterium
GATCGTTCTCGTTGGCGGCAATGAGGGAGAAGCCTCGCTAGCCTTTACGCAGGCCGGCTCAAGGCGGCTTGAGCTGCGGGGGGATGGCGAGTCGGTGCACTCGTTGACGCTCAACTGGGATGGTGATGCCTACCCGCAGCAGCTCTCGGGGGCGGGGCTGGGGTGCTTTAACCTTTTGTCGCAGCAGGCCGACGCCTTTATAATGAGGGACATGAGGCTTGCCTATTCGTGTGGCGCCCCTGGAAAGGGGGGAGCGTGCCCGCCGATAGAAATTGAAACCCGGATCTATGACGCAGATGACGCAACAGGGCAGCGGTTCTCTGCCTCAGTCATCAAGCGCCGTGGCACCGAGGCGAACGAGGAGGTTGTGGTGCCGTTCTCAAACCTCGTGCGGGAGGGGCCGCGGGGGCTGGCCCGCCCGACCTGTGTGGGCGCTATCTCGATCACCTTTCGTTTCGAGGGACAACGCGATGTGCGGCTCGCCTTAGGCCCGATATACACGAATGGAGCCGACGGCCTGACCTTCGTGCCTACTGCAACTCCGACTGCCACATCCACGGCCACTCCCTCTGCCACCCCCACAGCTACTGCAACGGAGGCTGCAGCTCCGGCGCTGCAGGGTGAGGGCGGCGCTCAAACAGCCGTCGCGGCTGTTGCGGCATCTCCTCTTCCAGCCGCGCTGGGCTCGCCAGCTCCCGCTGTTACGCCCCTTCCTACAGTTCCCCTCCCAGGATTTGGCACCCCAGCCCGCCTGGAGGTTTTTGACGATGAGGAGCTTGAAAGGGTCTCGCTGCCAAAGGTCCCCCAGTTGGAGGAGGGCACCCGCCCGACTCCATCGTCCTTTGTGACGGAGCGGGAGGGGGATGTGGTTTACGGTTCGGTAGCCTCTGGCGCGCCGTAGGGGCCGGCGCGTGGACTAGGGCTGGGCGGAATGCTACGCTCCTTTCATGCCGAAACAGTTCGACATACCGAGGTCATATCGCTCAGACCTAATCGGAGAGATTAAGAAACGCCGGGCTGCCTCCGATTCCCGCAAGGAGAACCTCTGGCCAACAGAGATAGATCTCGGCCCTGTGGTGTTCCGCATCGCGCGGTTCTTCGGGTTCTGCTACGGCGTTGAGAACGCCATCGAGATCGCGTATCGGGCGCTAGAGGAGAATCCCGACAAGCGCGTCTTCATCTTGAGCGAGATGATCCACAATCCGAACGTCAACGCCGATCTCGTGCGGCTGGGAGTCAAGTTTCTCCAGACAGCGGATGGCGAGCAGCTCATTCCTTTCTCGACGCTTCAGCGTGACGACATCGTCATCATTCCTGCCTTCGGCACGACGAGAGAGACCTTTGAGGCCCTCGAGGCTCTGGGCATCGACCCCCAGCGGTACAACGCCACTTGCCCGTTTGTGGAGAAGGTGTGGAAGCGTGGCCGACAGCTCGCCCAGCAGGGATACGGAATAGTCATCCACGGCAAGCACACTCACGAGGAGACGCGGGCCACCTTCTCCCATATCCGAATAGATGGCCCGAGCGTCGTGGTGCGCGATCGCGCGGAGACAGCCCAGTTGGCGCGGCACATTCGCGGCGAGCTGCCTCCGGAGCAGTTCTATGCAGAATTTGCGGGGAGGTTCTCGCCAGGATTCCGGGTGCCTGAGGATCTGGAGCGGCTGGGAGTCGTCAACCAGACCACGATGCTTGCGGAAGAGACCCATGAGATAGCCCTGATGGTGAAGGATGCCCTTGCGGCACGTTTCGGCGAGGCTGCGCTGCCCCAGCACTACGCGGACACGCGCGATACGCTGTGCTACGCGACCTCAGAGAACCAGCGGGCGATGCGCGGGTTGCTCGAGGCATCCGGGGATCTCGCGGTTGTGGTCGGCGGATACAACTCATCAAACACGAGCCACCTCGTCGAGCTTGCGCAGGGAAGGCTTCCGGTTTTTTACGTTCGGGACGCGGACGAGATCCGTGGGCCTACGGAGATTCGCCACCTTGAGCTGGCCACCGGACGGCGGGAGCGCACACGCAACTGGCTGCCGCAAAAACGGCCCCTCACCGTGCTGATATCTGCTGGGGCTAGCTGTCCCGATGCAATGGTGGAGGCCGTTATAAGCAAGATAGCTGGCTGTTTTCCGGATGCCCGGCCCCTGCAGGTCCCGGTCGGGGATCTCGCAGTAGCCCCCTAAGGCCGCGGGCTCCCGCGTAGGCCAGCATAAACGACGCATTTCCCACCTTTGTGGCGAGCGAGGAGCTTGCGCCCGAGACCTCGGCTGCAAAGCTTGAAAAGCGCAGCGGGCGGCGCAGGAACTCGCGAACCTGCGCGACAGCTCTCGGCCCCATATCGTTAGTGTGGAGGCAGATTGTGATGCTCCCAAAGGGCAGCACGCGGGGGCGCCACAGCTGCTGCGGCACGCAGATGATCCCGTGCATGCAGACGGGAAAGAGCGATACTCCGTCAGTGATAGCCCTAAAGCCGCATGCAGCGAGCGCGCGCAGGGTGTTCACGTCAAACGAGTGGTTTGGGGCCATGAAGTAGGGGGTGGCGAGCCCATGAGAGTCCAGAATTTTGTAGCCCTCGTCGATGCGGCACAGCTGTGACGAGTAGGAGTCACCGGCAAATTCAGAGAACTCCTTAATTCCGAAAGCACGGCCGATCAGCTGCAGCCCTGGGCGGAACGAGAGGGTGTGCTGGTATCCGTGCTGCGCCACGTCGACGAGCCCCTCGTCCCGGAGCTGGCGAAGGGTCTGCCAGAAGTCTCGCCGGGGCCGCTGCCGGACGAGGGCTTGATCGAGGTTGTCTGGCACGATTCCCAGGAGAGGACGGACCTTAGAGCGGCGAAAGAGGGCCATGAGGCCCCAGAAGCGCCCCCAGTCCATCGTCGGGGTGATATCGTCGAGCCGGAACACGTATCGCGCGCGCATAGTCAGGCCCCCCTGCGCATGAGCGCAAGCGCTGCCTTGCCGACCATCGAGTTTGGCCGGTACCCGTTAAACTCTGTGACCTCACTGCCGCCAAATTCGCGCTTAAAGCGGGCGATGGCGGCTTTCGCCGGATCCTCATCCCCAGACGTTACCCCTCCCAGGTCGTACTGAAGATACCGCTGCCCATGAAGGAGCTCTATCTCGTGCCAGTGTAGCAGCCGATTCGCCCGGCCGATGAGGTTGCGCGCCCCGCTGTCATCCGACCCTCGGAAGTGAGAGGCCGAGTAGAGCAGCCTTGCCCTGCGTATCAGGGGATCGCGGACGTAGGCATGCATCGCAAGGGTGGAGTCCTTTCCGTCGGTAACGGAGGAGATGATGAGGGCTCCGGCGTCCTTGAGTGCTCGCAGCTTTGCGCGGTTCGCCCTGGGAAGGGATTTCTGGCGCGAGAAGCCGTCAAAGAACCGGCAAAAGCGCTCGAGATCAACCTCAGAGGGAGTTGTTGTCAGGGATGGGATGCACCCCTCCCGCTCAGCGCGCCGTATCCGGTAACGGCCGTTGCTCGAGATGCGCTCAAAGAGCAGGCCGGGGCTCTGGCTGAGGTCGATGATATGGGTCCTGAAGGGCACGAAGCCGGGCTGCGGGTTGCGGGCCTGGACGAAGAGCGATAGCGCCGAGTGCGGATCGGGTGGCGTGTCCGCCGCAGCGAAGAAGATGTCGCTTATGGGGATGCCGAACTTCGAGCGGAGAATGGTCACCATCGGGGCCTCACTGCGGGTTTTGGGGCTGAAACGGGGAAAACGGGGAGAGGTAGGTCAGGGGAGAGAAGACGCGCCGGTGGACAAGCCCGCCGCAGAAGGAATAGTCGCGGCGGATGAGGTAGGGGACAAATCCTGCTTTTCGGCATCCGCGCAGCGAGGCCTCATTAAGGTGGTCGACAAATGTAATCCCTAGGCGGGCGCCCTGTGACCGCACGATTTCGCAAATTCTGCCCATGGCAGCCGGCATAATCCCAAGGCCCCGAAAGTCTGGTGGGGTGTAGGCGTTCTCGAAGAGCGCCTCGTCCCTCATGAGGGGAGGAAAGCGCCCCTTGAAAAATGACCGGATGCGGGTGTTGTCCTCCGCCCGCAGTACCCATTGAATGAAACAGATGCGCCTCGAGGCGGGCTCCTGGGCCACAAACCCTTGGCCTAGGCACTGCGAGGCATGTGACTCTCGGATCGCCAGCTCGCGCCGCTCGTGCCAGGAGCTGGGCCCTCCGGTTGAGGAGAGCAGTGCGAGGATCTCGGCTCCTGAGGCAGTGCGCACCTCGATGGGAATCCTGGCGCAGGGGATGGGCGCTTCGGACCGGAGATCCCGCTGCAGCCCGACTGACACACGCGTTCGCATTGCCTGGTCGCGAATGCCGCGCGCCACGCCGGCGGCATCGCGGTTTCGGAGCATTTCGAGGAGGTGATGCATCAGGCTAGTCGAGGATGGCACGCGGGGATTCTAGAGCCTGCCCCCGTGGCTATCTATGATTCGGAGCAGTCGTCATGTGCGGCTCTCGGGCGAAAAGGCGATACAGCTAGTTTTTGCTGTGCCCCAAATCCTGGGGGTCTCCCCAAAGCTTGTGGCGTATCGCCCGCAGCGACAGCGCAACCTTGCCGACAGCAGCATGGGCGGCCCTGCCGCGCAGCGATGGGCGAAAGATGTAGCAGGTGTCGTGGCGCTGCAGGGACGTTGACCAGACGCTTTTCCAGAGAGCATTTGGCCCCAGAAACTCGAACCGTGTTGCCCCGACCCTCGTGATGTCCTGGATCGCGTATTGCATGAGGAGGTGACCGGGGGAGAAGTCCCGAAACCGCTCATCGTAGGCGACCTTCGGCGTGTAGTAGATCCCGCTCATGAAGAGCCCGAGCTGCGTGGCGATGGGCCTCCCGTCAAGAACGAGGGAGAGCACCTTGAGATACCCATGGCGCGCGGCTTCGGCTGTGGCCATCTCGTAAAAGTGCAGCGCCGCTGGGTGGTGTGCGATTGCGGAGCGCTGGGCCCCCTTCCAGCCGGAGGACTCCAGGGTGAAGAAGCTCTTGATGGCCTTATTGGGGGGATTGTTCTCCGTGACAAACTCCACCGTGCCGTGGGCGCGCAACTTGTCGAGCTTGCCCTTGAGCCGGTTGCGAAAGCTTCGATAGCGCTTTGGGCACGTGGCGAAGGGATCTGCGCCGGGGGGGAGGTCCAGGTAGGGGCTAAGCCGCGTCCTCCAGCGCAGCGTCGGGAAGCCATCGCGCTTCGCAAGCTCCATAACCTCGCGGAAGGCCGCCCCCTCGGTGACGTCATCCAGGACCAAGGCGCTCCACCAGCGGTCATCCTTGAGGCTCTCCCACGTTGCGGCCGCTGCAGGTTGGCGATCGGCCGCAGCCGTGATCAGGTCAGAGCGGCAGGCATGCGGAGAGGTGATCCCCCGGAGCGTTTTGGCGGGCAGACGTGACATTAAGCGGGTCGAGCGCACAAGGGGGAGCACGCTCGCCAGGCGCCCCTCTCGGCGCGTGGTGATGAGCAGGGGTGAGTGTTTGGGCCAGAAAGAAGATGCTGTGGCGCCGACCCACTCCGGCTGAAGGAAGGGAACGGCTGCCGTGCCGCTTCCCACGATTGAGCGCCACTCCTGTTCTAGGGCGCGCATCGCACCCCCATGTTCCAGCACGGAGACGTTCAGCGCAGGGCCGCCTGCAGTGCGTTCATGGTGACTACGCTGGGGCTCGGGAATGCTGGCCATATCGGCCATGCACTGTAGCGGAGCGTGCAATGCTCGCGTGTGAGGCGGAACAGGGAGGGGACCTGGTCGATGGGGGAGGGAGGGGAAGCTGCCCAGGGCAGGGGCTCTGGGCAGCTTCGGAAAAAACCTCAAGCGGTCGCGCGGGTAAATCTCTCATGGAGCATCTCCCGGAACCGCTTTGATGGGTGGGTGGCGTCTGGGTCAAACGGGTCTATGACCTGCTTGTTGCCCACTCGCACCCGAATCCACCTCCGTAGAATCGCCGCGAAGCTTGAAGTCGCCCCACGAGCAGCCCGAGTTCGCGCGCCTTGCTTCGGTGCCTTTTTAAGGGAGCACCTAACGAATCGCTCAAAGGCGCTGGCGAGCTCTGCTGCCTCCTGCTCAACAGACGACTCCTCGTCCTGAGTGTCGCGTTGCCTCCGCAAGGGTGGCGAACTGGGGTCGCCATCCTCGAAGAATTCACTGCTCTCTGACAAGCTGCTGGAATGCACGGCACAAACCTCCTTCCGTAGAGCGCGCGCACGTATCCGGCAAGGAATGCCGTTTCGCTTGCGCGCATGCCCAAAAAGAACAAGAAAAACCGAAAACCACCCTCCAGCTCAGAGCCTTGCGCCTTGCATGGCGACTTCGAGCTGGGGAATGGCCCTTAGGAACTGCACGACCAGTTAGTAAGAAAGAGCGAGACCCGCGACTGTACCCCTCCTGCCGGGCATGTCAATGAGTGTCGCGCGAGAGAGCCATGGCGCAATCCCACGGGCGGCAAGCAGGGGCTTAGGATGCACGGGCGTCGTTGGGGGTATGATTTTCGTCTCCCCTCGGGTAGGATCTCGGCGAACAGCCGGAGGGTGGATAGATGAAATCTATTGATGTGAGCGGTATAGGGAACGGAATTGTGGACGTGTTTGCTGACGTGTCCGAGCAGCAGTTTGCTCCCCTGGGGTTCGACAAGGGCACGATGCGCCTGGTGGAGACCGCTGAGCAGAAGCAACTGCTCGGCGCCCTTAGTTCCGGCAAGCCTGCGCTCGTGAGCGGCGGCTCTGTCGCGAATTCAACAATTATCATCTCCCAGCTCGGCGGCAAGAGCGCTCTTTACTGCTGCCTGGCAGATGATGACTTTGGCAGGTTCTACCGGGAGGAGTGCATCTCATTGGGCATGAAGGTGCCTGTGCCCCTGGCCTCGCGAGGGTCTACGGGAACGTGTGTTGTTCTCGTGACCCCGGATGCGGAGCGGACGATGCGAACGTCGCTTGGGGCGTCTCTTGACCTGTCAGATCGGCACATCGATCCAGCGGCGATAGCTGAATCAAAGTGGGTCTTCATCGAGGGGTATGTCTTCTCAAATTCCGACGCCGGCCGCTCTGCTATCCGGGAAGCGATAAAAGTTGCGCGGGAGTCGAAAACAAAGGTGGCGGTGACGTGTTCTGACGCGTGGATCGTTTCTGGCTTCGGGACGCACCTCGATGAGGCGCTAAAGCAAAGCGATCTCCTATTTGCCAACGAGGAGGAGGCGGCTGCCTTGGCAGGCGGGGAGAGGGATATTGCCAAGGCTGGACGCATCCTTAAGGATCGCGTGCCGCACGTCGTGCTTACGGCAGGCGCGCGCGGCGCCCACATTTGGTGGGAGGGCGAGGAGTTCCATGTGCCGGCCTTCCCGTGTGAGCCTCGGGATCTTACAGGGGCCGGGGACGCGTTTGCGGGTGGATTTCTCTACGGCATCAACCACGGCCTAACCCCGGTTGAAGCGGCCCGTAAGGCGTGCTTCCTGGCCCATAACGTCATCATCCAGGTCGGGGCTCGCTTGAAGGGAGACGTCCGGAAGTTGTGGGCATCGGCATAGCAAGCCGCTGCTCGCGTGCCACGCCCGCTGCAATACGCAACGGTGCCTAGGGGCGCTTTTGGTGGCTTTCTGCCCTTAACTGTTTGATATTCCTAGGCCTGATTTGCGTAGTGATTTCTAGGCATTTAGCATGTCACACCGGGGGCCCAACCGCTCCATATCAGGGTGGAGTTAGTTCGAAATAGTAATAGGCGAGTTGGCTGCAAAGCCTCCGATGTCGTTAGGGCAAACGTAGCGCTAACGTGGGGATGTGAAGCATGGCAAATTTTCAAGAAAGCCGCTTTTTGGGGCTCTCACCGCGAGCTGTTTGGCTGACCTTGGCGATTGCGGGGGTAGTTGTCGGCCTTTTCTTCGTGCCCCCTGCCTTGAAGCTCCTGGTCGATAGCTCTGGGAAGCCGAAGCAGAGGAGTGCGGCAGCCGTAGCCCCTCCAGTGAGGCCAGAGGCCGAGCAGAAAGCCGCCATGAGTCCAGAGAAGCTCCAGCAGGTGAGCTCTTCGATAAGCCCTCAAGCAGTAGAGCAGAAGCAAGCGCAGAAGCCGCAGCCCTCCAAGAAGGGTGACACAAATGACTCGTCCGGGGGATTTTTTTCGGGATGGGACTTCAAGGTCAAAGCCCGTGGAGCGGGTGATGGCGGAGGAGTTCCTGCTCCTCCAGGGCTCTCTATAGAGAGAATCGGCACAAAGGAGGCGCAGGCCTTCTTCAAGGGTGGAGTGGCCGACATTAAGCGGTTTATCAAGCGTGAGCGTATTCCACCGGGGCCACAGGCGGACTCCATGATGACGTTTGCCTCTGCTATCGGGGAGCTCGCTTCGGGGGTTAAGGGGATCTCAGCTGAAGAGATAGTAGGCCGCCTAGCCGCCCTGCATGCGCAGACCCTCCGCGACCTCTCGGCAGCGGGGGCAGACCGCGGCGCGCTCATGACCTGGCTCTCCTTGCCGGTTGTGTCCTTTGTTGATGCCGAAACCGGCGTGCACGCCACGGCCAAGATTCGCCAGCTCTTTATCCCTCGCATGGTCCTCCTGTCGGCCTCGATTGTCGAGCGTGCCCCGCCGGTCTACGGTCTTGGGCAGGGAGCGATGGCAAGCGCGAGGCTGCAGTTCGCAGTTCGTAGCAGCGATGTGCAGTCAATACGAGTCATAAACAACGGCGAGCTGGTCAAGGACTTAAAGCTCGGCCACCCAAATGCCCAGGGCGACCGCGTAGTGCGGCTGAACGGCGATGCGACCGGCGTTTGGACGTTCGTGGCCTTCGACAAGTTTGGAGGGCGGCCTTACAGCCGCAGCTATGCGTTCTACCCCAAAGTCATGGGATTTCCGCAGGACCCAAGCGGCCTGTATGAGATCGACTTTGTGCCGGGTTCGGCGCCCAACGCGATCGACAAGTTCTTCTTTGTCGGAAGCTCCGAAGGCCGGCGCACCAGCGACCCGATTATATCGAGATTCTAGCGCCAGCTCGCTGCTGAAACGGCTACGGAAGCGCTGCCTAGCCGCGCGCTACCGGCGACTCCTCTGCTATTGCGATGAGGCTAAGCCACTGGTCAACCTTTATGCTGGCGCCTCCGACGAGCGCCCCATCGACTTCGGGCAGCGCGAGGATTTCGGCGAAATTTCCCGGATTCACGCTGCCCCCGTAGAGGATGACTGGGCTGCTCGTGAATTGTTTGCGGGCCCACAGCGATTCGATGCAGCGGTGAGCCTGGCGAATCTCCTCGAGAGCTGCCACTTTGCCAGTCCCGATCGCCCACACCGGCTCGTACGCAAGAACAACCCGCCCGGCCGCATCTCGGGACACGGACTCAAGCACCGGTGAAAGCTGCTCCTCCAGCACCGTCTCAGTGCGTCCTGCCGACCGCTCGCCCTCCGTTTCGCCGATGCAGACCACTGCAGTGAGGCCGGCTGCAAGAGCCCCCTGGGTGCGCTGGGCCACCTGCTGGGAGGATTCCCCGAAAAGGGTCCTGCGTTCGGAGTGACCAACCAACGAGAAGGCGATGCCCAGATCCGCGAGGAACACCGGAGATGTCTCGCCCGTGAATGCGCCTGACGCTGCCCAGTGAACGTTTTGGGCCCCGACCACAATTGAGGTGCCTGCCAACTCTGCGCACACGGGCGCAAGGCTCACCGTCGGGGGAGCAACCCAGACGTCCGTGCGGGCGGTTTTCGGCAGCCCCTCCCGAAGCTTGAGCGCGAACGCCGCTGCCTGGGAGGGCCCGAGGTTCATCTTCCAGTTGCCGATGAGGAGGTGCCTGTTGCGCATGGGTGCCCCAGAAAAAGTCGCAGAGGCCTAGAGGCTCTTTGCAATCATCTCTGTCACGTCGCACATGCGCGCCGAGAATCCCATCTCGTTGTCGTACCACGCCACCACCTTAGCGAGGCGCTTCTGGACGACCATCGTAGAGAGCCCATCAACCGTTGAAGAGTGCGTGTCGCCAACGTAGTCGATCGAAACGAGCGGCTCGCTTGAGAACCCGAGGATGCCCTTGAGGGAGTTGTCGCTTGCGCTCTTGAGGGCGCGATTGATCTCCTCTGCCGAGGCGTCCTGGCCAAGCTCTGCGACGAAGTCCACGACCGACACGTCCGCTGTCGGGACCCGAATCGCAAAGCCATCGACCTTGCCTTGCAGCTCAGGGATGACCAGCCCGACTGCCTTCGCTGCGCCAGTAGTTGTGGGGATCATCGACAGGGCCGCTGCGCGAGCCCGCCGCAGGTCCTTGTGGGGCAGGTCGAGGATCTGCTGGTCGTTTGTGTACGAGTGCACGGTGGTCATTGTCCCTCGCACAACACCGAAATTCTCGACGAGAACCTTCGCTACCGGGGCCAGGCAGTTGGTGGTGCACGAGGCGTTGCTTATGATGTGGTGCTCAGACGGGTTGTAGGATGCGTGATTAACCCCGAACGCCAGCGTCAGATCCGGGTCCGGCGCTGGGGCCGAGATCAGCACCTTCTTTGCGCCCGCCTGAATGTGCAGAGAGGCCTTGTCCTTCTTCGTGAAGATCCCTGTGCACTCAAGGACGATTGAGACGCCCATGGCGCCCCACGGGAGCTTGGCAGGGTCCTTCTCAGCCAGCACCTTTATCTCTTGGCCGTTTACCTTGATGCACCCTTCGCCCGCCTCGACCGTTCCAGGGAACCGGCCGTGAACGGAGTCGTACTTGAGCAGGTGCGCCAAGGTGGCAGGGTCGGTGAGGTCGTTGATTGCGACCACCTTGACCAGCTTGGAGGGGTGGTTAGTGAAAAGCTGGCGCAGAATATTGCGCCCGATACGTCCGAAACCGTTGATAGCGATCGACACGCTCATGAGGATCTCCTTTTTAGGCACAGCACATGCTGTCGACGGCAGTTATAACCCCCTGTCTATTAAAAAGAAACATCCCCTCCCACGTCTGGTGTGGGGGGGCGGTATGTGGCATATTTCAGGGCGCAATTTGAGTTTTTGGAGGAATTCTCGTGGATCCAGTCAACGTGCCGCCCCTCGCGGCGACTCCGGTCGCTGAAGCCCCCAGCATCCTTAACATGGTTTTTGGCTCAGGGGTGGTCGTTCAGAGCGTCCTCATCCTCCTGATACTCCTCTCGGTATGGAGCTGGGCAATCACGATCGCCAAGACGATCCAGTTCCGGAAGGCCCAGAGCACCTCAAGCGAATTTGCGCAGGTCTTTTGGGACTCGCGCAACTTTGCCCGAATCGACGAAACCTCGCGCCGGCTCATCGATAGCCCGCTTGCAACGGTTTTCGCTTCCGGCTACCGGGAGCTGCTGCTCACTCTTCAAGAGAACAAGGATGCAGGCAAGACAACTGCGGCGGATCCCTCAGGGGAGCTGGGTACGGTTGAACGTGCGCTGCGCCGCGCAGAGCTGGAGGAGACCCATCGCCTAGAGCGAGGGGTTACCTTCTTGGCGACAGTTGCGAGCGCCGCCCCGTTTATTGGGCTGTTTGGGACGGTTTGGGGCATCATGAACGCATTCCACGGCTTGAGCGAGGCGAAGAGCTCTACTATTCAGGCGGTCGCCCCTGGCATCTCGGAGGCCCTGGTAGCCACGGCGGTGGGCCTGGCGGCGGCCATCCCGGCAGCAATCGCGTTCAACTACTTCTCGGCATCCATCCGCAAGTTTCGCCAGTCAATGGACAGCTTTTCGGAGGAGTTCCTCAACATCGCCCGCCGCTACTTTGTCCGTTAGGTAAAGGCGCAAGGCGAGGGAGGCACTATGGCGAGCAACTTTCAGTCCGACACAGACGGCCCGATAGCAACGATCAACGTCACGCCGCTTGTGGACGTGATGCTGGTGCTGCTGGTGATCTTCATGGTCACGGCGCCGATGCTTCAGCAGGGCGTTGAGGTGGACCTGCCGAAAGCCACCACGGCGCCCCTGAAGGGCTCAAGCGAGCAGATCGTCATCTCGATTGACAAGGCTGGCACTGTGTTTCTCGGCGCAGGAAACCAGGTGCCGCTTCCAGAGCTTGCGGACAAGGTGAAGGCGATCTTCGCCAACAAGCCGCCGCAGGAGCACAAGGTATACATTAAGGGCGATGCCTCGCTTGGCTACGGCCGCATTATGGAGGTGATGGCTGCCCTGCACGAGGGCGGTATTACCCAGATCGGGCTGGTTTCTGCGGCTCCAGAGGGGAGAGGGGCTTAAGAGGGGCGTCGAAACATTGATCGTGAGCTCGCTAGAAAGAAAACCGAGCGACTACCACAACGCGGGGCTGGCTTTGTCGGTGGTGGGGCACCTGGTGCTCGCGTACGTCGTCTTTGTCGAGGTTTTTCCGAATCTTGGAGAGTTCCCGGAGCCGGTCGTCTACTCGATTTCAATAGAGAGCGGCAAGAATCTCGGGGGTGCCAGCCAGGTTCCCAAGGATGACAAGAAGAGCGAGCTGGCCCCAATCAAAAACGTGACGGCCCCTGAGGAACAGGCGTCTCAAGCTGAGGAGATGAGGGCGGAGAAGGCCGAGGAGCCGGCGGAGGATGCTGAGGTGAGCTCCCAGGAGGCCAAGCCAACCCCGCGCCCGACAGCCAAGCCCACGGCCACCAAGACACCGGCGAAGAAGCCCGGCGAGAAAGCAAAAAAAAGTGACGGGGACAACGTCGATAAGCGGCTCCAAGCGGCGCTTCAACGGTACCTTGGGGAGTCGGCAGATGCGGGCGGGAAAGGCTTTGGGGCTGCGTCTGTGGGGGGCAGCGGAATGGGGGGCGGCGTTGTCCGGCCCAAGGAGTTCTTCATCTACGAGAAGATCGTTCGAAGCCGGATCAAGGAGGCTTGGCGATGGTACAGGAAGGACACTGAGTACATCACGCAGGTTGCTTTTGAGATTGAGCCAGACGGGCTAATTAAAAACGTGCGCGTGGTCAAAGGATCGGGTGATGGCAGCTTCGATGAGTCCGTTGTTCGTGCGGTCACAAAAGCGAGCCCGCTGCCTCCGCCCCCACAGGTGGTGTACGAACAGTACTTCAAGAGCGTCCGCATAACCTTCGATCCTAGGGAGTAACGGGTCGCCAAGGTTTTGCCCACCGCGGGTTGCGCCCGGCGCGACACTAGGGCATTTTTACCCAGTGCGTGCATGCCTTTATCTCCAGGAGAGCCCCATGAAGAAGTTTCTCGTCGCCGCAGCTGCGGTGCTTGTATTGCCGGCGGCTTCTCAGGCCCAGACGGATCTCTATGTCAGGGGGGCAGGCAGGCTCATCCCTATCGCGCTCCCCAAGCTCTGTAACCAGAGTGATGAGCAGGGGCCAGCCAGCGAGATCCCATCCACTATCGCCCGTGACTTGGACCTCTCGGGGTACTTCGAGGTGCTCGACCAGAAGGGCTACATCGAGACGCCCGGCAAGTGCGGGCCGCCGGAGGGCACGGCCTTCTCGGACTGGACGGTTATCGGAGCAGAGGGGTTAGTTAAGGGTGAGGTGCTCTCAGAGGGGGGCGGCCTGACTGTGCGCCTCTACCTGCTTGATGTGCAAAAGGGCATCAGGGTGGTCGCGAAACAGTATACAGATGCGGAGCCCGAGCAGGCTAAGGTAATAGCCCACAAGTTTGCAAATGAGGTCATGAAGTACTACACCGGCTTGGCCGGGCCATTCGGAAGCCGAATTGCATTTTCCTCTCGTGTGGGGAGATTCAAGGAGCTCTTTGTAATGGACATGGATGGGTCAGAGATCACACAGCTCACCAACGAGCGTGGCCTGGCCCTCTCCTCAGCGTGGGATCCGTCAGGCACCAAGCTGGTGTATACCAGCTTTCGTAACCGGGTGCCGGACCTCTTCGTCCTCGACGTTGCTTCAAAGTCCGCCCGCCAGCTCACAAAAACCACCGAGCTAGAGGTCGGGGCGCACTTTCTCAACGAAAGCGAGGTGCTGGCATCCCGGACCGAAGGTGCGGACAGCGACATCGTCCTTCTTGACCTGGACGGCAAGGTGCGCCGGAAGCTCACCCCGCTCAACCGGGCTATAGACGTTTCTCCGGTGCCGTCTCCGGACGGCTCAAAGGTCATATTCTGCTCGAACAGGGGCGGGGGCCCGCAGATCTATGTCATGGGAGTAGATGGCTCAAATCCGCAGAGGGTTAGCTTCGTGTCCTCGAATTACTGCACCTCTCCGGCGTGGTCTCCCACGGGGGATAAGATCGCGTACGTATGCCGGGCTGACGGAAATTTTCAGCTGTTTGTGAGCAGCCCGGATGGATCAAACGCCGTTCAGCTTACCAGCTCTGGGACGAACGAGGACCCTGAGTTCTCCCCTGATGGGCGCTACTTAGTGTTTTCGACATCATCGTTCGGGGATGGCCGGAGCATCGCTATCATGCGGGCAGATGGCTCTAATCTCAAGCAAGTTGCCAAAAGTAGGGGCGGTGATTTTGAGCCCGCCTGGGGTCCTAGCCCCCGCTAGCCTCGGGATAGGTCAGGCGTGAGCGGAATCATCGCAACCTGAAGATCTCAGCGGTTACCTTCTTGCAAACTTGCATGTTGTAAAGTATCAAGGGCATTACCGCGGAACACAAAAATCCGGAACACGTCCTTTGGGTTAACGCCTAATGAGCGGGGTTGCAAAGTCGGATAAGAGTGGGAAGGGGGCCCCGAGCGGGCTTGTTTCGGGAGGCAGGGCTGATGGAGGCGTCAGTCGTGCCTTTCGGTACGGCCTTACCGGAGGTTTTCATTTGAGCTTAGGCCGCTCCCTGATGTGTCTGGGGTTAGCGGCTGGGGCTGAAAAGAGATTAGGCAATATTTCGGGAGGAAATTATGCGAAGTTTGAAAGTTCTAGCAGTAAGTTTCGTAGCAGTATTGGCCACAGGTTGCCATTGCCGCACGACAGGCGATATGGGCAACGTTCCGCCACCAACCGGTGATGGTCCGCTGAAGGACATCCACTTCGCGTTTGATTCGTCAAAGCTTGATGCTGACGCTAAGAGCACCCTCAATGCCAATGCTGACTGGCTCAAGATGAATGCCGGAAAGAAGGTACAGGTTGAGGGCCACTGCGATGAGCGCGGAACTGCAGAGTACAACATGGTGCTCGGAGCTCACCGCGCCAAGGCTGGAGCTGACTACCTGAAGACGCAGGGTGTTCCTGCTTCAGATATCAGCACTGTAAGCTACGGAGAGGAGCTTCCGCTCGATCCAGCGCACAACGAGGCTGCTTGGGCTAAGAACCGCCGCGATCACTTCAAGGTTGACTAGTCCCCGCAGTTAAAGTCTTGCGGTTGCAGAACCGCGGCTTAAGATGGGGCCTTAGGGCGGCTTATTGAGGCCAGCCCTAAGGCCCCACTTTTTTTGGAACGAACTGGTATGATGCGCGTTGCTCTCTCTCTTGCCCTGCTAGCCTCAACAGTGGGGTGCTCAAGCTTCGACCTTGGCAAAAAGGTGGCCCGGCTGGAGCGCCGTATCGACGACATGAGCGCTTTTCAGCAGGAGCAGACTGAGACTATTAATTCTTTAGATAGCCAGCTAAAGCTCCTGTCAGGCCGACTGGAAGAGCTGGAGTTCGGCCAGCACAAGAGGGTGGGGACGGACCTCGCTGCCATGAAGGAGGATATTTCGGCGTTGAGGCGCCGTGTGCCGCCGCCGACTGCGGTGCCGGTTGCTGAGCTGGATGCCGATGAGGTTTGGGCCAACCAGCTGCCCGCAGAAACTGCCCAAATCTTTATGGATGCCCTCGCGGCCCTGAGGGATGGGCGCTTTGCTGATGCGCTCCCGCTCCTGCAGAGCGCTGCTGGCCAAGCTGACTCCTCTGACAGGGCCGGCGTGATCCTGTTTTGGCAGGGAGTGGCGTATGATGGACTGAGCGACAATAAGGGGGCGTTGCGCTCTTACGCTGAGGCGGTTGCGAGGTTTCCAAAGTCGCCCCGAGCGCCGGCTAGCCTTGCGCGGCAGGCTGAGGTGCTTGTCAGGCTGGGAGACAAGCAAACCGCGAGGGATAGCCTTAAGAAGCTCATCAAGGACTACCCGAAGTCACCAGAGGCTACGGCGGCCAAGGAGCGGCTCAAGGAGCTAAAGTAGCGTTGCTCGCGGGGTGCTGTGCCCCGGGCGCTCGCCAAGCGAGGGTGAATGAATTTTGAATCGCGTGCTAGGCTCGCCCGTTATCCCCGTGCGCTCCCCCAAAAATGGCGAGGTGGGGCGGTTGCTATTGGAAACTTTGATGGGGTTCACCTCGGGCATGAGCAGGTTGCCCGGGTGCTGGCGCGTGTTGCGCGGGAGAGGCCGCGCGTTGCGCTTTCATTCTATCCGCACCCGATTCGGGTGCTGCGGGGTGGTGATGAGCCACGGTGCCTCAGCAGCGTGAGAGAGAAGGCCGAGAGGCTTGCGCAGCTCGGAGTTCAAGTCCTCTACCTCGTGCACTTCACCAAACAGTTCTCTCGCATGGAGGCCGCCCAGTTCCTTGATGACGTGTTGGTGCGCGCCCTCGGTGCCGCCGACGTTGTTGTTGGAGAGGATGTCGCCGTGGGACGGGATCGGGAGGGCGGCCTTGAGTATCTTGCGCGCGAGCTGCCCAAGCGCGGCATCCGGCTGCACGTGGTGCCCCGATTCGAGCTGGACGGGGTGCGGCCAGGCTCGCGTGCGGTGCGTTCGCTGGTCGAAGGGGGGGACGTTGCGGCGGCCGCCCGCTTGATCGGCGAGCCCTTCACGATATCGGCCCGTGTCGGGCATGGGGACAAGCGGGGCACCGCTATCGGGTTCCCGACAGCGAACATCACCGTGCCGCACAGGCTCATTCCGAAGAGGGGCGTGTATGCCTGCCTCGTGGAGGTATTGGGGCAACGTTACGAGGCGGTTGCGAATATCGGAGTGCGCCCGACATTTGATGGGGACCGCGAGCGCCTTGAGGTGCACATTCTCGATTTCAGCGGGGGGAGCCTGTACGGCAAGCGGATGCACGTCAGCTTTGTCGCACGGCTCCGGGATGAAAAGAGATTCTCCTCAGTCGATGAGCTGCGCGCGCAGATCGCTGCAGACATCACCCTTGCGCGGGGGCTTCTGGCCCATGGCTAAGGGGGAGATCCGGTTTGAGCACATCGGCAACCCGGCGCGTCTGGACAGGACGGTAGCTGAACGGGCTGGTGAAGAGTGGGGTATCACCCGCTCCCAGGCGGAGCGCATGATCGAAGAGGGGCGGGTATCAGTAAATGGGCGAGCGGTGCTCAAGCCTGCATTCAAGGTAGCGCCCGGGTCATGGATTGAGGTCCAGCCACCCCGCGACAGCAAATCAACCCTAGCGCCCCTTGAGCTGCGCCTCGACGTGCTCTATGAGGACGATCACCTCCTCGTGATAAACAAGCCCGCTGGGCTTTCTATGCACCCTGGGGCTGGAAACGCCTCACATACCTTGGCAAATGCGGTTATTGCCCATGTTGGGAAGGGTCAGCTCGCAGTTGGTTCGGCTGACAGGCCCGGTATCGTCCACCGGCTCGACAAGGACACGACGGGGGTGGTGGTCGTCGCAAAATCTGCCGCAGTGCTTGCATCCCTCTCGAAGCAGTTCGCGGAGCGCTCTATCGGCCGCTGTTACCGGGCTCTTGTATTCACCACGCCTCGTGCGCGGCGGCAGGTGCAGTTAAGTGACAACGGGACGGTCAGCGCCCCTATTGGCAGGCATCCTCGAAACAGGAAGATGATGTGCATTTCGGAGCAGGGACGGGCCGCTATCACTGACTGGCGGGTACTTGAGCGGTTTGCGCACGGAACGCTGGTTGAGTGCTCGCTCCGAACGGGGCGCACCCACCAGATCCGCGTGCACATGGAGCACATCGGCTCGCCGGTGATAGGCGATCGAACCTACGGTGATTTCTCGAATCTTCCGGCGGAGCTCCGCCAGGCCTCAGAGATGCTCGGACGGCAGGCGCTGCACGCTGCAGCCTTGGCCTTCACTCATCCTGTAAGCGGAAAGCGGCTCTCCTTTGAGGCACCGCTTCCGTTAGATTTTCGTATGGTGCTTGATCTCTTCCGGCAGAAAGTCGGATAGTCTTGGCGCATCGCAGCGTTCTTCCGATAGCGGGCGCAGAGCACCGGCAAAGAGGTGCTCTGCAGGCTGCGGCGACTCCCGAAAAAACATGGGGCACCCCTATGCGTCGGTTCCTTCAGCTGCTCGTCCTCATCCTGCCCATAGTTGCCGTAAGCTCGCCTGCCCACGCCCAGCAGACAGACTTTGAAGGGTGGTTCCAGTTCGTGACGAATGTCGGCCTCGATCCCGACCGTAGCTGGGTGTGGACGCTGGAGGATCAGCCTCGGCTCGGCGATGACTGGAAGAAGCTCAACACCAACATTATACGGACCTTCGTCACCTACAACATCGACAGGAACTTCGGTGTGTCGATCGGGTACCTGTGGGGGCCCACCTTCTACAACTCGAAGTACCAAAGCGTCTATCGCGACGAGAACCGCACCTTCCTTCAGCTCGGGTACAAGCACGATGGAGGGGGGATCTGGTGGTACCACCGCTACCGCCAAGAGCAGCGCTTCATCGAAAACACCGATGGGGCCGTTTCCAATCGTGCTCGCTACCTCCTGCGCGCCAGCTACCCACTGGCAGCTGACGAAAAGTGGGGGCTCACGGGCTACAATGAGATCTTCGTTAACTTTAATGGGGTGCCAAACGGCCCCACTGGCGGCTACGACCAGGACCGAATCTTCTTTGGCCCGTACCTTATCGTGGATAATGCTCGCTACGAGGTCGGGTTTCTTGAGCAGCACACCCAGCGGTTTGGCCTTGAGCCGCGCTGGGCGCAGGTGCTGATGTTTATGGTCTCGGTGGACTACTGATGACGTGGTCGCGCTCGGGGGCTCCTACGGCGTGCCAACCCCGCCCCTTGACTGGGATGTGGGGATATTGTCGCGATGACTCCGTTTATGACCGCAGTGGGTTGACGAGGCCGGGGTCGGGGAGTACTCTAATTTGAAGATTCGACCCAGCCGAGCCATAGCCCAAAAAGCAAACGACTAGACTCGACTTAAGGCCTGATAAAGAAATTTATTAGCTCTGCTAGTTAACCTCTAGGAGTTGTTGCGATGTTTTATCGTGATGGGGCTTGTGTTCCCAAGCCGTCGGCTGTTCCTGCTGATGGACTAAGTGGCTTAAAACAGAATTGGCGCAAAGACCTCACTACGGGTCTCCTGGTATCTCTCATCGCCCTTCCTCTCTGTCTCGGAATCGCGATGGCAAGTGGCTTCCCTGCGTTCGGTGGATTGGTGACCGCCATCGTCGGGGGCATCGTGGTCGGCCCCCTGTGTGGATCCCGGCTTTCAATTAAGGGCCCTGCGGCCGGGCTCATAGCGGTTTCTCTTGCGTCGGTTGAAGCGCTTGGGGCAGGGGACAGCTTCGCAGGATACCGGTACACACTTGCGGTGCTGGTTGCTGCGGCGCTTCTCCAGATGGTGTTCGCTACCCTCCGTTTTGGGCGGTTTGGCGACTTCTTTCCGGCATCCGTGGTGCATGGGATGCTCGCTGCAATCGGCATCATCATCTTCTCCAAGCAGGTGCACCCCCTCCTTGGGGTCAAGGCGATTGCGCGAGACCCGATCCCCCTTTTGCTTGAGATCCCACATTCCCTAGTGAAGATGAATCCTGAGGTCGCGCTCGTCGGCATCACGAGCGTCATAATTGTGGTCTTCGCCGGCAAATTCCTGGGGCAGCTCGCCAAGTACTTCCCTGGGCCGCTCTTGGCAGTAGTCTCGGGCATGGGTTTCTGCCTCTTCTTTGACTTCGCGCACCCGCACCAGTACACGTGGTACTCAGATGCCTACTCGGTAGACGACAAGTTCCTGGTAGACCTGCCGAGCAATTTCGTGGCGGGCATCACCTTCCCGGATTTTGCAAAGCTCTTTTCGCTTCAGTCGCTTGAGTTCGTGCTCATGTTCGCGCTGATAGGGTCGATTGAGTCGCTCCTGACCGTGAAAGCAGTAGACACGATAGATCCGTACAAGAGGCACTCAAGCCTCAACAGGGACCTGGGGGCAGTAGGATTTGGCAACCTCCTTACGGCCATGTTAGGGGGGTTGCCGATGATATCCGAGGTCGTCCGCTCGTATGCAAACGTTACGTACGGCGCAAAGACGCGGTGGTCAAACTTTTTCCATGGCGCTTGCCTGCTGCTTTACGCAGTAGTGCTGGCGGACGTAATTCACCTTGTGCCGGTTGCGGCATTGTCAGGCGTCTTGTGCGTAACCGGCTTCCGCCTCGCTAGCCCCAAGCACTTCAAGGAGTGCCGGAGGGTTGGGCTTGACCAGTTTATTGTCTTCTCGGGAACCGTCCTGGCGACCCTGCTGACCGACCTTCTGTTGGGGGTGTTCATCGGAGTGCTGCTCCAGTACCTCGCCTGTCTAGTGATGGGAGCGCCTCTTCGGTCGCTCGCGTCACGGGTGAAGCCGGGGATCGCCGATGGCAACGGGGAGATCTGCATCAAGATGCCGGCCAACTGCTTCTTTGGGAACGTGATCAGCTTCAAGAGCGCGCTGCAGAGAGCCTCTGACATGCCGCTGCGCCTTGACTTCTCGGAGACGGTGCTTGTCGATCACTCGTTCATGCGAGAGGTGAGGGCCGTGGAGTGCGCCGCGTCGCAGGAGAGCCGCAGTTTTGCCACGCCGGGACTCGAGCGGCTGGCCCCCGTGAGCTCCCATTATGAGGCGGCACGATCCTTGCGCTGCAAGAGCGCCCACATGGGCGAGCTCGCGCGCCCTTGAGGGAGGAACGGATGGCGCGTGCAGGCCATATAGAGGACCTCCGGCAGCTGCGCTCTGTAGAGGAGATGATTGAGCGGATCGGGAGCTTCCTCCCATCGCAGGGCCCGCTGCGGACCTTTGTCCACCACAATACGCTTCACCACTTTGAGGACCTGGAGTTTTTTGAGGCTCTCGATGAGGCAGCGGGGGTCTTTGCCGCGAATACTGCGTTCCCAGAGACCACGTACCAAGGGCTGTGCCGTTCGGGCCGAATCGACCTGACTGACATCAACCGGGTGCTGGCGGAGCAATCCCTCGATGGCGCGATGTGGCTGTTGGGGGCTTCGCGCCGGAAGATGGTGCGATCGTTGATGCTTGCGGCGCCGGTGCCGCTCACAGCAGAAATGTTGCGGTGGAGACTCCTTGAGAAACGCTACCTGGACCGGTTTCACCCCGAGGTGAGTGCCAGCAAGGCGCAGCACATAGTCCAGTCGGACTCGCGGATTGCTGAAAGCCTTCTGCGCTACTGGCTCGATGCCTACGCCTCAATCGTGAAGGACTGGCATCAGGAGTGGCTGCATGAGCTGGTGGATGTGCACGAGCTCATGCACAGCCCGCAGGATTCCTGGACGGAAGGGGACTCACTCAGGCTGATGTGGATCGCCTCTATCGTCGTGGCTCGAGAGGTGTTGGCAGCGCGACCAGATTTTGGGGCAAGCCACCGCAGGCCGGCTAAGCATACCCCGATTGAGGAGACGGTGAATCCGTACCTAATCAAGTTTACGGCGTCTTTTCTCGATGCTGGGCTGGCCTACCTCACAATGTACGACCGAACGAGGGGCCTGCTGTGGGCCTTCTTCGCGCACATGAGGAACACCTCGGCGGTACGGCCAACCTGGCTGCGGGGCGACCTGTCGCGGTTTGATGGGCTAAGGGCCTGCGATATCATAGAGCAGATCCTCCGCTCGCGGGGCGTCCCAGAGCCGGAGTGGGGGCAGTACTTGCTCGACAAGGCGCTGATCCTGAAGGGGTGGGGCGGCTTAGTCAGGCAGAGCGAGCTTGGAGTGTCAGGGGTCGCCACCCGTGCGGAGCTGCGCGATTTTCTCGCGGTGCGCCTGATGCTGGAGGAGCTCGCTGACGGCTACTACTCGCGCCACCCGCATCGCATGCCGAGTTACGGCGATGAGGACCAGGAGTTCGAGCTTACCAGACCAGGCTTGGCGGATGTGGATGACGAAGCGACCCGCATTCGCACGACTGCCTACCACCTCTTTCATGCCTTTCAGCTCCTGCCGTGCGCAGGGAGCGAGATCCTCGGCTTAAGCGCCGCAGAAAGGGAGGATCTGGTCTCCCTGGCTTGCCGTTTCGACGCCCCTGAGAGGTGCCGCGTGTGGCATCAGGCCTACGAGTGGAACCTGTACTCCCGAGCAGCCTCGGCGATTCTGGCGGTCAACCGGGAAAGGGGACAGAAGCGGGCCTGCGAGCCGGCCTGCCAGGTTGTGTGTTGCATCGACGACCGGGAGGAGTCCTTTCGCCGCTACCTGGAGGAGATTAACGAAGGGTATGAGACGTTCGGCACAGCGGGGTTTTTCGGGGTGGATGCTGAATTTCACAGCCTCTATGAGCGCCCCGCGCCCTTCTGCCCCGTCAATGTCGTGCCAACCCACTCGATTCAGGTCACAGCCCGTCGGGGCTCTGAGGGGCGGCTGCTGGGGCTCCAGCGGGTGAAGACACTCCAGTCGGACGTGGAGATGTTTATCGACAGCAAGTCTCGCTCCCTTGTCAGGGGGTGGTTGCTGGCTCTCGGCGGGATTGTCGCGCTTGTCCCGCTGTCACTGTCGACCCTCGCTCCCCGCCTGATGCACCGGGTGCGGGTGTACCTAAAGAGAGCCCTCCTCAATCCGGCAGATGAGAGCTCCATCGTGTTTGCCGAGGAGGAGGGGGCTGAAGACACGGGACGGTTCACGCTTGATGAGATGGCGCTGCGCGTGCGCACCCTGCTGCAGACAACTGGGCTAAGCCGGCATCTGGCCCCCCTCGTGGTTGTGATGGGCCACGGGTCATACAGCACCAACAATCCCTACCGCTCTGCGTACGACTGTGGCGCGTGTGGAGGCCGGCCGGGGAGGCTGAATCCCCGCGTGTTCGCCCTGATGGCGAACCGCAGGGATGTCCGGGAGAAGGTGAGAGAGCAGGGGATTGAGATACCGGAGGCAACGCAGTTCGTTGGGGCGTTCCACAACACGACCACGGACGCAGTGGAGTACTTCGACCTAGATTCCATATCCTCGGCGAACCGCAAAGTTTTTGAAAAGTTCCGGGCTGACGTCGAGGTGGCACGCGCCCAAAATGCCCTTGAGCGTTGCCGCAGGTTTGATGACGCAGAGGTGTCAACGGTATCGCAGGCCATCGCCCACGTTGAGTCTCGCGCGCACCACATCGCCCAGCCCCGGCCCGAGTACGGGCATGCCACCAATGCGATATGCGTGGTCGGCCGCAGGGAGATCACCAAAGGGCTCTTTCTCGATCGCCGGGCGTTCCTCGTGTCATATGACAAGGCTGCCGATCCTGAGACCGCAGCCCTCCGAAACCTGCTGCGCGCGGTTATTCCGGTGTGCATGGGCATCAACCTGGAGTACTTCTTTTCGGCCCTCGATAACCAGCGGTATGGGGCGGGAACCAAGCTCCCGCACAACGTAACATCGCTGCTTGGCTTGATGACCGGCTACTGCAGCGACCTTCGGACGGGCCTGCCAGCCCAGATGATAGAGATTCATGAGGCCACGCGCCTCCTGGTGATTATCGAGCAGGAGCCTGACAAGATACTTGAGTTGCTGTCGCGCGAGCCCGAGCTGGACCGAGTGGTGAAAAACCGTTGGGTGGTGGTGATGGCCTACCGCGCAGAGGCGAACGAGCTGTTCCTGTTCGACCATACCCAAGCTTTTGTCAAGCTTGAGGGTGCCATAGGGGGCCTTCGGAGCGTGGCGTCATCCCTCGACTGGGTAGTTGGCAAAAAGGAGCACCTTGAGTTTGTGCGGATCGGGAGGGCCACCTGATGGGCGCGCTGCAGGCAGTCGCTTGTGCCATTTTCTTTGGGCCCCTGGCCTCGCTTGTAGTCCTTGGGCTCGTGGGATTTACCCCCCTTCGATCACGTGAACGGCTGATTAAGAGGGTAGTGGCCACGGGCCAGTCGGCGGCGTTTGTGAGTGGCGTTGCCCTTGCTGTGGTGATGGTGCGGCGGTACCTCGCCAGCGGCTCTCTAGAGCCGATCGACATCTTTCACTACCACTTCTTCTCATTCAACCACCACGTCGTTGAGATCGGCCTGCGGCTCGACCTGCTCAACATCTGGTTCGTGCTGATGGCGACAACCCTCTCAAATATCGTGGGAGTCTTTTCGCAGCACTACCTGCATCGGGACCCGGGGTTCTACCGGTTCTTTTTCCTGATTGTCCTATTCCTAAATGGGGTGCTCATCGTGTTCCTCGCCAGCAGCTTCCAGGCGCTTTTTATTGGGTGGGAGCTGGTTGGCATCACGTCCGCCCTGCTCATATCGTTCTTTACTGTCCGGCGAGAGACCATCGACAACGCCCTCCACGCATTCTGGGCATACCGGGTTTGCGACGTTGGGCTGCTGTGCGGCGCGGCGCTGCTTGCGGCTCACCTGCCCGCCGACCAGTTTGCGCTTGGCGCGGGCCTTCCGCGGGCGCTCCCAGGCGAGCTTGCATACCTGGTGCCGTTTCTCTTCCTCTTTTCTGCAATGGGTAAGTCTGCGCAGTACCCCTACTCCTCGTGGCTTCCCCGCGCGATGGAGGGCCCAACATCCTCGAGCGCGATTTTTTATGGCGGGCTTTCAATTCATGCTGGCGTGTACCTCCTTCTCCGCTTGCGGCTGCAGTACGAGGTGCCCACAGCGATGCTCGTTGCCACCGCCGCCGTCGGGGCGATCTCGTGTGTCTATGGCGTCTTGCTCAGCCAGGTCCAGAGTGACGTGAAGAGCGCACTCGCGTATGCGTCTCTCTCCCAGGTAGGGATCATGTTTGTCGAGATAAGCCTCGGCTGGTACTACGTGGCAACGATTCACTGCATCGGGCATGCGTTCCTGCGCACCTACCAGATACTTAAGTGCTCATCCATCATTCACCAGTTTGTGGCATTTGAGGACGCTCACCAATTCGACGCTGAGAGGGCAAAGGCGAAGTTTCTGCCGCTGCTGCTCCCGGCAGGGGCGCTGAGCAGGGGGTTCAGCATAGCTTTTGACCTCGCGCTGAGGGCGGCATCCGGACGGAGCCTGCTTGTCATGAGCCTTGAGCGGCTGTCGCGGCGGCTTCAGGAGGGAGAGGAGCGCTGGATCTCGTTCATCTCTGGTTCGGGGCGGGGTGGCGGCCGGGGAGGGGAAGGATCATGAATGCGGCCCAAGAGACCGCCACTCTGGTGGCGCTCGTTGCAGCCTTTGTGCTCTCGTCGCTTTTTGCGCTCGTGCGGGAGCGCCGTGGAGTCAGGGGCTTTGGCCGGGGCTTTGCTGTCATCATGGCGCTTGCCGCGGTGGCGATGACCGTGCTCCAGAGCGTTGAGTTCCAGATGGAGCCAGGCGGGATCGCTATGGGGCCAATGGTTGCGAATCGTCACGCTGCATACGTCGACAAGCTCACTTTTGAGGCGAAGTACCTCTGCTCAGTTGTCAGCTCAGTGCTGTTTCTCGGGGCCGTGCTCTTTACGCCTTCGGTTCCCCTTGTGCGCTTGCGGATGAGCAGGATCTTCCTGATGCAGGCCCTCGTGTTCTCCCTGGTTGAGGTCCAGCGCGTGACGAACTTTCTTCTCATTGGGGCCCTCCTCATCCTCGTGTGCATAGGGGAGGCGCGCCACTACTCCCAGAGCCTCAGGGCAGATGAGCGGCGCGAGGTTCGCGGCAACGCCTTTGTGCGCTACCAGTGGGTTGCGCTCGCTGCAATCTTCGTCTGCCTGGGCTTGCGCGTGCTCGCACGGATCGGCGTGGCGGAGGCGAATCCGGCCCTTCAGGCGGTCGACCTCGGCATGCTCTGCGTCGCATCAGCGGTTGTTGTTGGGCTGTTCCCTTTTCACGGGTGGGTAGTGCCATTTCTCGGAGCGCCACGCAGCACCATCTTTCTTCCCCTCCTCTGCCTCGAGATGGGGATGCTCTTTTTCTTCCGCCTCTACGCGCCGATAGTTACCCAGTACATGAGCCACTCATACCTGCTCATGATCGTGCCAGTGGCGGGGCTTATATACTCGGCCCTTCTTTTCTTCGGTGAGCAGCGGCTTAAGCGCATCCCAGGATGCCTGTACCTGAGCCACGTCTCCCTCATGGCGCTTAGCGCCAGCGGCTTTGAGTCCATGGGGATAACCACGTCGATGATAGACGGCGTAAACGTGCTGCTGGCTGTCCTTGGGCTGCTTGGCGTGTGCTCTCTCTTGACTGCCCGGTTCGGGGTTCGGGGGGTGCTGGCGCCCTCGGGCCTGGGGGCGCGATTCCCCGAGCTGGCCGTGTGCTACCTGGTCTGCGTGCTCTCCCTAGTGGGGTTTCCGGGAACGCTGGGATTTATCGAGGAGGAGGTTGCGCTCGGCCAGGGCCTGGAGCATCACGCTTTCTTGGTTGGGGTGGTCGCTATGGCGCTGACGCTTAACGGATTTTCTGGCTTTCGCCTCTTTGCGCGGATTTTTTATGGCCAGCCGCTCGAGGGGGGAGATCCGGAAACCGCGCTCTCGTTCCGCGAGAGGGTCGTCATTATATCAATTGTGGCGCTCATTATCCTTAACGGGGTAGCCCCGAGGCTGTTGGTCCGCTCGCTCACAGATTTCGCTTCCTAGAATCAGGGATACCGGCTGGGGCGGGCCCAGGAGCCTTGCACTGCGCTTGCTGGTGCGGGAAGCTCGCGATGGCATGGACCCTAGCTTTGGTTTTGTTCAGCACGGCCCCTTTGAGCTCCTCGTGTATCTTCCGTGGTGGCGCGCAGGCGTGGTTCACGGGATGACGATGAGGCGCCATGCATTCAGGGGTGATTCGGCGGCGAGGGATGTCGGAGCCTTGTGTGAGAGCTTCCGTGTCGAGGACCTTGTTGTTCCGCGGCAGTGCCACGGCAACGGCGTGCTGGATCTCCGGCCGGAGTCTGTGCGACGCGCGCTTGTCGAGAGCTCTCTTGGGCGCCTCTGTCGTTTTGAGGAGGGGGACGCGCTTCTCATTCCGTGCGACCAGGGCACCGGCGGGCCGAGGCTTGCGTTTGGCGTCATGAGCGCGGATTGTGTTCCGGTGCTTCTGCGCGCAGGCACAGGTTGGGCAGCTGTGCATGCAGGGTGGCGCGGCCTTGCAAACGGGGTTATCGAAAGGGCGGTTAAGGGGCTGGGCGGGGTCGTCGAGGGTATCGTGTTCGCATCTGCCGGAGGGGCGGCTTACGAGGTCGGGCGTGAGGTGGTCGAGGCGATCGGGGCAACGGCCGCCTTTGAGCCTGTGCGGGGAAGGGATGACCGGGCTCTTCTCGACACGGCTGCCACGGCAGTCAACCAGTTGCGGCGTGTCGCCAGGGAGGCGCATCTGGCATCCGCCGGTATCTGCACCATTCAGGAGCCGAGGTTCCACTCATTCCGTCGTGATGGCGAAGCTGCGGGCCGGGGCATCACGTTTGTGGTCCCGCCGTAGGCAGATTGCCTACCCCGACCTTCTGCCTGCAGGCCAGGGGGCGAGCTCAAGGCAAAGGCTATCTTTTTGGATACACCGGCATTTTTGTGGGCACGCAGGCTGTTGCGGCATCAGCGATGGGCGCGGAGAGGGCTTCCCACGCGTGAGAGGCGCAAACGTTTCAGCCAAAGTGTGGAATAGCCGATTCTTTACTCCAGAGGGGCGCAACGGTGGTAGGATAGGGGGACACGAAGTTGCGTGTTTCGGGACTACCGTTGTTCAACCTTTCTCCGGGGAGGAGCCTCGGAGCTTTTTGATGGGAGATGAGTAATGGAGCGTGCTGAGCGAGAGCTGATCGAGCAGTCAATGGGCGGAAACTTTGAGCTTAGAAAGTTATATGAGCAGCATAGGGAGTTCGAGGCCCGACTTCATAAGCTGGCTAGGCAGTCGTTCCTTACTCCTGCTGAGGAGCTTGAGGAGCGCAAGCTCAAACAGCTTAAGCTCAAGGGAGTGGAGCGCATGCTCTACCTCGTTGGCTCCTACAGTGGCGCCACCCCCTAGATCTCGGCCGGGCGCCTGCTGCCTCGGCGTAGAAAGTGAAATGGGACCTCTCGGGGTCCCATTTCTTTGGCAGACAGTCTTGAGGCGCTGTCCCTACGCCGCCCTTCGCCGCGTACGAATCTTCGTCTTGGCGTTGAGGATTGCGTAGCGCGTTTTGTCAGGATCGAAACCGAAGTAGCGGCAGATAGAGTGGAATGAAAGTATGTACTCCTCGTCCTCGTCCATCAGGTAATTGAGAGCCTCCTGCCTGAGCTCGGGCCCAGAGTTGAGGTCTTCAATTGTCCGAAGAATCATAGCCCTCATTAACTCGCTGACCGCCGTGTATCCTTTCCCGCCGAGATACGCGAGGTCCATTTCAGGTAACCGGTCCGAATTGCTCACCACAGACTCCGTGAAGATTAAAGCCACGTTTACTCCTTCGAAGCTGCCTTCATATGCGCGACGCCCGCCAAGAACGGTCCAAGCGGAGAGAGTGGCGCAACATGCAAGCAGGCCTCTAAAACCTGTGAGCTAACACAATTGAACCAGCCGTCTGGGGTCTCCCCTAGACGACAAACTAAAGGGGGTTATGGCAGGCATCGGGCCGGGGGGCGCTTAGCAACGCCAGAAAAAGCCCCGCTGAGGGGGCGTTAACGGGAGGGGTCTAGAGGTGTCTGGATTGGTCGTTTTCTGGCTCTTCCGCCGCCCTGCTCAGGCTGCCTGCCCCTCTACAGGACCCGCTCCAACGCGAAGTCTACCACTGCGAGGAGCGCCTCACCCTCTGGGTTGAGGGCCGTGAGATCGCCCCCCAAGGCCTCTGTAAGCGCCTTGGTGGCATCATCAGCGTAGCGCCTGGCGAGCCTCTTGGCCTCTGCAACTACGGGACCAGAGGCGAGCGTCTTGAGGGCGCTCTCGACCCATGGCTGCTCCGATGGCTCTGTTAAGGGAGGTGCCAGAAGCCGCTCGGCAACAGGATCGCCGGATTCTAGCCACAGCACGTTCACGAGCGATGGCTTTCGCTCAAATAGGTCCAGCCCCTGTCGCTTGCCAAGGGTAGCCTCATCGGAGGTGACGTCGAGGATGTCATCAATCACCTGGAACGCGATCCCCAGAGATTCGCCAAAGGCGCCCATCAGGCGCTGCTGCTCTCGCGACGCGCCATTCAGGTGAGCGGCGCAGAATGCGGCGAGGCGGAAGAGTGACGCGGTCTTGCGCTTCGCTATCGTCAGGCTGCTGGAGGTGGTGTGGCGCTCAACGTGCAGGGGAGACTCCAAGGCCTCGCCCTCGACAAGCTCAATGCACGCCTGCTCGGTGGCACCAACGATCACGTCATCAAGCTTGGCGCAGAGGCCAAAGGCCCGAGTGAGGAGAAAATCCCCTGAGAGCAGGGTGGCAGCGGTTCCGAACTTGGCGTACGGGGAGGGCTTATGGCGGCGTGTTGGAGACTGGTCGATGATGTCGTCGTGCATCAGCGTTGCCATGTGGATCAGCTCGATGCCTGCTGCGACGTCGAGGACGTCATCGCTAATCTGCGCCGAGCCCAGGGCCTTCGAGCACAGCAGCGTGAGCACAGGGCGGATGCGCTTTCCGCCGAGGCTCAGCAGGTACTCGGGGATCTCCCGCATAGCGGTGACGTCTGAGTGAAAACAGGAGCGAATCACGGCCTCGACCTCCGCGAGCTCGGGCACGAGCGAGAGGGCGTGGGCGAACCGCTCTTTGGCAGAGGGCTGAGCTGGCCTGCGAGCCGTGGGATCGGATGGTTGAGCTGCGCTCATGGCGAGCTTGTACCACACTAGCCCCGGCTGTTCCACGCGAGGGCTCGCTGCCAAGGGGCTTTCGGCGCGAGGCAGCGCCGATTCCTCCGAGGGAGGAGTGTCCCCAACGGGATTCGAACCCGTGTCTTGACCGTGAAAGGGTCACGTCCTAGGCCAGGCTAGACGATAGGGACCTGGGGGAAGAGGGCGAACGAAACTGGACGCTCGCCTGTACGGAACCGCCATGACCGCAGGAGGCTAGCGCCTTCCTCGCCGTTCAAAAAGCCTGTACAAGGAGCGTGCCCTCAACCGGAGCGCTACTGTTAACCGAGAAGAGGGGCGGGGTCAACCCTCGGACCCCTAGGGAGCTGTTTTCACTGAGCCGGTATGCCTTCTTTGTCGCTTGAAGCCCTTCGTGCGCTCGCCCTGAAAGCCGGGTTGTCGGTAGTGGGTGTCACTGGCGGAGAGGCGCTATCTCTCGACCGGGAGAGGCTGGCGGAATGGCAGAGCCGCGGCTTTGCGGCGGGGATGGCGTATATGTTGAGGCCCGCGGAGCTCCTCTCAAGCCCAGCTCGGATTGAGCCGGAAGCCTGCAGCGTTATTTCCGTTGCCGTCTTCTACGACCGTCGCCCGAGGGCTCCGCTTGCTCCGGGCCACGGCCGGGTTGCCCGCTACGCCTGGGGCCGTGATTACCACAAGGTGCTGAGAAAGAGGCTCGAGCAGCTCGTAGGGCTAGTTCAGGCCGAGGTCGGCGAGCGGTTTCCATACCGTGTTTTCTCTGATTCGGTGCCGCTGCTTGAGAGGGCGATGGCCGTGCGCGCGGGCGTGGGGTTCGTCGGCAAGAACACGATGGTAATCATCCCCAAGCGGGGGAGCTTCTCTTTCTTGGGGGAGATCTTGTGGGGGGTCTCAGTCGATGGAGGCGCGCCGCCGGCGCGCGCGGCGGGGCGATGCGGCAGCTGCTCTCGATGCCTCACCGGCTGCCCAACAGGAGCGTTCGTCAGCGAAAGGGTGATGGATGCTGGGCGGTGCATATCGTACCTGACGATCGAAAAAAGGGGATGGCTGCTGCCGGAGGAGCGACAGATGCTCGGCGCTTGGATCTTCGGATGCGACGTGTGCCAGGACGTTTGCCCCTTTAACGCGGCCCCCTTGAGAAGGGCGCAGGAGGCGGAGGTGCCTGAGCTCGGCCCAGCGTTTGGAGTGGGGGAATCGCTTTCTTTGGCTGAGGTGCTAGCGCTGCGAGATGAGAGCGCGTTCCTGTCGCGCTTTGGGGGGACTGCCCTGATGCGGGCGAGGCGAGAGGGGCTGCTCCGGAATGCCGCCGTCGTCGCCGCTAACACAGGGGCTGCCGAGCTCATTTCAGCTCTCTCTGGGGTGTCTGCCGAAGATTCGTCGCCTGTGGTGAGGGGCCACGCCCTATGGGCTTGCGCGGCGTTGGTCGAGCGCGAGGGTGCGCCCCGGGCGCCGCTTCGGCAGCGGCTCTCTGCTGCCCTACGCGACCCCTGTGGTGAGGTCGTTCGAGAGGCTGAAGAGCTTTTGTCTCGGTTGCCAAATTGACGGCCAGGCGGGAGACTGCGTCAGGCATGAGACATAAGCTTCAAACCTGTATCGTCATCCTCTCTGGCTGCCTGCTGCTGGCAGGGTGCGCGCCGGAATTTGGCCTCGACATGAAGGTTCCGAGCCTTCCCGATCCCTCGGGGATCTCGGATGGCGGGGCTGAAGCGGCCTCACTTCGCGTTCGCATCGGCGCCTTTTCGGACGCCAGGCCCTCCTCTACGATCGCCGTCATAGACGGGCGGGAGATTCCTGCGCAGGGTTCTCTCTCGTTAGTGGTTCAGGAGGCGTTCCAACGATACTTTCACGATGCGGGGATGAAGGTGGTGATGCTTGATGCGCCGATAGTTAGCGGCGAAATCCTGGAGTGGAAGGCCCGCATCAGCCCCGGATTCCCCGTCTCAGAAGCGACAGCAAGCGCCAAAATTAGGGTTGAGCTGAAGGACTCTCAGCGCCACATGCTGTTTCGGGGGGTGTTCACCGGGGAGGCAACGGGGAGCCATCCCCTTCTCGATGAGGAGAAGGTGCAGCAGCTGCTTGGCCTTGCGATGGCGGGGGCGATAGAGCGGGCTGTTAGGGAGGGCGGCATCCAGTCGCGCCTCTCTCAGGGAAGGATCGAGTGATGCAATCGTCTGGCGGCGGGGGGAGCGCCGACAGCGCGACCGCCCAGCGCTTCGTTGGCACGGTGCGAGAAATTGTTCGGCGGGTCCTGCCGTTGATAAAGGCGGCGCATGAGGCGCCGTCCCGGGAGGCGTTCACAAAGGGGGATGGGAGCCTCGTCACGGCTACGGACCGTGACGTTGAGCGCGCCTTCATTGAGGCGCTGCGCGTCGCGATTCCTCACCTGCCGATCGTTGCCGAGGAATCGGAAGCCGAGCGCGCCAGCGGTTTTGCCGGGCTGTGCAAGGATTTCTATAGCGTGCTCTCCAGTGGCGCAAGCGTTGCCGTCATTGACCCGATTGATGGCACCAAAAACTTTGTCCATGGGCGTCGGGAGTTCTGCGTTGCTGCTGCCCTGGTGGCCGCCCGGGACGAGGGCGTGTGGCCAATCACCGGTGTTGTCGCGATTCCGGCCGAGGACCGCATGTTTTGGCCGGGCCCGGAAGGGGTTGTTGAGGAGTGCATATCCACCGGAGAAACTAGCCCGCTCGTTCGCCGGAGGGATTCGGCGGTCGCGGTTTCGGCCAGCTCAGCGGACCGCACATGGCTTGAGGGGGAGGCGCTCAAGCTCCAGGCTCCCTGGGTTTCGAGTGGCTCCAGCGTCTACGACATGATGGGAACGGTAACGGGGCGGCTGAAAGGATCTGTCGTCGGGTCGCAACGATTCTGGGATGTCCTCGCCCCACTGGCGCTCGCTGTCCGGCTTGGCATTGAGTTGCGTGACCTAAAGAGCGGGGGCACGGTGCAGAGCTTGGGAGCTCACGACCTGAGCCAGGACATCATGAGCCGTCCGTGGGGGCTGGCTAGGCGCCTTGTCCTGGTGCCTGCCACCGACAGCCTGGAGGAGATAGTTCGGAGGGCCTAGTGGGGCCCAGGAGTGGGCCGCCGCGTGCCCGCTGCTTCCTCCTCGGCGGTCAGCTCCTTGGCTATGCGGTCTAGCATGGCGTCAAAGAGGAGGGAGTCCCTGTCACGAAAGGCTGTCAGCACCTCAAGCGCTTTTTTTCTCTCCCCATGCTCCTCGTACCACCGCCCAACGGCCCGGTACCGATCTGAGATGAGGGGGGGATCTACCTTGTGCGATTCAGCCTCCTGGTAGGTTGCCAGGGCCTGCGCCGGCAGGTTTTGGCCAAGTTGCACATCGCCGATGAGGAGCAGGTAAAAGTACGGGTTCTCCCATGATGGCCTGTCAGTGATTGCGAGCCTGTCGGCCATGTGCTCGCGGTACAGCGAGATCGCCTCATCGTAGTCGCCCTCTCGGGTGAGCTCATCTGCTCGCCTTACCTTTTCGGGGCCCGAAAGGGTGTCAACACACCCGGCCAGCAGCAGCGCAACTGGGACTAGGTAGCCGAGGAAACGGAAAGCAGGAGAGGGCATCCAGGCATCATACGGCTGTGCGACGGGGCTGTCGATGCCGTATGCTCCGGCAGGGCCGGTCTCAGCCCTCGCGCCGTGGCTGTGCGAGCTGGCTCCGAAGCCACTCCGTGTAGCGCGAGGTCGAGAGCCTCTCCCCATCCGGCCGGGAGCGCCAGCGCTTGTGGAACCACACCCACTGGCCTGGAAAGCGCCGCACGAGCCTCTCCAATCGGGCGTTGTACTCAGCGAGCAGCGCTTCGGCCGTTAAGGAGCTTTCGAACTCTTCTATGAAGGTCTCAAAGTGTAGGGGGCCGGTGCGGAACATGAAGGCTGACACAAAGCGGGCGTTGCACCGCTGGCCAAGCGCGATGAGAGCGGAGGGGGTCTTGGCTGCCTCGCCGAAAAACGGGGCGTAGATGCTCTCCACATCTGTGTCCTGATCAATGAGGGCCGCGACCGTGCGGCGCTCCTTCATGCACGCCACGAGCCTCTTTACCCCTGTCCGATCGGAGCGCCAAATAGTTTCGATGCCATACCCCTCGCGGATGCTCCGCAAGAGCTCCTGCCCGGCTTGGCTTCGCGCCTCGCGGCCCACCGTCGTAAGGGGCACGCCCCGTGCAATCGTGTAGGCCGCAAGGAGATCCCAATTGCCAGTGTGGCCGGTCAGCGCGATTAGCGGCCGCTTGTCGAGGAGCCACTTCTCGACTTCAGGCCACTGCGGGGCCTCAATGCACGATGAGGAGCGGGCGAGGAGAGGCGCCAAGTTGAGGCTCTCCATCAGCGTTTGCCCGGCGTTTCCGAAGGATCGGGCGGCCAGGATTCGGGAGGAGCTGCCAAAAAATCGCCCAAGCTGCAGCCGCGCGACTCTCTGATCTCGAAGGGGGAGGAGCCCAATCAGGAATCCCACGCCGTAGCCGATGCAGCTGCGCACCCCGACGGGAAGGGCTCCCAGGCTACGCAGCGCCGCAACGAGCAGGCGTCCCTGGAGAGGGATCGATGAGCCAAGCTCACCTGAAGCCTGGCCAGGCAGGGCGTTCTTTACAGCGGGGTCGGCCATTCTGTTTCGTCATCCGTATGGGGTGAGCCCTTAATCTCTTTCATGATGAGAAAGTCCGCAATCCGGTCTGCAACAAGCAGCCCAACAAATTCCCCGCCCTGGCTTACATTGGCGACGTGGCACTGCCCCTCCTCAAGCGTCGCGAGCGCCTGATCGAGCCGTGTCTCGCCCTCGATGCGGGGCAGCGAGCGCATTGCGATCGCTGAGATGTACTCATCCGGCTGGGTGGCGGCATGCTCGAGGATGTCCTCCCGAAAAGCGATGCCGAGCGGCTCGTCTCCCATCGTGACAAGGTACAGGGGCTGGAGCGAGGTAAGCGCGATTCGAAGCGCCTGAGAGATAGTTGTCCCGTGCGGGATAGACTCAAGCTTGTGGCGCGGCACCATGACGTCAGCGGCCGTAAACGCTGAGGCAATTGTGCGCGTGTCAGCCCGGAGACGCTCCTGCTCTGCGCCGATCGCTATGATGACAGCAACGATAAGAAGCATCGGCTGCCGAAGGTACAGGGCAGCGGCGACCATCATGAGGCAGATGCCTCGGCTCACGAGCGCTGCGATTCTCGTTGGACGGCCCACGTGAAGCAGGGCCAGCAGCGCCCGCAAGACCCGCCCCCCGTCCATCGGCAGCGCTGGGAGCAGGTTGAAGAGCGCGAGCGCGACATTGGCGGCGAAGAGCTTCTCCAAGAAGCCTGGCAGGGGCTGTGCGCCTGCCGGCACTGGGAAGCCAACGAAGGGCAGGAGGGCGAGGGCAATCAGCACGTTTACCAAGGGTCCGGCGAAAGCGATTCCCAGCTCTGCCCAGGGAGCTGGCTGGGAGGTAATCGACGCGATTCCTCCGAATGGGTAGAGGGTGATGTCTCGAGTCTGTATCCCGAAGCGCCGCGCGATGAGTGCGTGCCCGAGCTCATGGGCGAGCACGCAGCCGAAGACGGCGCTTATGAGGACGCCCTCACGCAGGGGGTTCGCTGAGCCGGATGCGAAGACGAGCCACACCAAGAGGATGAGAAACGTCACGTGCACGCGGATGGCTATTGAGGCTATCGAACCGACCTCGACTGCCCAACTTGAGTGGTGCTGGCTCACGCAAATCCTCCCGCGCGAATGGTACACCCAATTATAGGCAAAGTGTACTGGGACCCCGCATTCGGGGTGGTCGTAGGCCTGCTTGGAAACATGCCCGCCGGCGGAGCTGCATGGTAGGAAGCACGCTCCGAGGGGGGTGGCTCCGGCGTCGGGCGCACCCCGCCCGCGGGGATGGGATCTGGCACTCGCCGGCCAGGCCGCCGCGCAGTCCCGAAGAGAGAGGAGATAATGCAGCAAGTGTTACCGCGTGTTGGGGTCGTGGGGCTAGGCTACGTCGGGCTTCCAGTCGCCCTAGCGATAGGAAAAGCCTTCCCTGGCACGGTTGGGCTCGATGTCGATGTCCAGAAGATACACCAGCTCTTGCAGGGGGTTGATCCGACCGGTGAAGGGCTCGAGGAGGTAGTCCAGGCCTCAGCGGTGAACTTCACCACCGAGCCCAAGAGCCTCTCCCAATGCGATGTGGTGATCGTTGCCGTGCCTACTCCTATTGACGAGAACCGGCAGCCGGATCTCTCTGCGATGTTGGCTGCGAGCGCCGCAGTTGGCCGTAACCTGAAACGGGGAGCCGTGGTGGTGTACGAGTCAACTGTGTACCCGGGCGTGACTGAGGAGGTCTGCGGCCCAGTGCTGGAGCGGGAGTCGGGCATGAAACGGGGGGAGGGCTTCTTTCTTGGGTACTCCCCGGAGCGGATAAATCCAGGCGACAAGGAGCACACCTTCGAGCAGGTTGTGAAAGTCGTTGCCGGAGAGGACCGCCGGACAACGCAGCGCATCGCGGAGGTTTACGGCGCAGTTGTGAAGGCCGGACTTCATCAGGCCCCCAGCATTCGGGTGGCCGAGGCTGCAAAGGTTATCGAGAACACCCAGCGAGACCTCAACATAGCTCTAATGAATGAGCTATCGATTATTTTCGATAGGATGGGCCTCAGGACCCAGGATGTGCTCGAGGCGGCCGGGACGAAGTGGAACTTTTTGCGCTTCTCGCCCGGGCTCGTCGGCGGGCACTGCATAGGGGTGGACCCGTACTACCTAACCGCCAAGGCCCAGCAGCTCGGCTACCTCCCGCAGGTGATCTTGGCGGGGCGGCGCATCAACGATGACATGGGGCGCTTTGTTGCGCAGCGAACCGTCAAGCTCATGATTAACGCCGGCATACCCATCAAGGGCGCCCGCGTAGGCATAGTGGGAGTCACCTTCAAGGAGAACGTTACAGACATCCGAAACAGCCGCGTTCCAGACATCGCAGAGGAGCTCCAAGCCTTTGGAGTGCAGCCGCTGCTGCACGATCCGCTCGCGGATGGGCACCGTTTCAAGGAGGAGTACGGGCTTGAGCTTCGGCCGTGGAGCGACCTGCGAGGCGTGCAGGGGCTCGTGCTTGCAGTGGGCCACAATGAGCTTATTCAGCGCCCTGTTGAGGAGATGGCAGGGGTGATCGCTTCGGGAGGCGTATTCGTGGACGTCAAGTCAGCCGTGAGGCGAGAGCTGCTGCCAGCGCACGTATCTTACTGGAGCTTGTGATGGTGTGGGAGCCCCTCGTGCGGCAGCAGCGGACGTGGCTGGTAACTGGCGCTGCGGGCTTTATCGGCTCGCATCTTGTCGAGCAGCTCCTCTCTCTCGGGCAGCGCGTCGTGGGTATCGACAACTTTGCGACGGGCAAGCGTCGTAATCTGGAGATCGTGCGCGAGGGTGCGGGGGGAGCGAGGGCCGCTCTGCTGACCTTCTTTGAGCAGGACATCAGGGACAGGGAGGGGCTTGCCAGCCTGGTGCAGAAGCACGTTCCAGACGTCATTCTGCACCAAGCGGCTCTCGGCTCCGTGCCGCGATCGATCGCTGACCCCATCACCTCGCACCAGGTTAACGTCGATGGATTTGTGAACGTTCTTGAGGCCGCGCGGATCAACGGTGTACGGCGGGTGGTCTACGCGTCTTCCAGCTCGGTGTATGGTGACATGGATGGCGCTGCCAAGGTCGAGGAGCGGATCGGAAGGTGCCTCTCGCCCTATGCCGCCACGAAGCGTGCCAATGAGATCTATGCTGGCGTGTATGGGCAGACCTATGGGCTGGAGACGATCGGCCTCCGGTACTTCAATGTGTTCGGCCCGCGCCAGGATCCGGACGGCCCCTACGCTGCCGTGATCCCTCGCTGGCTCTCGGCGATGTCATCCGGAGCCGCCACGACGATCTTCGGCGATGGGACGACC
>JAFMJG010000009.1 GCA_017853605.1 bacterium
AGACGGCAGAGGACTACCTGGGCGAGAAGGTCACCGACGCGGTGATCACCGTGCCGGCGTACTTCGACGACGCGCAGCGCCAGGCTACCAAGGATGCCGGCAAGATCGCTGGGCTCAACGTCTTGCGCATTATCAACGAGCCGACGGCGGCTGCGCTTGCGTACGGCCTCGACAAGAAGCACGAGAAGACGATCGCGGTGTTCGACCTCGGCGGAGGCACGTTCGATATCTCCATCCTCGAGCTCGGGGACGGGGTGTTCGAGGTGAAGTCCACCAACGGCGACACGTTTCTCGGCGGAGAGGATTTCGACCTGATACTCGTCGACTACCTCGCCGACGAGTTCAAGAAGGAGCAGGGCATCGACCTCCGCAAGGACACGATGGCGCTGCAGCGCCTGAAGGAGGCGGCTGAGAAGGCCAAGCACGAGCTGTCGTCGTCGATGGAGACGGACATTAACCTTCCGTTCATCACGGCCGACGCCTCAGGCCCAAAGCACCTCAACATCAAGATAACCCGCGCAAAGTTCGAGCAGCTTTGCGCGCCGCTCCTCAAGCGGCTTGACGAGCCCTGCAAGACCGCGCTCAAGGACGCGGGAGTGAAGGCCAGCGACATCGGCGAGGTGATCCTCGTCGGGGGCATGACCCGCATGCCGGCAGTTCAGGCTCGCGTGAAGGAGATCTTCGGCAAGGAGCCCTCCAAGAGCGTCAATCCGGACGAGGCGGTCGCCATCGGCGCCGCGGTCCAGGCCGGCGTGCTCCAGGGGGACGTGAAGGACGTGCTTCTGCTCGACGTAACTCCGCTTAGCCTCGGCATCGAGACGTACGGAGGGGTGTTCACCAAGCTTATCGACAAGAATACGACCATTCCCGCGAGGAAGTCGCAGGTCTTCTCGACGGCGGCGGACAACCAGCCGGCAGTGTCGATTCACGTGCTGCAGGGCGAGCGAGAGATGGCTGGCGACAACAAGACGCTGGCGCGCTTTGATCTCGACAAGATTCCGCCGGCTCCGCGCGGAGTCCCCCAGATCGAGGTCACGTTCGACATTGACGCAAACGGCATCGTGTCGGTGTCTGCCAAGGATCTCGGCACCCAGAAGGAGCAGTCGATTAAGATCACCGCGAGCTCAGGCCTCTCCAAGGATGAGATCGAGCGCATGGTCAACGACGCCAAGGCTCATGCCGATGACGACCGCAAGCGGCGCGAGCTGGTTGAGGAGCGAAACAAGCTCGACAACATGGTCTACGCCACCGAGAAGACCATGACTGAGCTTGGCGACAAGGTCAGCGCGGATGCGAAGGGCGCAGTCAACTCGGCGCTTGAGGGCGCCAAGAAGGCTCTTGAGCAGAACGAGAAGGAAGCCATCGTGGCAGCGTTCGGGGCGCTCGAGAAGGCGAGCCACAAGCTGTCTGAGGAGGCCTACAAGGCTGCTGCAGCGTCGCAGCAGGGTGCGGCGGCCGGAGGCAGCGAGGGGGCTCAGGCAAACGAGGCTGGGTCCGCAGGCAAGGATGACGTCGTTGACGCGGATTACGAGGAGGTTAGCGACAGCAAGTAGCTGCTGTGGCTGAACCGTGGCTCCCGCGCTCAAGACGGGGCTCCCGGATCTCCGGGGGCTCCGTCTTTTGCCGTGTGGGCTGGCAGCCCGTGGAGGGCGCCCATTGGGGCCGCGCTCTGGGGTTTTGTCGAGAGACGTTGTAAGGTGCGCCCATGGCGAAGCGTGATTATTACGAGGTGCTCGAGGTCTCCCGGACCGCCACGGTAGAGGAGATCAAGAAGGCGTACCGCAAGAAGGCAGTCCAGTTTCACCCGGACAAGAATCCCGGCAACCAAGAGGCGGAGGAGAAGTTCAAGGAGGCGACCGAGGCCTACTCTGCTCTCAGCGACGCGGACAATCGCGCCAAGTATGATCGCTTCGGGCACGCCGCGTTCTCCAGCGGCGGTGGCGGCGGCTTTCAGGGCGCCGACTTCAGCGGATTCGAGGACATCTTTGGCGACATCTTCGGCTCATTCTTCGGGGGCCAGGGGGGCGGCGACCCGCGCCGGGGGCGCGGGCGGTCGGGGAGCGATCTCCGCTACGATCTCGACATTACATTCGAGGAGGCGGCCTTCGGCTGCGAGAAGGAGGTCACAATAGGGCGCCGGGCCAAGTGCGAGAGCTGCTCCGGCAGCGGCGCGGCGAAAGGCACCTCTCGGGAGCGATGCCCGCAGTGCGAAGGAGCGGGACAGATTCGCATCCAGCAGGGGTTCTTCACCCTCGCGCGCACCTGCCACGCATGCAACGGCGTTGGCGAGGTGGTGCGCAATCCCTGCAAGAGCTGCTCAGGGAGCGGCCTCAAGGTCAAGGAGTCAAAGCTCAAGATAAAGGTGCCTGCCGGAGTGGACAACGGCCAGCGCCTCAAGATGCGAGGTGAGGGGGAGCCGGGCTCCAGCGGAGGTGCCAGTGGCGACCTGTACGTTCAGCTCCAGGTTGCGCCGCACGAGCTTTTCCAGCGCCAGGAGAGTGAGCTCGTTTGCGAGGTGCCGATCACGTACGCGGCGGCAGCTCTAGGAACCGAGATAGAGGTGCCCTCGCTTGAGGGCAAGGTCAAGCTCAAGATCCCCTCCGGCACCCAGTCGGGCAAGGTCTTTCGAATCAAGGGCAAGGGCATACCGGTTCTGGGCAGCAGCCCGCAGCGGCGGGGTGACCAGCACGTGCGGGTGTTTGTGCATGTGCCCAAGAAGCTCTCCGACGAGGAGCGGACGCTTCTCGAGAAGCTTGCCGATCTCCAGGGCACCGCTGTTGAGGAGGCTGGAAGCAAGGGCTTCTTCGACAAGATGAAGGATATCTTCTCATAACCCTCCCGTGAGGCTGCCCTGCGCCATATTTCTCAGTTGGCGGCGCCAGGGTGCGGCGACTATAGTACGGGGCTAGCGGGGGCGCTGGCAGCCCGGCCGCCCAGCGCGCGTTCCCCTGTAGGACACTATGCAGACACCGAAGCTCCGGCTCCTAATCCTTCCCCTCCTCCTTGTGGCAGCGGCAGGCTGCTCCCTCGTAAGCAACGGCAAGCGGCCCGAGCCGGCCCCCGCCGAGCCCCAAGAGGAGGCGTCCCCCGCAGCAGCGAGGCCCATGCCGTGGGAGGTCTGGCCCCGTTTTAAGTCGCTCTCTGGGCAGCCGCTCCTGAACCGAGAGATCCTGTACGGAGATGAGCTGCGCGAGAGCGGGCGCAATAATACGGCGCTCGACGCCTACCTTAAGGCCAGCCGCATGAGCCTCTCCCCGGAGGAGGCAGAGGCAGCCGCGCTGCGCGTGGCGGGGCAGTACCTGATCCTCAACAAGCCGACGAAAGCCCTCTCAGTCGTGGGCTCCTTCTACCGCAAGCGCGGGGAGGATGAGTCGAAGGTTAGCCCGGAGTTCGGGCTGCTCCTGGCGTATGGATTTGGGGGGGAAGGGGACACAAGCCAGTCGCTAGCGTGGTTTGGGCGCGTCAACTCGCAGTCGCTCGCGCAGGGAGGGGGATCCGCGCCCGCGCGGCAGGGGACGATGCTCCTGCTCCGCTCGCTTCAAACAGACGAGCTCGAAAAGGCAGCCACGAAGTGGCATGCGGACGAGTTCATCAATGGGCTGATCGGCCAGGAGCGCGCCCTCCGCGCCGCTCCTGGGTGGGTTGAGCCCGCAAAGCAGGCGGGCGTGCCGTTCTGGGCATCGTACGACCCCTCCCTAAGCGTTGCCCCGGAGAGGTCCTCGGCCCCGGTGACCGACGATCAGGTCAAGGTTGGAGCCATTTTGAGCCTGGCTGCCAAGTATGGGCCGGTGGGCCCCGACATGAAGCGCGGCATCGAGCTGGCGGCAGCGGCGCAAGCGCAGCTTCCGAAAGTTTCGCTCGAGGTTCGCGACGTGAGCGCCGATGCCGCAGACTCGTCTGCTGTCGTGCGCCAGCTGGCGTCTGGGCAGCAGGTCTCGGTGATCATCGGCCCCCTCGGGTCGGCGGCAGCGAACACGGCCCGGGAGATCGGAGTGCCGCTCCTCTCGCTCTCAAAGACCGAGCCGTTTGGCGTGGGAGGCGGAGTGTTTCGCCTCGGCATGACGCCCTCTAGCCAGGTAGAGGCGCTTGTGAACACCGCCTATGGCGAGCTGAAGCTCACAAAGTTTGCCATCGTTCACCCGCAAACCCCGGCAGGCACGGAGTTCCTTGAGGCCTTCCGCAGCCGGCTCGGGGAGCTCAACCTGCCGCTCGTGCTCGAAGTCGGGTACTCCACGGGGGATGAGGTCTCGATGCTCGAAGCGGCCCAGCGGCTTGAGGCCTCGGGCGCTGAGGCAGTGCTTGTTCCGGACTCAGTTGAGGTCAGCTCAAGGCTCCTGACGGGTCTTTCGCCAGAGTTCCGCAAGGGAGTGCGGGTCCTCGGCACCTCCGCATGGGACAGCGTAGACAAGATTGCGCGCTCCCAGGCGCTCTTCAGCCGCGCGATCTTTGTGGCGCCATTCTTCAAGAACAGCACGCGGCCCGAGGTGCAGGACTTCATCAGCTCGTACCGGGCGAAGTTCAACGCCGCGCCGAGTGTGCACTCAGCGCAGGGCTTCGATGCCCAGACGGTAGTCAACGCTGCGCTCGTGGTGGCCCGCGAGAAGAGGCTGCCGGTGCAAGATGCCCTGCAGCGGCTGCCCCAGTACAACGGCGTGACTGGCGTCATTCTGCCGGGCTCAACTGGCGAGCTGCACCGCATCCTGTACGTTGTTGAGGTCGGTGCCACGATGTTCCAGGAGAAGCTGCCGCCGCAGCAGGTGCAGCGCTACGACGAGGTGATCGCCATGCGGGGCAACGAACCGGTGGCTGCCGACGGCGAATCAGCGCCTCTTGAGGCGGACCAGAAGGTGTCGAGCGGGTACTAGCTTCGCTGCGTCCCAGGCTTCCTTTGGGGGCAGCGGCAGGCTGTTCTGTTAGGCAGGCGGGCTTTCAGCTCTCGGCGGCCCCTCTTCGAGCCACGGTTTGAACTAGGGGTTCCCCTGGCCTGGATCGCCAAAACGCTGATCTACTTGGGTAAAAAGCCCTGAGGGGCCACTTTTACGGTGTTACCCAGCCACCCCGGAGTCTATAGTCGAAGGATAGGGGCGGAGGCGCGATGCATCCTACGTAAGAGGAAGTAACCCTTACGCAACTCAGACGGGGAATGATGGCAACAAAGAAAGCTACAAAAGCGCCGCGCAAGACAAAGAGCCGCCAGGCTGCAGACCCAGAGCCCATTCCGGTGCCGGACACCCTCCCGGTGCTCGCCGCGAAGGACATGGTGCCCTTTCCCGGGGTCATGATGTCGCTGTACCTCAGCCGCCCAGCGAGCATCCGTGCCATGGAGGCAGCTATGGCGGGCGACCGGCTCGCCTTTATCGTGGCGCAGTCAAACGCGGACGCCGAGGATCCTAAGCCCCGAGATCTCTACAAAGTTGGTGTCGTCGCCCACGTGGTGCGGACCCTTCAGGTGTCTGATGGCCGGCACAAGGTGCTGCTGCAGGGTCTCGTGCGGGCCAAGGCGCGCAAGTACGAGACGAAGCACCGCTTCCCAGTGACCAAGATCTCTCCCCTTCCTGCGCCGCCGCTCCGCAAGCTCTCGGCCGAGAACCAGGCGATTATGAACCGCATCCGGGAGAACCTGCAGGTGCTGGTCGAGTATGAGCACCTGCCCGAGGAGATGCTGATCGTTACCGAGGAGGTGCATGATCCCGGCGTCCTCTCGGACGTCGTCCTCGCGCACTACAAGATAGAGCTTCAGGACGCGCAGGCGGCGCTGGAGGAGCTTGATCCCCTCAAGCGGCTGCGGATGACCGATACGGCCATTACTGATGACCTAAACAAGTTCATCCTCACCGAGAAGATCAAGGACAAGGCCCGCGACGAGATGAGCAAGGGGCAGCGCGAGTACTACCTGCGCGAGCAGATAAAGCAGATCCAGCGCGAGCTCGGGGATGTTGACGTTGCCTCTGATGATCTCGTGGCGCTGCGCGATCGGCTGACAGCGCTTAACCTGCCCCCGCAGGCGAAAGAGGAGTCGTTTAAGCAGCTCAAGCGGCTTGAGCACATGAGCCCTGAGTCGAGCGAGTACGCGCTGCTTCGCACATACCTTGAGTGGGTGACCGACCTTCCGTGGTCAACTCGGACCAAGGACCAGCTCGATCTGGTGAAGGCCAAAAAGGTGCTCGACGAGGATCACTTTGGGCTCGACAAGGTCAAGGACCGCATCCTGGAGTACCTGAGCGTAAGGACGCTCAATCCAGGCTCCAAGGGCCCGATCCTCTGCTTCGTTGGGCCGCCGGGAGTCGGAAAAACGTCGCTTGGGAAGTCGATCGCCCGCGCCCTCGGCAGGAACTTCACCCGCATGTCGCTCGGCGGCATGCGAGATGAAGCCGAGATCCGCGGCCACCGGCGCACGTACGTAGGGGCCCTTCCAGGCCGCATCCTGCAGGGGCTCAAGCAGGCAGGCTCCCGTAATCCTGTATTTGTGCTCGATGAGCTCGACAAGATCGGCGCTGACTTCCGCGGGGATCCAGCCTCGGCGCTCCTGGAGGTTCTCGATCCGCACCAAAACTCTGACTTTCGGGACCACTACCTAAACGTGCCGTACGACCTCTCGGACGTGCTCTTTTTGGCCACGGCGAACACCGTCGACACGATCCCCGAGCCGCTCATCGACAGGCTCGAGATCCTCTTCATTCCGGGCTACACCGCTGCGGAGAAGCAGAAGATCGCAACGACGTACATCATCCCAAGGCAGCTTGCAGAGGCAGGCCTATCGGCGCAGAAGGTGCAGTTCACCGACGGGGCGATTGCGCTCGTCATTGAGCGCTACACCCGTGAGGCAGGGGTGCGGGGACTTGAGCGCGAAATAGGGGCGCTGTGCCGCAAGCTCGCCCGTGAGGTGGCAGAGTCCAAGAAGCTCACCAAAGTTATTGACGCGGACCGTGTGACACAGCTCCTCGGCCCCACCAAGTACGATCCCGAGATGACAGAGCAGCGCGAAGCCGTTGGGCTTGTGCGCGGCTTGGCGTGGACCTCCCTTGGCGGTGAGGTCATGCCGGTTGAGGTCTCGACCGCCAAGGGCACAGGCGGGCTTACCCTCACCGGGCAGCTCGGCAGTGTCATGCAGGAGTCCGCACAGGCGGCGCTGTTCTACGCGCGCGCAAACGCTGAGGTGCTTGGGCTTGAGCCCGACTTTCACTCCAAGCACGATATCCACGTCCACGTGCCGGGCGGAGCGACGCCAAAGGACGGCCCCTCGGCCGGAATTACGATCGCCACCGCGCTTGTGTCAGCGCTCTCGGGGCGCAAAGTGTCGAAGGACATCGCCATGACGGGCGAGATGACGCTGCGCGGAAACATCCTTGCTGTGGGAGGCCTGCGCGAGAAGGCGCTGGCAGCGCTGCAGTACGGCATCCGCAAGGTGATCATCCCCTTTGAGAACATAAAAGATCTGGAGGAGATCCCAGAGGAGCAGCGCAAACAGATTCAGTTCATCCCCGTCAAGCACGTGAGCGAGGTCCTTGAGCTCGCCCTGCTTGGCCGGCGCAAAAAGCTGTCGGGCACCCGAAAGCGTGGCAAAGGTGGCGAGATCTCGGTCGGCCAGTAGCGCGATGCGCGGGGCGTTCCTTGCCCCCCTGGCCGCTCTCGCGCTGGCGGCGTCGGGAGTCGCGCAGGATCGTGGGTCCTGCCTCTACTTCGACGAGACCGGGTTTATTCGGCAGGCGCCCCGGCTGCAGGAGGTTCCGAGCCAGCACCGGGCCAAGGCGAAGTGCAGCTCCGGCGAGCCAGGCCAGATCCCTGAGCCGAGGAGCGTCGATCTTGACGGTCCCGTCCGCTCGACATCCTTCCTGACCGACCTCGGCCGGATGCAGGTGCGGTGGCAGCGAAAGGTCGAGGAGTGCTTCGGCAAGAGCCCCTCGAAGGCGGTCCATGAGGCTGCGCGAGCATCCAACCGGGCCATCAAGAATGCGCGTTTCGCTCCCGAGGCGAGGCAGGAGAAGCGGGACTGGCAGCTCGTCTTCGTTGACAAGGCAACTGCCCTGGCGGAGTTTCCGGCCTTTATAGCGCTCGGCAGCCATCCAGGGTTCATGGTTCCGCCCAGCCAGATCTACATCGTGACAGACTTTATCCCAGGCAGCTGCGCCGGCTCGCAGGTTGCAGATGCGGTGCTGACGCAGGTGCTGCTCCATGAGATGGGGCACGTGGTGGAGCATATGCTGCTCGGGGACGCCAGCTTTTCGCAGGATAGGCCCCGCAGCGAGGGGTTCGCCTCGTGGTTTGAGCAGTACAGCGCCGACTATGCGGGGGACATTCCGCGAGGTGAGGTGGTCCGGTACTACGATGGCCTTGCCCGAGAGGGCCTCGGCACCGAGTCGGTTGCGGCCTTCGATGGCTCTCCGCAGGCCTATGCAGTTTCAGCGCTGCGCTTCCGGGCGATCGTAGACCGCAAGGGTATCTCCGGCCTGATGCGGGTGTATGGGGCGATGCGTGGTACGGGGATTCCCTTCAGCCAGGCGGTTCATCAGGAGCTCGGATGGAGCGACGGGGCGCTCCACCGTGAGATGGCGAGGCTGCTCAAGCAGGGGCATTAAGCAACTTTTTTGGGCTACGGGCCGGGCCTGCCGTAACGCTGTGGGGAGCGCAAGTTAGCCCTTCGCAGAAGAAAGAGATTGTTACGCCAGGTGGCAGGGCCGTATCCTAGTGGTGAGTGTGCGCGCTCAAAGCATGCGCGCAAAGGAGCTGTGATGGTGTTCTTCTCCAGAGCGGAGGGCTTGGTCCTGGGCGTTTGCTCAGCGCTCTTGATGCTTAGCTGTCCAGCGCTCGCCCAGAGCGGCCCAACGGTGCACTCGCCCGAGGCGATGATCGACTGCAAGGGGATAGAGAACGGAGCGAACCGCAAGGACAGCTACGGCGACTGCTGCCTCCCGGGAGAGATGATTTACTGCGGGGCGTGCAAGGATCACCGGAGCTACTGCGAGAAGCAGACTAAGGTGTGCGGAACCACCACGACCGCCGACAGAGCAGGCACGTGCTGTAACGACCATCCCAGCCCCTGCAACGACTGCGGAAGGCCCTCCTCTTCCATCAACTACTGCGAGAGGCAGACGGGGGTGTGCAACACCTCCGCTACGGCTGATAGCCGTGGCACCTGCTGCAGCAGCCATCCGAGCCCCTGCAACGACTGCAGTAGGCCGTCGCCGACGCAGTGTGAAACTGCACTCGGGGTGTGCGGAGCGCCAGCCCCGGATTCTGAAGGCAAATGCTGCCCCGACAGCCAAAAGCAGTGCGGCCGCTGCAGCGGATGTAGGGGGTGCAGGCTCAACTCGCATTGCCAGAACCCTGCCGGGGATCCGAAGTGCAACCCGGGCTACAGCGATCCGAACGCCTCCTGCCCTTACTCTTTCACTATCCCGCACGGAAGCACGTTGTCGCGAATCCAGCACCTAGACCATGTGCAGGGCACAGGGTACCTGTGGTCATCAAACGTGGGCGGCGAGCTGCTCTCATGCTTCGGGCACTCGGTGTCCACGTGGCGGTGTAACGACGGCACGATGGTGCCCAATTAAGACAGGTTGGCGACCGGGCAGCGGCGTGGGCACTAAGAGCTCTCCGTAGGCTGATTTGCCCTTGTTTCGCCCCTTTGCGAGAATTCCTTGGATGTTAGGCCAGTGCCAAGAGCAGGGATGGTGCGCTTTTTTTGTAATTTGAAGATCTCTCGCCTGTGCTAAAATGAAGAAAGCTGTTTGTCGTGCTTAGGTTGTACAGGCGGTAGGAAAGGATGAAACTCAGAGCGGTCTTTGTAGCCCTCTACCCGGTTGGGCTCTCCCTTGCGCTTATTTGCCTAGTGCTCCTCCCTTCAATAGGGGCCTCCCAGGGCTCCGACGAGCCAAGCGTTGGCAGCCCAGAGTCGATGATAGGGTGCGATGGCATCCACGATAGCGGGGCGGTTGACGAGGGGTGTGGATGTGGCGAGCCGCCTCCGCACTTCCCCTTCGTGTGCGACCCTTGCATTCCGGACGAGGACTGCCCAAACATTGAGCCCTCGGTCACACCCACGCCTCCTCCGCCGGCGACCGCCACTGCAACCCCCGTCGACACGCCGATCCCCACTGCAACCCCTGTGAATACGCCGACCCAAACGAGCACCCCCATCTTCACAGGCACGCCGACCTTGACGGCGACCGTTACCAATTCGCCAACCGGTACCCTGCCGGCTACCGGCACTGCAACGGCCACGCCGGTTAGCACCTCCACCAGCACCGCAACGGCTCCGCCGACAAAGACCCCAACGCCTGGACCCCTGAAAGCGATCCTCACGGTGCGGGGCACCTACCGCAGGCTAGTGACTTCGGGCCTCGTGGTGGGGAGTCACTACACGTTAGGAAATAATCCGAACGACATCGCTGCCCGCATAGACGATCCCGCGCTTGGATTCGCGAGGACTCAGGTTGATGTTGTTGGCAGCGGGGGCAGGGGTGCGGCATCTCCGGCACCGCAACCGGTGCGCGCGGTTCCGAATAGCTGCTCGTTCAGCAACCTGACCGTTACGTGGTCTTCCGAGGCGGCGGAGTCGTGCACGCTCGTCACTTCGCCGGCTATCAGGGGGCTGCACAATACCGTCGCCACTTCAGGTTCAGTGACGCTGCCCGGGCCGTTTTCGAGGGGCTATACATTTGCGCTGCACTGCGGTCGTGGGAGCGAAAGAGCTCGAGCGAGGGTAGATGTGCAGGTACAAGACACCACGTTTGAGACCAACGACCGCCCTATGATGAGCGCGGCCTTCGGCACGAACTCTCAGGGGGGAATCGGCATTACGGCAAACAACGACACAGAGATCTCAAGACACCTCGCGCGTGCCTGCCGGAACCTGGGCTACGATCGGGCAGTGGGGTATGGGCTCTACAACGAGGGCTTTACGAGCCCGGGCAACAACACAAACTGCTGGATCGCAGACAGGGCGCCGCGCACTGGAGCCATCGTGGTGCCGGCGGGAGCCTACCACGTGGCGGGCACCGACATCGTGTGCAAGAACGCGAAGGCTAACGGCAATCCTCGCTACATCGGCAACTTCAAGTGCGCGTGCAACTAAGGGGAGCTGCTGTTGGGGGGGTGGCGTGACTGCCGCTAGCCTTCCAGGCTGAACCCAGAGAGCCTGGTCTTGGGGCTCCCGGCGTGGTATCTCCTCGACGGTATGTCACCAACGAGCACATTCCCTGCTAAGCGGCGCGTTCTCAGCGGCATTCAGCCCACGGCTGGTATCCACCTCGGCAACTACCTGGGGGCCATCCGGCGCTGGGTTGAGAGGCAGCATGAGAAGGAGAACCTCTTCTGCGTTGTAGATCTCCACGCCCTGACGATGCCCCAGGACCCAGCAGCCCTGCGGGCCAACACACAAGAGCTGATAGCGCTCTACATCGCGTGTGGCCTTGACCCTGAAGTGTGCACACTCTTTGTTCAGAGCCACGTTCGGGCGCACGTGGAGGCGGGATGGCTCCTCACGTGCGAGACCCCCCTTGGATGGCTCAACAAGATGACGCAGTTCAAGGACAAGTCGCAGAAGCAGGAGTCGGTCGGCACCGGGCTGCTCGTGTACCCGGTCCTTATGGCGGCTGACATCCTGATCTACAGCGCCGATGAGGTTCCGGTCGGCGAGGACCAGAAGCAGCACGTCGAGCTCACCCGCAACATCGCCGAGAAGTTTAACCGCCGCTTCGGCGAGGTGCTCAAGGTGCCGCAGCCTGTCATTCCAGAGGTTGGAGCGCGCATTATGGGGCTCGACAATCCGCTTGCGAAGATGTCGAAGAGCAGCGCCTCAAGCCCGGGCCACGCGATCCTCCTCACCGATACGCCGGACACGATCATGAAGTCCTTCAAGCGAGCGGTGACCGACTCCGGGGGCGAGATTCGCTTCTCTGACGATCCCGCCAAGGCGGGGGTCGACAACCTGCTCTCGATCTACAAGGCGATCACCGGCAAGGCGAAGGAGGAGTGCGAGCGCGACTTCGCTGGCGCGCGTGGCTATGGCGACCTAAAGGTCGGCGTTGCCGAGGTGGTGATCGCGGCCCTGGCTCCAATTCGGGAGCGATTTGCCCAGATCATGGGGGACCGGGGCGCCCTTGACGCGGTGATGCAACGGGGAGCGGAGAAGGCCTCGGCGATTGCTGACCGCACAGTGGGCGCCATGAAGGACGCCATGGGGCTCTACCGGCTTCCGCTCTGAGGGCCAAAGGGGCATAAGGGTAGGCAAACGGCAGCCCTGCCTCATTTTTAGTGGATTGGCCGCCGTGCCGAACGCCCCCCGTTCGGCGATTTGCCTAGCGCCTTTTTCTGGTGCTACCTTTTGGGGTCGAACACAGTTATGGCCGCGCATCCGAAACCATTCTCTTTTTCTCAGCTGTTAGGGGGGTCTGCTAAGTCCCTGGCAGGGGTGCAGGAGGGGGCCGGTGGGAGCAGAGAACCCAGCCTTTACCCGTTCCTCACTCGGGAGGAGAGGGGATTCATCTCCCTGCTGGACGCATGCATGCGATCAGTCATCGTGTCGAGCTTTTCTCGGACAGGCTGCGATCTGCCTGAGCTGCCGCCTTTCGGCTTTGCGCTGGGCTGCTCTTTTATCCTCAAAAACCCGGCCTTTGCGCTTGAGGTGCAGGTCCTGCGGCTCCTTCCCCTGTCGCTCGTGGAGAGGAGGGCAGGGGTTTCTGCCATGGCTTCGTTCGTCGGCTCCTGCATACACTTCCGCGACCGGTTCCTTAATAAGCGGTCAGACTGGAAAATTCCCGCTTTGGACCGTGCCAAGATGGGCCTTGTGCTCGACAGCGGGTCGATGCGTGAAGAGGCGTTGTTGAGCGCAGCGGCCGCACTAGGACTGCCGATGAATCCCGGGCTGATCACCAACTCAAGTGGCTTTCGGTTCGGGGTTGGCGGAGAGTTCGGCAGGATCGCTGCGGCGAAAAGTTCGGTCGACTTGTCAGGGGAGCTGCCGGCGCTCGTGCAGCGGACGTTCAGCCTCGCCTCCCAGCTGCGGGGGATCGATGACGAAAGGCTCCTCAATGACTGGGCGATGAGGGGGACATTTTGGGGGGCATCGCGCAGCGACGAGTCGCTGGATCGGCACAAGCGCGCGCTCGCAGCTCTGGGGGTCCTGCTAAGTGATATGGCCGGGCTTCTGGAGTCCTCGCACGACGTGGAGAAGGCCGTCCTTGAGGCCGGCTGCGGCAACGTTGCGGAGGTGATTGAAAGGGGGTTGAGTGCGGGCCACGCCAGGATGGAGAGGTGTAGGGCCGAGTTCGCGGAGGGCGAGAAGCTCGAGTCGGTCCGGCTTGAGAGGTCGCTCGCCCAGAGGGCTGAAGAGGAGCGCCGCGAGGCGGAGAGCGTCGCGGCTGCTGAGCGCGTTCGCCAGCAGCGCGACGAGGCTGCCCAGCGGGCCGCTCTCGCCAGGTTCCATGGGCGATTTCAGGAGGTGCCGCTCAGCCCAGAGAGCGAGAGGGTGCTCGAGATGCTTGAAGGGGGAGATGCCCTGCCGGTGGCGGTGCGCGCCCGCGCAAGGCTTGTGGGCCGGGTGGTGCAGCCCCTCCGCAGGATGCTTTTCGACTGGCGGGGTGATGAGCCGCGCTCGGCGGGAGACCCCGCGATTGAGAGGCTCTCGCAAACAGTCTTCTCGCCGGCCAATATCGGCATGGCGGCGCGGGCGCTCGGCATCGACGTCGAGAAGTGCCTGCAACTGAAGCTGCCAGCGAGGTCGCCTGTCGAAGGGGCCGTTCGTGAGGTGTCTGGGCTCTTTGCGTCCTCGCGGGCGGCTCGGCGCATCATCATGACGATGCTTGACCAGTCAGACGGGGTGCTGCTCCTCGCCACGATCGTGCTGCCTGCAGCCGAGCCGCTTAAGTACGCGTCCGAGCGCGACTGGAACGCCCACGGCGTTGATCGGCTCGGCCGCAACCTCCTTGCCCCCCTGGCTGCCCGCATACGGCGCGTGCTCGAAGACGGGATAGTGCTCAAGGCGGCGCGTGAGCGGCTCGGTCCGCTAGAGCCGAGGAAGCCAACCGAGAGGGAGGTCATCGAGATCCCGGAATGGGTCAAAAATACCGTCAATCGTGGCGAGTTTGCCTGCTCCCTTGAGGACGGGCAGCTCCTTGTTGCCCTGCGCGAAGCGCCCTCGCTCGCCATCTACCTTCCGGCGAAGAGCCTCAGGTCCGAGGAGGTGTTTCGCAAGGAGTTCAAGCTAAAGCTCGATGAGCTCCTCTCAAGCCTTGAAGTGGAGCGGGCGCTTGGCCGGCTTCAGGAGCAGGCGGGATTTGAGGTAAAGAGGATCCAGGGGGAAGGCGAGCCGGAAGTTGAGCTGTCACATCCAGAATACGGGATCTCGTGCCGCCTCACGGGTCTCTGCAAGCGGTGGCTGCCGCAGCTCGAGCTGATAGAGCAGCAGCACCAGCAGCACGAGCAGAGCTGGCGGGTGCTGCTGCGGCGGGCAGAGGGGAACGGGTTTACTGTCGAGCGCGGCCCTGAGGGCGTCACGTGCCGCCACGAGCTGGTGGGAGAGAGGCGGCTCTCAACCACGGCGTTCATCCCGCTCCGTCAGCTGGCGGTGGTTTCGCAGCTTATCGAGGATGCCCGTGCGGCGGGAGCGAGGCGCGAGCAGGGAGTGCGGCGTGAGCGCAACCAGCAGCGGCGAATTGGCAGGGTGCTGCAAGCCGAGGTGCTGCCTGGCTTGGGTGATGAGATCGTGGTTGTTGACGCCAACGTGTTCATGCTGCTCGCTGCCCCGCGGCCGGGGGGCAGCACGTGGCTCGACCTTCTTTCAGCAACAGCCGAGCTCAACAACGTGCGCATGGTGGTGCCGGCGATCGTCGCGGATTTTGAGATCACAGGGCGGCTCCAGCCCTTCGACGGGAGCGACAGCGGCCTTTTGGGGCGCTCGCTCTTAGGCTGGGCCTCTACGGACTGGCACCACATGACGCGCTTCCTCGATGATGCGACGCGCATCAAGGTTGGCGCGGGTGAGGATGGGCGCCCGGCCGTGATCGGCGCCCGCTTGGGCGCCAATCGGAGGCTGTGCCTCGTTGAGAGCCCCGGCGATGAGGATCTCTTTAATCGCGTGAAGGCGGTCGTGCGACAGGCAGGTAGTGATCACCAGCTGCTGCGGCAGCTGCTCTCCGAGAGGCTCTACGGCCGAGGCGAGGGTGACTTGGCGATCTCACGCTTTTTGGCAGCATGCCCCTTTGTAAACAGGGTCTCGGTTATCACCTCCGACATTCGCTACGCAAAGCACCAGATGCCGCGCTCGACCGGCTTGGGGTGTCCGGTGTCATCGTTCAGCGCCGGCTCGTACATCGCGGCGGAGTGCGCCAATCGTGCTGAGGAGCTCGGCGAGCTCCTGAACGCCGGCGGCCCTGTGGAGTTCTACGCCGTGGCGGATGACATACAGCGCCACTGGCTCATGACGCGGGGAGAGGAGTTCTCGCTCTTTCCATTTCGGCAGCTCGGCGTCGCGGGTCCCGGAATGGGTCTTGCGCCAGCGGACCTGGACGAGGTGCTCCGGCAGCCTGAGTAGGCTACCCTTTGCGCTTTGTCCCGCCGAGCGCGCCCTTGAGCAGGTCGCCCAGGGAGGCACCGCCAGGGGGTTTTTCAGCGGGGCCGCTCACGTTGCCCGAGCGCCACGAGCGTCCCGAGCAGTCCCGCTTGCACACGGTGCAGCGGTCTTGGGCGTCTCGCGCAGGGTGCCAGAAAGGCGATAGGGTGAGGATCAACGCTTCCTGAAGATGCTCCTCAAGGTCTAGGTGCTCCCCCTCGTAGACGATGACCCCCGGATCATCGAGATCATCGTCAGAGCCGGCCCGGTCACTGGTGGTTTGCAGTATCCAGTCGATTGGGGCGAGCACTTCATGCGCAACGGGATCCCCGCATGTGGAGCATCCCTGCCGGCAGGTGCCTGAAATAACCCCTTTTACCAGCACCCCACCGTGAGTCCTGGTGAGGGTAATGTCTGCTATCGGGTCATCCGTAAAGGCCAGTGTCTCCCCTTGAGAGCCCTCCTGGAGGCGCACATTTAGGGGGTCTTTGGGGATAGGGGCGTCGATCGTCATCCCCGAAAAGGGGATAGTCGTAACGAGGATTCTCATAGCTAGCGGACACTCTAGCTGATTATTTTTTGAAGCTCAAAGTTCGTCCCAAACAGCTATTTGAGACGGGACGGAGATGGGCTATAAACCGCTCTCACGCAACCTTGTGAGGTGCTGTGGCGATAATGCCTGGGTGTATTGATTCAGGCTAGTTTGGAGGCGTTCTATGGGTATCAATAAGGTCATTTTATTGGGAAATCTCGGCAAAGATCCTGAGGTGCGCTACACCCCGCAGCAGATGGCGATCTGCAGGTTCTCGCTGGCTACCGGCGAGCGCAAGAAGGACCAGAGCGGCCAGTGGGTGGACCACACTGAGTGGCACAATGTCGTCACGTTCGGCCGCACGGCTGAGAACTGCGCAAAGTTTCTCAAGAAGGGGCGGCAGGCGTTCATCGAGGGGCGTATTCGCACCAACAAGTGGCAGGACAAGGAGGGCAAGGATCGCTATACGACCGAGGTCATCGCGGACAACGTGCAGTTCGTGGGCGGCGGCAAGGGCGATATGGGCGGCGATGCTGACTTCGGCGCTGAGCCTGCCAACGATAACGTCCTGGCAGGCATTCCAACGGCCGATGCGCTTCCTAAGGCTGCCAACGGCGGCGCGCGCAGCGCGGCCGTCTCTGAGGAGCCGGTTACCTTCGACGACGACGATATTCCGTTCTAGGGAGCGCAGAGCGGGCGCGGCTGATGGCGCATTGAACCAGCAGCGCGCCTGTTCTGGCACCTCCGTTGTATGAGCGAGCTTTTCGGCCCTGACCCCATTGAGGCTAGGGGGCTTTTCCTTCTCCTTTCCATTCCGGTCGTTTCGGCCCTAATCGGCTACATCACCAACTACGTGGCGGTGCGGATGCTCTTCCGCCCGCATGCCCCCCGTCGCGTTCTTGGCCTAACGATTCAGGGCTTGGTCCCGCGGCGGCAGCGAGAGATAGCGACCTCGCTTGGCACCATGATCGAGAGGGATCTCTTCTCGCACGACGACATCCAGGAGGCGTTGCAGGGGGCGGACACTGCCCAGGAGGCGGCGGCATTTCTCAACGAGCAGGTCGATCTCTTTGTGCAGCGGCTAGCGGGGCAGAACCCCATGGTGTCTATGTTCCTCCAGGGGCCCCTGCTTGAGCAGGTAAAGGGGATGCTCCTGGAGCAGATGGAGCAGAAGTTCCCCACGCTCATTGAGCGGGTCATTGAGCGCGCTGAGCACAAGCTTGACGTCAGCGCGATAGTTTCGGCCAAGGTCGAGAAGTTCGATCTTTCAAAGCTTGAGGCGATCATCCATGAGGTCTCTGCGCGGGAGCTCAAGACCATCGAGCTCCTCGGGGGAGTGCTCGGCTTCCTGGTAGGCGTGGCTCAGGCCGGGTGCATGCTGCTTCTTTAAATGGCTGCGCGAGCCGCTCTTCGCTAGTGGCGCGGCCCTTTTTGTGGCGCTATACCTCCCTCGTATGAAGAACCTACTGACACGCTACGGGCCAGTTGCGCTGGTGACTGGAGCAAGCTCCGGCATCGGGGAGGCCTTCTCGCGGCACCTGGCGGCTGCTGGGCTTACTGTTTTCGCGGTAGCGCGCCGGGGAGACCGGCTGCAGGACTTGCGCGACGGCGTGGCGGCGTCCGGGGTTGGGGAGGTGATCCCTATCGTTGCCGACCTCAGGGATTCCGGAGCTGCGGATGAAGTCATGCGGGCCGTGACCGCACGGGATCTTGAGGTCGGGCTGCTGGTGAACAACGCGGGGTACGGAAGGCTTGGCCTGCTTGAGCAGGTTCCGCTAACCGAGAGCCTCGGCATGGTAGACCTAAACTGCAGGGCGGTTGTCGACCTGACGTGGCGGATCGTCCCAGGCATGAAAAGGCGCGCGCGCGGGGGTGTTATCATCCTCTCGAGCGTCGTGGGCACAATTCCCGCTCCATGGTTCGCCGTGTACAGCGCCACGAAGGCCTTTGATCTCTACTTCGGGGAGGCTCTTTACGGCGAGTGCAAGGGCTCAGGGGTTGATGTTGTAACGGTCCTTCCAGGGCTGACGCGCACAGAGTTTCAGGCGGGCTCGGGGCTTCGTGACTACCACTCGCCGTACCGCTCAGCAGAGCAGGTTGTCGCCTCCGCGCTTGCCGCCCTTGGGCGAAAGCCGATTGTGGTTGACGGGCCATTCAACAAGCTGCTCTCGCACGGAGCCCGGTTCCTGCCGCGCAGCGTCGTGGCTGCGCTTAGCCGGCTCGTCATGCGCAGGGAGCTCCGCCTCTAGCGCGCCTCAAGCGCAGGGCTGCCAAGGCTGAGAAACTCACGAACCAGCACCTCCCATTCCGTCTTGAGCGGCCCCTCAAAGGGCTTGCGGCCAGCGGTCTTGTACCAGTGCCGGGCGTTCCAAAGGTCGCCCTCCTTGCGGTGCAGGTATGCGTGGACGAGAGCGCTGCCGATATCGCTCTCCTCCTGGATAGCCTCATGGGCCGATTCCCAGTCGCCGACGCCGTCGAGCCACAGGGCTTTAAGCGGAGCAGGGAGCCCCCGCAGCTGCTGCTTGGACTGAATAGAGTCAATGAAGAGGTCAAAAGTCATAACGGACCAGATATCAGCAAGGGGCAAGCGAGTCTAGGAGACGTGTCACCCCCCATAAAATTCCGGCGCACTGAAAATTTTTGCGTGCCCGCCAAGCCGGCCTCAGCGCCTCGCAGGAGCAAAAAGCTCCAGGAATGACGGGTGGTTAGTGAATTCACGGTCTACTTCGAGGATCCTCCGCGAAGCGAGCTGGTCGAGCCGCGTCCAGCGCACGGCAACCACATCATCGTTGTTCCCAGCATCCGTGACGTCTCCGGAAACGCGGCGCACCCTGTAGTAGATGTGCATGAGCTGCTCATGCGGGTACTCCGGGTTCTGCTGAAACCTCTGCGAGCAGAAAAGCAGCTCCCCGACCTGAACCTCAATCCTGGTTTCTTCCCGAAACTCGCGAGCGAGGGCCTCAAGGGGCGCTTCGCCAAGCTCGAGCCCTCCGCCGGGGAAGTTGGTGATTACGCCTGACGGGACGGCGGTGTCCGTGAGCAGCACCGAGCCGCCCTCGATCAGCACCCCGTACAGCGCGATCCGAAATTTTAAGACCTGACCTTTCGGCATCCGCAGGTGAAGGTATCCTTGCGCGTTTGCGGCGGCAAGCGGTGAACAACGACGAGGCAGCCGTGTTGTGTTTGCCCTGGCTCCCCCCATCGACTAGACTCAACGAGTATTATCACCCAGGGAGGATGCAGGCATGGCCCTTCGCGCAGTTGTCCGTTCGGTAAGCCACTACGTTCCCGGACGCCGGGTGACTAACGATGACCTCTCGGCGCTGATGGACACCAGTGATGCCTGGATCACAGAGCGCACTGGAATCAAGGAGAGGCGATTCATCGACAGTGAGGGGGTCACTACCTCCCAGCTCGGGGAAGCTGCCGCGCGCCAAGCTCTCGACAGGGCTGGGTGGGCAGCGCAGGACGTTGACCTGATCGTTGCGGCTACGCTCTCCCCGGATCTCTACTTTCCAGGTATCGGCGTCATCCTTCAGCAGCGCCTGGGCTGCCGCGCCATCCCAGCGCTCGACATTCGGGCGCAGTGCAGCGGGCTCGTGTACGGCCTCTCCTGCGTCGATGGGTATGTGAAGAGCCGGCAAGCCAAGAAGATCCTGCTCGTATGCGCCGAGGTTCAGTCCCCGGTGCTCGACCTCACGACCCGGGGCAGGGACATGGCGGTGCTGTTTGGTGACGGGGCTGGGGCCCTGGCGATTGAGGCATGCGAGGCCGAAGAGGGGGATCCTCTGGTGCAGCGGGGGATTATCGATTCACACCTCGGAAGCGACGGCAGCGGCGCGGAGGTGCTGTGCATGAAGCTGCCCGGCACTGCCCGGCCGGGCTTCATCAAAGAGTCTGATATCCAGGAGGGCCTTGTTCACCCGAAGATGGAGGGCAAGGTCGTGTTCAAGAATGCAGTTGGGCGCCTCCTGGAGACGGCGCAGACGCTCCTTAAGCGCAACGGGCTGCAGCCAGGCCAGATTGACCTCATCGTTCCGCACCAGGCTAACCTCCGCATCAATGAGATGGTGCGCGAGGAGCTGAAGCTCCCGCCGGAGCGGGTTTTTAACAACATTGAGCGCTATGGCAACACCACAGCGGCCACAATACCGATCTGCCTCTCAGAGGCCGTTGCTGAGGGGCGGCTTAGGGAGGGCTCGCTCGTTCTTACCCTCGCCTTCGGCGCAGGGTTCACCTGGGGGGGCAACCTCGTTCGCTGGTAGCGTTCTCCCTGTCGGGACGGCAAAAAACCGTGTACCAAGGGGGGATGAATGGTGCGCTCCTCCGATATGCATGGCTCACCGGCACCCTCCTGGCCGCGGCAGCGTTTGTGTCGCTGCGAATGTCGATGTCATCCGTGTATATCGGCGCAGATCTCTCTGCTCTTATGATGGGCGATGCCCATATCCCATACCAGTACCGAGTTCTTGTGCCGATCGCTGTCCGAGGCGTCACTGCCTTGGGGCTCGGAGCGCCGCTGGCTTGGCTCTTGGCGCCCCTCGGAATTGCAGGCCTAAGCGACTCGTTTGCGGTGCCGCCAGACGTGATCGCCACGTACCTTGCGGTCGAGATCCTGTCGGTGTGGGGCATACTGGTCTCGTTTCGGGCGCTCGCGGCGCTCTTCGTGCCGCGATTTGCCGTGCAGGCAGGAGCAGCGCTGGTGCTCCTGGCCGCCCTCGGCGTGCTGCCGCTATGCAGCCCTGGGTCGCGCCTTTGGTATCCATCTGACATGCCGGCGGTCCTGGTTGTGGTGGTTTCGTACCTGCTTCTCTTCTCCGGGCGGGTGGGGCTCTTCTGCGCGCTCTTTCCGGCCGCAACGCTCAATCGTGAAACAACGCTCTTTCTCCTCCCTTTGCTCTTCCTGCTCCCTCAGGCCGTTTTGCGCGCCCCTCATGCGAAGGCGTGTGGCGTGGCGCTCGCCCTCTGCTGGATGCTTGAAAAAGCGGCGCTGTACCTTGCGTTCCGGGGCAACCACGGGTTCCCGCTGCACCCAAACGTTGTGGTCAACCTTGAGTCCGTAAGGGAGATCTCCCTGTTGGCCACCGTGGCCCTCATTGCCCTGGGCAGCGCCCTCCTCTACTGGGCAAGCGCGGTGCGCCGCCACGACGCGCGGCTTCTTGCGGCCTGGAGGGCTGCGCTCATCTTCGTGGCGGCGCTCTTTTTGGCAGGCAAGATGGATGAGATGCGGATATACCTGGAGCTCCTGCCGCTGGCAGCCCTCGCGCTCCTGGTTGCTGTGGCGCCGACCGGCCCTTCTACTGCTGCTGCTGAGTCTTCTGTTGCGTCTTAGCGACAGCCTTCTTCGCCTTCTTTACCGCCTTTTTTGCCTCCTTCTTTTTTGCCGGCGCTTTCGTTGGGGCTGCCTTTGGGGTCGGCGCTGCAGTGACTGCAGTCTCTGGCGAAGGCAGAGGCCCTGGAGTTGGGCTTTGTGAGGCAACAGCAGCTGCTGCCGGCGGAGGAGAGTGCTCGTCGCCGGCCGCGACTCCGGGCTTATGGGCCTTCGGTGTCGGCGCAGGGGTGCCCGGGCCTCCCTCTGACTTCACGACGGTCACCCGCACGTCGCCCTCGGCTTGGCTGCGGTTTTCGTTCAGGAAGATCTTGATGCGATCCGCGGTGAGTATGCTTTGCTGCTGCTGAAGCTGCGGATTGTCGGTGAGGGTCACTATGGCTGCAGGCGCGTCGTAGAGGGCTTGCTGGGCTGTGGCCTTGATGTCCTGCTTCGTAATGATGACGTTCCCCTTCGCGGTTAGCTTCTGTATCTGGTTCCCCTCGCTGTACAGGCCCTCGATGGTCTTGGCGAGCAGGGTCATGTCTCCCTGCACAACCTTGACGTTGCCCCGGTACACAAAGATGCGGTCCTTGGCGTTGATGGAGAGGGAGTCTGACTTAATAGTTGTCGGCGCCTTGCCGAAGCTGCCGTCGTCGAGCTTCTGGCCGAACAGCGAGCCGGTGGACGAGAGGGAGTCAAAGGTGTTGCCCTGGGAGGAGGGCTTCGGGGTGGGCTCATCCTGCGCACGCGAGGGGTGAGCGATCAGGAGGGACGCAAGCAGCGCAATGAGAAGGGGGATTGTTCGTGCCATAGCCTATTTTTTTGTCCTGGGTTGGATAACGGTCTCGACACCCCCGCTTATGGTCACCTGCTGAGGGCCGATGAGGCCTACCGCCTGCTTGCCCCTAACCGTCACCATCGGGCTAGAGAGAACGAGCGGCTCAGGGACAACGACGGTGTCTTCGGCTTCACTGTAGGTGGCCTGCGAGGTCTTGAGCGTTGTTTCGCCCTTGAAGGTCACCACCACGTCGTCATGCAGCACTGCCTGCGAGAGCCTCGTGCCTGACAGGGCGAGATCAGCCTGCCTCGCCGTCAGCGTAACCTGGTCTCCGTTCTCCTGCACCACGAGCAGCCTGGGCTCGTCGATGTGGGCGGTGTTTGCGAGGGCGTTGTACTGGCCGCGCTTGCCGACGATGTCCCACACGAGCTTGCCGTCGCGTTCGAGGCTGCGGTGAAAATCGTTCAGGACGAACCCGATCCCGCCGGGATGGGAGCCAGCTGGCTGGTCCCCCTCGATACTGGCTTTTGACAGGGCGTCAGGGGATGCGGGAATGCGCGCTGATGTGCGCACGTACACGATCGTTCCGCTGATGATGAAGAACGATGCCAGGAGCCCGAGGCCCAGGCGCATGCTCTGTTTGCGTGTGAGGATAATCGGCACGGAGATCCCTTTACGCGACGGCCTCGCGAATTCGGCACAGCGTGGTGAGGAGGGGGCCTACCTGCTCAAGGGGCAGCATGCACGGGCCATCTGACGGCGCGTTGTCCGGATCGTTGTGGCACTCGACAAAGACGCCGTCCACTCCAGTTGCAACCGCGGCGCGGGCGAGCGCCTGCACGAAGGCGCGGGAGCCGCCCGAGCTGCCCCCGGTTCCGCCAAGCTGCTGGACGCTGTGGGTGGCATCGAACACTACCGGGTATCCGGTGTTGCGCATCATGATGAGGCTTCTCGGGTCCATAACCAGGTCGCGGTATCCGAACGTGGTGCCCCGCTCGCAGAGCAGAATCTTGCTGTTGCCTGTGCTGGCGATCTTCTCCGCCACAAACTGCATGTCCGAAGGGTGCAGAAACTGGCCCTTCTTGACGTGGATGGCCTTGCCGGTCGCGCCCGCAGCAATAAGGAGGTCGGTTTGCCTGCAGAGGAAGGCCGGTATCTGGAGGACATCGGCGACCTCTCCCACCGAGCGAGCCTGCTCCTCGGTGTGAATGTCTGTGAGCACCGGCGCCCCGATAGCCTTCCTGACCTCTTCAAGGATCCTGAGCCCCTTGTCCATGCCGATGCCGCGCCTTCCCGAGACCGACGTCCGGTTCGCCTTGTCGAAGGAGGACTTGAAGACGAGGGACACCGGGTGGCGGGAGGCCTCCTTGCGAAGGAACTCAGCTATCGAGAGACAGTGATCTCTCGACTCGATCTGGCACGGCCCAGCGATAAGCAGCAGCCTCTCGCCGGCCCCTACCCTGACTGAAGGGGAGATCTCAACTGTCACCGCTCGCTCCCGGCTGACACCGTCTCTCCGGCGCCCTTGGCAGAGGCAGGAGCGCCGGCTGAGGACTTGCCGCTTCCGGAGCGCCTCTCAATCTTGCTGGAGAGAGCAGAGATCTTGGCCTTGTGGGCCTTGGCAGCCTCAACGAATGACTTGAAGAGCGGGTGTGGGCTCTTGGGCGTGGACTGGAACTCTGGGTGGAACTGGACCCCTATGAACCACGGGTGGTCGCTCAGCTCGATCATCTCTGCGAGGCTGCCGTCTGGCGAGGTTCCAGAGAAGACGAGGCCGGCCTTCTCCAGCGGCTCGCGGAAGGCGTTGTTGACCTCAAAGCGGTGCCGGTGCCGCTCGCTGATCAGGGTCTTGCCGTAAATCTCCTTCGCCCTTGAGCCGTCCTTGAGGGCGCACGGGTAGGCGCCGAGGCGCATAGAGGCGCCCTTCACCTCGACAGACTTCTGGCTGTCCATGATGTCGATGACGGCGCATGGGGAGCTTGGATCGAACTCCGCGCTCGTTGCTGCGCTGATGCCCGCCATGTTGCGCGCATACTCTATCGTTGCGATCTGAAGCCCGAGACAGATGCCGAAGAAGGGCACCTTGTTCTCGCGGGCGTAGCGCGCGGCCGCGATCTTTCCCTCGCTGCCGCGGACGCCGAATCCGCCGGGTATGAGGATAGCGTCGACGTCATTCCCCCCGTTGGCGGCGCGAATCGACTTCTCAACGCTCTTGGTGTCGAGGGTTTCGCTGTCCACGTACACAATGCCAATCTTGCAGCTGTTGGCGACGCCGCTGTGGATCAGGGCCTCACTCAGGCTCTTGTAGCTTTCGGTAAGATCGACGTACTTGCCGACCATTGCGATGGTCACGGTGTCGCGGGACTCGTCGGTGAGCGACGAGGCGATCTTAGTCCACGGCTCAAGCTTCGGGGCGCCGGTCCATATGTTGAGCAGCTCGCAGCAGCGCTGGTCGAGGCCCTGCTGGTGGAGCGTCACTGGAAGCTCATAGATAGTGCGCACGTCTGGGGCGTTGATGACGCAGTTCGGGCTCACGTTGCAGAAGAGGCTTATCTTGCTCTTGAGCTTGTCATCGAGCGGCTGCTGGCAGCGGCAGATGATGATGCTTGGAATGATTCCGTAGCCGGTGATCTCCTTGATGGAGTGCTGAGTCGGCTTGGTCTTGAACTCGTGGGCGGTGGGGATGTAAGGCACGAGTGTAACGTGGATAAACAGGGTGTTTTGCGCGCCGACGTCGGCGCGCATCTGGCGGATGGCCTCAAGGAAGGGGAGGCTCTCGATGTCGCCCACTGTTCCGCCGACCTCTACCAGGCAGATATCGTAGCCTTCGGCCGCCAGCTTTATGCGGCGCTTGATCTCGTCGGTGATGTGGGGAATGACCTGAACGGTGCCGCCCAGGTAGTCGCCCCGGCGCTCGTTTGCGATAACGGTCTCGTAGACCTTGCCGGAGGTGAAGTTGTTGAGCTTCGACATCCGGGTTCCCATGAAGCGCTCATAGTGCCCGAGATCGAGATCAGTCTCAGCGCCGTCATCCGTCACGAACACCTCGCCATGCTGGAACGGGCTCATGGTGCCAGGATCGACGTTGATGTACGGGTCGAGCTTAACCGCAGTAACCCGCAGCCCCCGTGCCTCGAGGAGCGCTCCGATGCATGCGGTGGTCAGTCCTTTGCCGATGGACGACACGACGCCACCGGTAACGAAGATGTACTTGGTTGGACGGGTTTCCATAGTGGGCGTTGGGGCTCCTCACGCGGCTACACACTGCCCTTCAGTATGGCGTTTATGGAGCCTCAACACAATTAAGGAGGGGAGGAAAATAGGTGCGGATTCAGCCAGAGATCTCAGGTAGATGAAGCTGCGCGAGCCCAGCCAGGATGGGCGCCGTGGCCACCCGGCACAGTTGCTCGCTACGGCAGCGCTTTTAGGGCGTTATGGAGCTCCTTGTTTAGCCACGCCAGCGCCTCAGCCAGCAGCGGGCTTATGTTTTGCTCGGCGGCCAGGGGCCTCAGCGCTTGTACCTCCGTGTGTCCGCATCGCTTGGGTCCCATGATCAAAACTGCAAGCGCTTTTGCCTCAGGGCTGAGGTCCTCGCGCTGCAGCAGCCTGAGAAGTGTTGGCGTTGGCGGGAGGTTGTACAGGTTTGACTCGCGCATCCTGGTGCTGCTGTTCATCCCCTCGAAGCACAGCATGGAGGCGACGAGCGCTGCCTTAATCATCTCGGGTGATGAGCGCTCAATCTGCTGCCAAAACCGCTCCCTGGCGCCCGCAGTAATCACGCTCGATTGCGAGGCTTGAAGCTTCTCGCGGTCGATGAGGGCGAGGGCCCGGTGCCTGTCGGGTTGCGTTATAGCTTCTCTAATGGCCGGCACTGGGGCGCACCAAGGCTTAAGGCGCTCCTCAACGTCCTGGTGCACGGCCCCGGGCTGCTGGCTTGCTGAGCGAGTCGGAAGAGACACCGACTGTAGTGAGTCACGCTGAGCCACAGAATTTTGCCCCGTTCCGACCGCAACACCCATACGAACCCTGCCATCACCGAAAAAACCCGCCGGAGCGCCGCCGGCACCCCGTTGCCTACGAATCCCCGTGTACTGGAGCCCACTTGGGGGGTAGTCTTATCGGGCGGCGGACTGTGGGGGATGCCCGCGCATCCGGCCTCCTCTTCAGTTATGGTTTTTTTAGCGTTTGCCGTGACTTAGCTTTACTAGCACCAGACAAAACTGCCTATGGCTCCCAAAAGCTCTATCCCCGTTGTGGTCTTGCGCCAAGGGCGTGAGCTTTCGCTAAAGCGCCGGCACCCTTGGGTTTTCTCGGGAGCCATCGCAGACAGGCAGGGTACCGTATCGCGCGGATGCCTGGTGGAAGTGCGCTCAAAAGATGGCGCGCTGCTCGGGTGCGGACACTGGGGCACGAAAGGGATCGCTGTTCGGATGCTCTCGTTCAACCCGGTTGAGGATGAGGCCCTGCTCATCAAGCAGCGCATATCCTCGGCAACGGGGTTCCGTCGGGCGCTGGGGCTCGTTGGAAACCCCCAGACAACTGGATACCGGCTGGTTCACGGAGAAGGGGATGAGCTGCCGGGCCTTGTGGTTGACGTCTACGGCGAGACAGCGGTGGTTCAGAGCCACTCGCACGGCATGTGGCGGCTGAGGGAGGCTATAGAGGCGATCCTGCGTGGAGAGCCCCAGCTCGGGCTCAAGCACGTCGTATTTCGCCGGGTTGAGTCGCAGCTTGACGAGGACGAGCCGCAGCCTGAAAAGCCCGAGGCCAGAGAGTCTGAGGCGCTTGTGCCGGAGCCCTCCCAGGTCGTGTCGTTCTCAGAGAGTGGGCTGCGCTTCCTGGCAGATGTCACCGGTGGGCAAAAGACCGGGTTCTTTCTTGACCAGCGCGTCAACCGGATGAAGGTGCGCGAGTACGCGGCCGGGAAAACGGTGCTCAATGCGTTCTGCTACACCGGCGCCTTTTCGGTGTACGCGTTTGCGGGTGGCGCCGGCTCGGTGGTGTCCGTCGACGCGTCCAAGCCGGCGATCGATCTCTGCCGACAGAACGTTGTGGCCAATTTTGCTGCCGTGCAGCACCACTCAGAGGTGGCGGACTGCTTTAGCTACCTAACCCAGATTCCGGACACCTTCGACCTGATCGTTCTCGACCCGCCAGCCTTTGCAAAGCACCAGCGAGCGGTGCAGCGCGCTTTGAGAGGATACGAGACGATAAATTCCCTGGCGCTCAAGCGCATCAAGCCGGGAGGGTTCCTTGCGACCTTTTCCTGCTCGCAGCTCGTCACCAGGGAGCTCTTCAGGGATGCAATCATGCGCGCAGCGGCGCAAGCGGGGCGCGGGGTGCGGATCGTTGACATGCTGCACCAGGCGCCGTGCCACCCAACCAATATCTACCATCCGGAAGGGGACTACCTAAAGGGGTTCATCCTCTACGTCGAGTAGGCCCAAAGCCCCTCATGGCAGCGGAAACTCGAGCGGAGCGAACGTGAGCCCGCGGACTGCGGAGCCTGTATTGAAGAACAGGAAGCCTCGGTGGTGAAAGTCGCGAAACGGGACGTGCGTGTGCCCGAAGTAGATCCGCTCTGTTGATGACAGCTCTGACGGATGTGCCGCCTCGAGGTACGAAAGCAGCTTGTCGCACAGCCTGCGGCGGGAGTGACGGATGTGCTCTACCGCATTAAGCCGCAGCCGTGTCACCACCTGGGCAAACGCGATGCTTGCGAGGCTCCGCTCAAGCCTTCCATAGCGCTCACGCAGCGCGGCAAGGCTTCTGTCGCCTGCCGGCAGGTCGCATGCGTCCCCGTGAATGAAGAGGCAAGCCCCGATCTTCAGCGTGTCGGCTGAGACCCGCAGGTTGCTCGCGCGCTTCTCCACGAGGAGCAGCTGCTCAAGAAAAGAAGGGTTGCAGTCGTGGTTGCCAACCACGTAGTGAAAGCTCGTTTCCGGGTGGCGCAGCAGCAGGCCCGAGATCCACTCGATCGCATGACGGCTCGTCTCGGCGTTGTTCGCGAAGCGAGATCGCTTGAAGTCAAACGAGTCGCCGTTCAGCACGATGACACGGTGAGAGGCGGCGGCTTGTTCCAGCACGGGCAGGGCGTGCTGGTATCGCGACCCGAGCGAGAAGATATGGAGGTCAGAGAGGACAAAGCCGGCTTCACCGGCAAGCGTGGACATGAATACAGAGCCTATGAGGGGACGGCGCGTCTTGGCTGTAGGCGCCGGCAGCGCACGGCGACATGCCTGCGATAGGCCGAGGTTATACTGCATGACCTGGAGCTCCGGCTAGGGAGGATGCCCTGGCGCCATCGGAAACGGAGTCATCGCAAGATCTTACCATTGGGCGCCAAAGCCCCGGGGCGGTTCGGCTCTTTACTCCTGCGGCGCCCCTGTCCAAAATGCGGCAGGCGCGGTGTCGCGCAGAGCCTCAATGTGGGGCGCTTTTGGGGCCGGTGTTTTTAATCGTCGGTGGTGTGCTCCCTATGCAGGCTGCTTCTTTGCGTTCCTCCCATCTGGCAGGGCTTTCAAGGTGGGCTCTGGCAGCGCTTTTGGCCCTGGTCTTCGTTGCCTGTGGCGGCGGTGGAGGCGGTGGAGGCGGTGGAGGCGGCGGAGGGAGTGACTTTGGCGTTCGGGTGCTCCACGGCTCGATAGACTCAGCGCCCCTGGACCTCATCTCCAGCGCCACGAGCTCTGTTGTGGTGTCACAGGCGGTCTTCGCCTCATCCGGCCCGTACCGCGCGCTCAAGGCGGGGCAGCAGATCGTCTCTCTCACCAAGGCGTTCAATTCTTCTGATGTCTTAGCGTCATTTCCCCTCAACTACCAGGAGGGCGCGCGCTACTCGGTGCTGTTCTTCGGCGATCACGCGTCGGTCGGGATCAGTTCAGCGCTGATCGTTGACGAGGTCCCGGCTGGCGAGGCGGGCTCATACGTTCGCGTGGTGAACGGAATGACGGGCGCGGCTGCGCTAGACGTCACGGCGGGAGCGTCGAGCGTGGAAACTGTTGGTTTCGGCGCGGCAGGGGCGTACCTCCCTGTGCAGCCGGGCCAGGTGTCGATCACTGCCCGACGTGCGAGCGATGGGAGGCTTGCCACCTCGACCGTCGTGTCGGCGCAGGAAGGGCGGTCGTATACGCTGCTCGTCGCGGGCGAGCTGGGCTACTACGTCAAGGGCGTGGTGTTCACGGACAACTAAGGGGCGTTGCGCGCCTGCCGTGGCCCCAGGGGCACAATTCGCCTGCAGGCGTCATTTTGGTAGTTGCCAAACTGTGCAGGCGCCATCACCATCAAAGAGTCAGCGGCTGTCTCGTTCGAGACGGCCAAATTTGGAACGCCTAAGAAGGGCGACTCGTCTCTCCTATAGGGATGAGGCCCTCGTTCGAAAGGAGGTGATCCATGTCGGCTATAGGAAAGCAATCTGCCAACGTGGTTAAGGGAGCTCTCACGCGCTGAGACGTATCTACCCTTGGCCCATGGGCAGGTTTTAGGCAGTTGGTTTCGGGCCTGTTATGCGGGCCCAAGCGCAGTGGTTTGCTTCCTCGTGGCGGGGCGGGCTGTAGAGGCCGCCCCGCTAACGACTTCCCTCAACAGCAGCGCGGCTCTCGCGTGAGCAGCTGGCGCGTTAGCCAGCTCACTGCCTCGGGCGCTTACGCCCGGTCGAGAGCTATCATTTCAATCTCGACAATAGCCCCGAGCGGAAGGGCGCTCACTTGGAAGGTAGAGCGTGCCGGCTTGTGCCCGCCCAGCGCCTCGCCGTAGATCGCGTTGACCGCCTGAAAGTTCTTCAGGTCAGTGAGAAAAATCGTCGCTTTTGCCACGTCCTTGAATGAGAGGCCGAGCCCTGACAGCACTGCAGCCAGGTTCTTTAGCACCTGTTTCGTCTGCTCCTCGATCCCCGGCCCAACGAGCTGCATCGTCTCGGGGTCAAGCCCGACCTGCCCCGAGAGGAACGCCATGCCTCCAGCCCGCACGGCAGGAGAGTAGGGGCCTACCGCCTTCGGGGCGCCAGGGAGGGACTCATAGAGGGCAATCGACTTGGTCATAGGGGCCTCGCTCGGTGGCACAATTGGTTTGCCCAGACAATAGTAGCTAGGGGGAAGCTTGAGAAGAGCCAATTCTCGGATTAAAAATCGGTGAGTGAGGCTCTTCGCGGGGACAACACGGAGCAAAAGGGATATGGTAGCCGCAGCTGAGGGCTTCGTATGAGTGCGCTTGAGACAAAAGAGTCCATCCTCGTGGTTGATGACGAGGACGACATCCGGGAGCTAATTCGCTACAACCTGTCGAAGGATGGCTACCTCGTGACCTGTGCGGCGTCAGGGGAGGAGGGGCTCGGGCTGGTGCAGTCGGTCAAGCCAGACCTGATCGTGCTCGACCTCATGCTGCCAGGAATCGATGGCCTGGAGGTGTGCCGGCGCCTTAAGGGCGACGCCGCATACAAGAGCATACCGATCGTGATGGTAAGCGCCCGCGGAGAGGAGCCTGACGTCGTGTCTGGGCTTGAGCTGGGCGCCGATGACTACATCGCCAAGCCCTTCAGCCCCCGGCTGCTGCTCGCCAGGATCAAGAGCGTGCTGAGGCGCGGCAAGAGCGGTCCGGTAGACCAGCAGGCCCTCGTGCGAGTGGAGGGTCTCGTGCTTAACCCGGTGCGCAGGGAGGTTCACGTCGAGAACGTGCTCACGGAGCTTACCAACACTGAGTTCAAGCTGCTGCACTTTCTGATGCGCCAGCCGGGGGTGGTCTTTACCCGAGACCAGATTGTTGAAGGTGTCCACGGGGATGACTATCCGGTGACGGATCGCTCCGTCGATGTGCAGGTGGTGGGCCTGCGCAAGAAGCTTGGGGACTACGGCCTGTACGTGGAGACGGTCCGGGGGGTTGGCTACCGTTTCAAGGGCTAGGACGGCTTCGCTGGAGCGCGGTGGCAGCCTCCCGAACAAGGGTGTAAGCTGCCAGGGCAATTGTCGTGTTCAGGGCGCCCGCATGTTTCGCTCTCCGATCTCTGGCATAACGTCCCGCGTCGTCCTCATCGTCCTCGTGAGTGTCACGCCGATCCTTCTCTACCTGACGGCGTTGGGAGAGATCAGCGCGGGCTTGCTGCTCGTGACAAGCATCGGCATCGTCGTGTGCCTCGCCGGAAGCGTCCTGGTGGCAAGCAGAATTTCCCGCACCCTTGATCGCTTTAGCCGGGCTGCTTCGCGCTTCGCCGAGGGGGATCTTGGCGCGCGCATCTATCCCCCCCGGATAGCCGAGCTGGTTGAGTTCTCCCAGTCCTTCAACGAGATGGCATCCCAGGTGCAGCACCGCCTTGAGGCGCTTCGGCGGCTCAGCACGGAGCAGGAGGCGATCTTGCGCAGCATGAGCGAGGGCGTCATGACGGTTGATGGCGAGGGAAAGATCGGCAGGATCAATGGAGCCGCAAGGGTGCTGCTTGGGCTCCCCGTGGGCTCGGGCGAGGGCCGGCCATTTGCGGAGCTTATAGGCAACCCCGACCTGCGGCAGTTTGTGGCTGAATCGCTCTCGTCGAGCACGCCGCGCTCACAGGTGTTTTCGCTCACGGGGCCCGAGGAGAGGATTCTTGAGGCGTACTGCTCGCGGCTTCAGCAGGAGACCCTTTCGCCCGGCATGCTCCTGGTTCTTCGGGACACCACTCGGGTATCGCGGCTCGAGAACGTGCGGAGGGATTTTGTCGCCAATGTCTCTCACGAGCTGCGGACGCCGATCACCTCCATCAAGGGCTTTGTCGAGACCTTGATGGATGGCGCGATGCATGAGCCCGAGTCTCTCCGGAGGTTCCTCGAGATCATCGCCAAGCACGCCGATCGCCTCAATGCTATCTTTTCTGATCTCCTGACGCTCGCGCAGCTCGAGTCTCGCGGCGACAACGAGGGGATAGGGCTGGAGCAGTGCGCTGCCTCGCTGGTGGCCCGTGCGGCGGTCGAAGCGTGCTCCCTTCGGGCTGCCGAAAGGCTCGCTGAGATCGTGGTTGAGGTGCCGGACTCGCTCTCGGTGCTGGCGAATCCGACGCTGCTTGAGCAGGCGCTCGTGAACCTTATCGACAATGCGATTAAGCACTCCGAGGCTCGCGTGTCTGTGCGCGTGTGCGCGCGGCTGGAGGGCGGTTCCGTCGTCATGGCGGTGTCCGACACTGGGCCGGGGATCGAAAAGAGCCACCTCAGCCGCCTCTTTGAGCGGTTCTACCGGATCGACCAGGGCCGCAGCCGCCAGATGGGGGGGACCGGCTTGGGGCTCGCGATCGTCAAGCACGTCGCGCAGGCCCACGGCGGGAGGGTTGATGTCGAGAGCGTGGTGGGCCAAGGCTCAACGTTCTCGCTCTTTCTCAAGCCCGCGTGAGGGGTGAGGGGCCGCATAGGTAGCCCTGCTGGCGTTGTGCGGCGGTTCGCCCGGGTATACGATTTTACGGGTCAGCTATTCTGGGAGCAGCAGGGGCGCAGTGAGAAAGGAGTCTGTCGTTGTTGTTGGCGCATCTCTGGCAGGATGCGCTGCCGCCATCACGCTCGCCGATGGCGGGGTGCCGGTCATGCTGGTGGACAGGGCGGAATTTCCGCGCAGAAAGCCGTGTGGAGAGGGGCTCTCAATGCGCGGGCAGTCGGAGCTGGAAGAGCTGGGCCTTGAGCTACGCGAGGCGTGTCCGGAAAGCCCCCAGCTTGCCGGGTACCGCATCTGCCTCGGTTCGCGCATTCGGGACCTGCCGGCAGGCAGCGGCGGGGTCCTGGGCATCAAGCGCGCCGTTTTGGATGACAAGCTCCTGGCTATCACGCGGCAGCGCTCGCGGGTGTCGTTTCGGGGCGAGTCTCCGCTGCGGGCGGTTGAGCGAGTGGGCAGCTCATTCAGGCTGGTGATTGGCGGGGATACGGTGGTCGCTGAGCACCTGATCGTGGCGGATGGGGCGAATTCCGGCACGCTGGCGCGCCTTGCCAATGCCCGGAGGCGGCTTCGTCGTGGGCTGCGCGTGGGGTGCAGCTCAGCGTGGCGTGTTGTGGAGGGGACGCTGCCGCGTGTGGTGCTGGTGTTTCCTGAGCCGGGCGGTGAGGTGTACCTCACGCCGACCGGCAGCTCATCCGTCAACATCTCAGTCCTTGGAACGGCGGAGTACGTGGCTTCGATGTCGAACTGTGGCCGGCTTTCGCGCTGGCTCTCCTTGCGCGAGGAGAGCCTTGCAGCGGCGCTGGAGCTTGAGGCACCGGCGCTTGGGGCGGGCCCGCTTCAGTCAGCCCGCCGGGGAGCCGCGGTGTGTGGCGCCTATGTGGCGGGAGATGCGTGCGAGACCTTTGATCCGATAGGAGGAATGGGGATGGCCCACGCCCTCATGAGCGGAAGGAGCGCGGGACGGGCCGTTGCGCGGGCGCTGGCCTCAGGAGAGCGTGAGGCTGCTCTCGCATCTCATGTCGAGGAGCAGGAGTCTGCCGCCCGGCTCATGCGTGGCTTTACCAGAGTGACCTCCTGGATGCTGGGAACGAGGGCCGGCAGGGCGGTGATTCCGGTAGCTGTGTCTTCAGGCCTAGCAAGCTGCGTTTCTCACGCCGCCCACAGCGGGGCAGGCGCCTCCGGGTGGTCGGCGCTCCTTGGCGTAGTCGGAAGGTAGGCGCCCTTTACCCTTTCCGGGCGGGGTTGGCGTGTGGTACTCGTGTTATGAAGTTTTGCCGGCTCGCGTTCGTCCGCGGGCTGCTGGCAGGTGCGGGGACTGCGCATCTGCGTGCCAAAAGCAACCAGGAGGGTGCCCCCGTGTTTCGAGCCCTAAGGAGTATAGCAATCCTTGTTCTGCCCGTAATCGCAGCATCTCAGGCGCATGCGACCAATACGGCGATCGACGTCCCCGCGGGAGCGACCCTCCCGGAGGTGCTCGCGCTGTGGGGAGAGCCGGCAGAGAAAATAGATCGAGCCGTCCTGCACCAAACTGTCTGGAGGTACTCAGATGGCGCGTTTGTTGTTTTCAAGGAAGGGCGCGTCATCAACTGGAAGTCGAGCCGGAATCGCGGGCCCTCCAAGGCCCCCACGACAGCGGAAGCTCCCAGGGGCCTCCCCGAAGTGAAGCCGACCAGCGAAATGGGGGACCTCGTGCGGGACATCGCGCGGGAAGTTCCAGGGGGGCCCGACGTTCCGTACTCTGAGCCGCCTCCCGCCGCAAATCCTCCACAGCTTAACCTTCGGGCAAATCCCGTTCCCGGCCAGCCGGGAGGGCCAGGGGGGGCGGCGGATGGTGATGCCGATCTGGAGGAGGTCGACTAGCAGCTGGTGGCACGGCCCTCGCCGCTTTTCGGTCCCATTCTCAGCGCGCCTTTGGGACCAGGTACCATACTCTCGCCGGCTCTTGGAGCCTTCCGGCGAACATCTTCGCCTCATCGCCCCGCCCCCAAAAGAGGTCAACCCTTCCCGTGCCGGTGATAGCGCCTCCAGAGTCCTGGTCCAGCACGAAGCGCGACACCTCGGTGCGCGAGACGGGCTCGCGCTCGACATCTGATCCTGGCGGAAAGACAGGCTTGGCGAATGAGATAAAGGCGAGCGCGCCTTTCGGCGCAAACGCTGGATCCGCCGCGATCGTGCGTCCCGGAGTGGCCGGGATCCCAGAGGAGGTTACGGCCCGCTGGGCTGAGCGCCTGAAGAAGACGTAGCTGGGGTTCTCAAAAAGGAGGGCATCCCGCTCGTGCGGCGCCATCTGGCGAAGGGATTTGACAATAGATTGCATCGTGACCGGCTGCGGCGACAGCCTCTCCTTGAGAAACTTGCCGATCGGGACGTAGGCGTGGCCGTTCTTGTCTGCGTACGTCAGGTGCAGCGAAGAGCCGCCAGTGAGCATTACCGTCCCAGAGCCCTGGATCTGCAGAAAGAAGGCGTCAACCGGATCGGTCCAGCACAGCTCAAGCTTGCGGCCGCGCAGGGCGTGGCCCCCATCGATCTCCCGTCGTGAGTAGTACGGCACGACCTGGTCCTGCTCGATCCGGCCCTTGAGTTGCGGCTCTCCCTTAAGCCGGGAGGCAAACGGCGCGAGCCGAACCGTCAGAAGGTCGCTTGGCTTGGCGTAGAGTGGCTGGGTGAAGCGGCTGGTCCGCTTGAGGCTGCCCTCAATGACGGGCTCGAAGTAGCCGGTGAGGAGCACGGTGCCCCACTCCTCGCCCCCGTAGATCTCCATAAAATCGAACGAGTCAGAGATATACCGCAGCTTCTCTGCAGTGCTCCTCGCCGGCGAGCGCAGCTCCGCCGCCAGAAGCTCGAGTGCTGAGGCATACTCTCTCTGCGAAATGGTGCGCGGGCCGAATCGCATCACGGCCGCGGGCTTCCTATTGAGAGCTGCCCGTTGTGACTCAAGCGCGGATGCGAGCTCTTCCAGGGCGAGGTCATCCGACAGGCTGGGGGCCTCAGCAAGACGAAACGCAGTCTCCGCAGTTGGCGTGGCGTGGCGAGCGCATCCTGAGAGCCCAAGAGCAACAGCGAGCAGGATTTCGCAGGCTGTCGCGGCTGCCCGTCGCGAGCACAGCCGGGCGGCACGCAGTGCGCCTCCAGTGGATGTTTGGGAGTCGGCGGTGATGGGGGCGATGGGTGGCACAGTATCGTTGTAAGCGGGGCGGGGTGGCGAGGCAAGTGGCTCAAAAAGCATTATGAAAAAGGGCCGAACCCTATCCCCTGGCACTGCATCGTAAGAGGGACCGATCTAGGTTTAACGGTTTGAGGGAGTAATCCCTCGCGGTTTTGGGGGTGAAGTATGGGGGAGTTGCCAGCGGTTGTCCGCGCATTCCTTGCCTTCGCGTGCTTGTCCTGTTTCGGCGCAGCGGCCCATGCAGACAGCGTAAGCCCCTACCGGGCTCCTCTGTCGACACGTGGAATAGAGGCGGCGCTCCGCACGCACTCGCGCTCACCTGAATCTGAGGCAATTTCTCCCGTCCGCATCCATGGCAGGGTCTTTGGCGCGGGCAACATTGATGTTCGCTTCTCGCGGCGGCAGGGCAGGGCATGGCCAGCGGTCATCACTCGAAACGGCAAGCAGGTGCCCGATCCGATCTCGCCAGTCCTGCTGCGCGGCGGCGTGGCTTTCGGCGGGAGCCTCCGCATGGCCGGCAGGCGCACAATGCCTTCCGCCGGCTACATTGTTGGCAACACGCTCAGGATAACTTTCGCGGGCCGGGCGCGAGGCTCACGCAAGAACCGGCAGCGCATTTACACTATTACGATGCGGCTGGACGGCTCGATCGTTATCGAGGCGAAGGTTGCCAGCATTCCGCGCTCTGCCGTGCGCCGCGGTGCATGCGGCGCGCCCACGGCGAGGGCTTCTTCCCCGATCCATGCCTTTGGGGATGCAGAGATCGTCAAGCCGCTGGGGGATGATCCTGGCGCCGCGGACACCGAGAGCGCCCGAGTGGTCACGCTAAGCACCGACGCGGATCCAGAGTGGTACGCCCGGTACGGAGAGGAGAGCAACGCCGTCATTGCGGGGCTGGTGAACGCGGGAGAGGCGATTTACGCCCGCCAGCTCGGCATGCGCTTTCGGATCGTCAAGCAGCACGCGTATGCGGACGGGTCCCCGTACACCTCGACCGACGCGCTAAAGATCCTGAGCGCCTTCACCTCGAACCCGGAGAACGCCGCCAACCTCTCCGATGCCCCACGCAGCTTCAACCAGGACGTGGACATCAAGCACCTGTTCACGGGCAAGGACATAGACGGCACAATCATCGGAATCGCGTACATCGGCGTGGTGTGCTCGTCGCCCACCCTGGCGTACGGAGTCACGTCGCACTACGTTGATGCGGCTGACTTTGCGATCTTTGCCCATGAGGTGGGGCACAACTTTGGCGCGAACCATGACTCCACGACCGCCGGGACGCTGATGTATCCCAGCATCTCGATCCCTCCCGCAGAGAGGCTGTCCGACATTAGCCTCAAGGAGATGAATGAGCACTTCATCGACTACGGCTCGTGCGTCTCAGTTGAGCAGGTGGCACCGCGCCCGGACTTGACGCCAGGCTACCCGACCCCGACGCCTCCTCCAGATGGCCCAGACCTGAACACCGTGATCATCCGCATCAAAAAGACACGAGTTGGGGACCCACGGGATCCGGTTGTGCGTGTTTCAGGGCGCGTGCTTTCCGCAGCCGGCGCGCCCTTGCCGGGGGTGTCGATTCGGCTCTACGCGGCTGGCGAGACCGTGGATGACATCGTGAGCGACAGCGCGGGGAGCTTCCGTTACTTCGTCAGGCTCTCGATGCCGCAGAAGCGCCAGATCTACCTGTGGGCTGAGACCATGGGAGGGGAGGTGTACTCAAACTTCATCTGGCTC
>JAFMJG010000010.1 GCA_017853605.1 bacterium
GCGGCTCGGGGAGTGCGGTGTCGTATGCGACGGGCGGGGGCGCCCCATTCGGGGAGATCTCCTGACCCCACACCGCCAGCAGCGCGTATTCTCGGCGCTCGGGCTGGCGCAGGAGGAAGAGCATGGGTAGCCACTTCTCGCCGGGGCTGCAGGCCTCACCGCGCCACCTCGTCCGCAAGCGGCGCGAGCTCCCGATCCGGGGAGAGATCCTCGTTAAGGTTGGCGATGCTGTTGCGGCTACACAGGTTGTCGGGAGGGCAGAGCTTGAAGGGGAGCTGCGAATCGTGCGCGCCGCCGAGCAGCTCGGCATCACCCCAGAGGAGCTGCCGGGAGCGCTGCGCGTCTCGCAGGGCCAGCGAGTTTCTGAGGGCGACCTGCTCGCTGAGGCGCGCGGACTGTGGGGGCTCTTTCGGGCCGCTGTCGCCGCCCCGATACAGGGAACAGTTGAGCTCATCTCGGCCTCAACAGGGCATGTTGGGCTCCGCGCCCCTCCCCGCGAGCTTGAGCTTCGGGCCTACATCAGCGGCACCGTAGTGGCGATAGACGAGGCGCGAGCAGTCACCATCGAGGCGCCCGCGACCTTCGTGCAGGGGATCTTCGGTGTTGGCGGGGAGCGCGTTGGAACGCTTGAGGCGCTTAGGATAGAGGCGAGCACTCAGGTTGAAGAGGGTCATATCCCTGTTGAGGCGCGCGGCAAGGTGCTCTTCGGCGGGCACTCGCCCACTGCGGCAGCGCTGGCGCGCGCGGCGCGGGCAGGGGCAGTGGGCTTCGTAACCGGCTCAGTGAGCGGAGAGGTGCTGCGCGAGTACCTCGGATACGACATCGGAATAGCGCTCACCGGCGATGAGCAGGTTCCGATGACGCTTATCGTGACGGAGGGGTTCGGCCGGATGGCGATGGGTGATCGGGCGCTTCGCACGCTGCGCGCCGTGAATGGGCAGGGTGTCTCGATACATGGGGCGACGCAGGTTAGGGCAGGAGCGCTCCGTCCGGAGGTCATTGCCCCGCCCTCTGCAGTGATAGATGTCACACCAGGGGCCCCGCGGGGGCTTGAGGTGGGCGCTCCCGTGCGAATTATCCGGGTGCCGTTCTTTGGGGCAGAGGGAAGGGTTTCGGCGCTCCCCGCCAGGCCGCAACGGCTTGACACCGGCGCCGAGAGCCGGGTCGTCGAGGTAATCCTGGAGAGCGGTGAGGCCATAACTGTTGCACGGGCTAACGTTGAGCTGCTCAGCTAGGCCGCTCGCGCGGCATTGAACCGTATAGTAGGCATTTCGTATGGCCAGAAAGCACATCATCCGGATCCTCATCGTGACAGCCGTTGCCGCCGGCGCCGTCCTGCTTTGGCTGCGTGGATGGAGAGAGCCCGAGCTTGGGCAGATCATTCGCCTTACTCCCCCTCGGGAGGGACAGGCAGGGGTCCTGCAGGTTCCGATAGTGCGGTATGCGCGCGGCTCCGTGCTGGGCGGGCGCGAGACGGTTGATTTTGTGGGCGCAGTTCACCTCGGCGAGCCGCAGTACTACGCAGCGCTCAACCGCCGCTTCGCCGGGTACGACGCCGTGCTCTTTGAGCTTGTGGGAGACCCAGGGCAGTTTGCCGCTCGGCTTGACTCAGAGAACCGCTCGGTTGTGGGGATGATTCAGGTTGCGATGGCGTCGCTGCTCGGGCTTCAGTTCCAGCTCAACGGCATCGACTATCGCGCGCCGAACTTTGTGCATGCTGACCTCACGCCGGGGCAGCTGAGTGACGCGATGACAGCGCGTGGCGAGACGCTGCCGTCGCTGCTCCTGAGGCTGCTGAGGCTCTCGTTTAACCCTGAGCTGAAAGAGAAGATGCGCCAGGCAGGCTTCGAGGAGCAGCGCCTGGATGGCATCAACCCGATCATGATCGCGCTGCGCGGCCCCACCGAAGCCGAACGGCAGAAGATAAAGCTCGTGTTTGCGCAGGGCCTGGCGTCATCAGACGTGTTCATGAAAGCGCTGCAAGGTGAGCAGGGAGTAGCGCTGATTAACGACCGAAACGCCGCTGCCGTGCGAGTGACAGAGGAGCAGCTCCGGCTCGGCAAGAAGCACCTGGCGATCTTTTACGGAGTGGGGCACCTCCCCGACCTGCACGAGCGCCTGACAAAGGGGCTCGGGTTCGAGGTAGTCGATATCGAGTGGGTTGATGCGTGGAGCCTGTAGCGGGCGAGTCAGGCGGAAGCCGGAGGTGATCACTGGAGCGGCGCCAGGAGGGCCCGCTGCTCGCTAGCGCGTCCGCGTTGCGGCCCACGAGTACGTGAAGGTTCCCTCTCCCTGCTCGGTTTGCGCTCTCTCCTTGGTTGTGCCGGTTAGGATGCCGTCTCGGCTCAGGCGAGCGTTGGTGGTGGCCGATGCAGCCGCCTTGTTGCCGGATGCCTCACCGTCGAGCGACGAGAAAGAGATCTCAATGCTGCCGTCAGGCAGTGCCCGGGCACTGCCGCCCATAACCTTAAAGCTGCCCAGCGCCCGGACGGTCCCGGAAGGGTGCTCGATCGGGGCCTCAGCCACTGATACGACCTCAAGCCAGCCATCGGCGTGCTCGCGCATAATGAGGGCTCCGCGGTCTCGCAGGCTGTCAGGCTCCCCGTCGGCCCGCCACGTCCAGATGCCGGTGAGCTTCGAGCCCGGCACGCTAAGAGGGAGGGAATCTTCTTCGCCGTTTTGGGCGAGTGGCACCAGATCCCTTGGGGAGGGCAGGAGGGAGTCCAGGCTCGAAGCCCCCTGCTCGCCGAGCGACTGCTGCTGAATCACAAGCTCCTGAAGGGAGGCAGCACCGTTGCCGAACCAGTCAACGGTGCCCCCGCGAATCTCACGCCCCTCAACGAGGCGGGTGAAGCCGCTCTGGACGCTTACGTTGCGGGTTCGCGGATCAACTGAGGTTGGGCCGAGGCTGAGAGCGGTCACCCCAGCTTCAGTGAGCCCGACCACCTCACCAGGCTGGGTTTTAGCGTCTTGGTTGCGGTCAAACCAGAGAGCCAAGGGCGCAAGCTCATCGTGTGCGATGTCGCCGCTTCCGTCAGCGTCGAGGGTCGCCAGCGCCTCATATCCATCCCGCCACGGAGTGCCTGCCGGGCCGCCCGGCGCAAGAGCCGATGGCGGCGCGATGCTGGCGGTTGCCTTGCCGCCGAAGGTCCAGTTGCCGAAAAGCTGCTTGGCTGATGAGACGGTGCGCGTGCGCTCCGGATCGTAGACCAGGAGTGGCGTGTCAGCCGAGCCGTACCACATAAACCAGGACGACCTCGACGCCAGGTCAAGCTTGAACTGCACGATCGACGCCTCCCTGCCAATAGAGGCCCCAGGGCTCCAAAGGAGCGAGATGGGCGAAGATGGATCGAAGGTCATGTCAAACCCTGTACGGCAGCGGCGCCCCCCCTGCGCTACCGGGATGAGGTTGCAGCTCGCATCCATAAAAAACTGCCCTCTTACGCAGTGGTTTTGGTAGTGATTGCATTGGCCGGCGCCGCACCAGGTCGTGCACGTGAGGTTCCTGGCGTTCGGGGGCCTCGACCAGTCTATCCCGAAAGAGCGCAAAACAGATGTCACGGCGTTGTCATCACCGTACTGGTTCTCTCCGATGCATGGGTCGGAGGCTTCATTGCACAGGTGGGTCTGCTTGTCTCCTCGGAAGGAGAACCGAACCTGCTTCGTCTCGCAACGGGCCTTGCACCTGTCGAGATCGGTGCTGCAGCCATTATTGTTCCTGCATGCTGCATTCGTAGAAACCAGGGTGCCGGGGGGCTTGTTGTAGTCTTTGTTAAGGCGCAGCCCCGGGTAAGCGCCACTGCTTATCAGGTCACAGGCATGCTTGCACCCCTCCACCCACTTCTGCTTGTCGCCAGCGGAGAGACTCGAGGGGTCGTAAAAGCGCGTGTATGTCCGGAAGCCCTCTGCCGTGTCCTTCAGGCCCTGGAGGCAGCTTGGATAGCTGGCCGGAACCGCGGGGAAGGGATTGTGGGTTGTAGAGGTGCCAGAGAAGGTTGTGTTTGATGCCAGGTTCGCAAACGAGATCTTGTAGCACTCGGGAGTGGCTGTGGGGGTGTTGGTCGGGGTCCTCGTGGGTGTTCTTGTTGACGTCGGAGTTGGTGTGTGGGTCGGTGTCGAGGTTTTAGAGGGGCTCGGTGTCGCTGTTGGTGAGCTCGTCTCAGAGGGAGAAGGACTCGCCGTTGGCGTCGGCGTTTCAGCTGGTGTTTGAGTCGGCGTTGAGGTTTCAGTCGGTGTTTGAGTTGGTGTTGCGGTTTCAGGTGGAGGCGGCGTTGCTGTTGGCGTGTTAGGGGGCTGGGGAGTCGGGGTGAAGGTGGGCAGGCAGTCAGTGTTGTCGTTGCAGCGGTCACAAATAAACGACTGCGATGGCGCCGGCCTGCCGCAGCCGCATCCCGCGTCGACTTCTCCCGGATTCGGGCAGTTGCCAGAGATCGCGTCCTCCGGGCTGCCAACATCCTGCGCCTCTCCGCGAATTACGGCTAATGGGCCAATGACGGCACAGATGAGCGCCAATGAGGTGCTGATGAGGGTGAATCGATGGAGCACCATCCCTCCTTCTTGGGTTGGGGCCAAAAGCCTACATATCGAACGGCCTTCGGTTAGGGAGGCTTGAGCCCACGGCGCTCTCCTGCGCAGTCAAACAGGCCGCCTCTGGGGAGGGTGGTAGTTTCTCGGACTGCTGGCTAGGGGGATTGGGTAGCGTGGCGCTCTAGGGCTTGGCCGCTCTCTTTTTTGCATGCGCCAGCCCGCTCACAGAGCGGCCTGGGGTTGCTGTGATCGAATGCCAAGCAGATTGATGCCTGGAGCCTGAAGCGGGCGAGAATGCGGCTAGTACTCAACAGGAAATGGGTCGAGGCTTCGCCACAGGTACCAGGTGGCAACCGTTCTCCAGGGGCGCCACTGCTCGCCAATGGCGATGATTTCGTCCTTTGGCATCGGCGCGCCACCGCCGTAGCTCCTCTCTATGCCCCGGATGAGCCCGATGTCCTGGAGCGGGTACACGTCTGGGCGGTTGAGGTGAAATATCAGGAACATCTCAGCCGTCCACCGGCCGATGCCGCGCACATCGCACAGCAGCGCGATCAGCTCGTCATCCCCCTTGGCGCGAAAGCCCCGCGGCTGGAGCTTGCCCGAAGAGAAGTGGTTGGCGAGATCCCGGATGTACATCGCTTTTTGCCGGGAGAGGCCGCACGAGCGCAGCGCCTCGGAGCGCATTTCGAGCACCCGCCCTGGCGACACCTCGCCCGCCTTCGCAGCGAAGCGAGCCCACACTGCCTGCGCAGCCTTGACCGATATCTGCTGCCCAACGATGGCACGAAGCAGGGTCTCGAATGCGGAGCCACGGGATCCAAACCGCGCGTCCGGGTACTCGCTGATGAGGCGGCGCATGATGGGGTCTGAGCGCCCCAGCTCGCGGCAGGCCTGGCGCCAGTAGGGTGGAACAGCGGGTGAGCCCATAAGCTACCGTGTACCACCCCGAGGGAGCTGGGGCAAATATGGTCGCCACAGCGGTGATCGTGAGCCGCCCCCATGAACGGGGGAGGTTGCCGCCCCCTTTGCTCCCAAGCTACTCTCAAGGGATGCTTCCCTACCTCGCTGCACTGTTGGCCGTGATCTGTTACGCCGCCGTCGGCCCAGTGATCAAAAAGACGGGGATCGACCTTCCTAACCTGCTCTTCATCGGGATCTCTTCAGGCATGCTTGCCATCGGCGCGTTTCTCCTGCTGTTCATCACCGAGGGGCGGGGGGGCTTTTTCATCCCGGATCGCGGAAAGATTTTTGGGTTTCTCGCATTTGCGGCGATCAATCTCGCCGGATGGATCCTTTACATGTACTCGATCAAGCTCATCCCGGTCGCGCAGTACGACATGATCGCCGGCTTGGGGATCCTGTTCGCGGCCGCCGCAGCAGCGCTGCTTCTTAATGAGCCGATGCACCTGCGCTACATTCCAGCGGCTCTCTTCATCATCATTGGGCTCTACATCGCAATCGGGCCAGATCTGTCGGGGCTCCGGTAGCGGCGCTTGGCCACAATCTATCAGGCGCCTCTCTCCCGCTCTCTCTCGTCGTGACACGTCCCGCCCCCGGGGGGGGATACCTGGGAGGGGTGACGGGGACTGTGAGCGGAGCCCATCTTCCTGTTCGGTATCAGGCTGGTCGCGGCTGGCTAGCTTTTCGCCTTGACGCGTGAGATGCAACGGGATACCCAGCGCTGGCTGTGGCGGGACCGTGGCTCTCTTGGCCAGGCGCGAGGGCACAGTGCGGGGGTTTCGTGGATATGCATCGCGGGGATCTTCAGTGGAGAGGCGTAATTCAGGTTGAGCCGATCAACCTCAAGCTTCATGCAGACGAGTGCCTCCGTTTCAGGGGCGAGTCATTCATCGAAAGCTACGGGAACTCAAGCAGGTTTTGGGGCGCAGATCACCAGGGTGGGCTGCGGTACCTGCAGTGGCTCGAGCGCAAGATGAGCGCGCTGCCGGGCTCGTGCTGCCATGCATGGATCGATGGGCGCATCGTTGGCCAGTTCGAAGCTGGAAGCGCTTCGTCTGGCCCAAGCAGGGGGTGGATCTACCTCATATACGTGGTCACCGAGTGGCGCAGGCGGGGTATCGGCGGGTTCCTGTTGGGCAAAGCAGAGGACCTCTTGAGTGGGCAGGGCCTAAGCCCCGCCCGGCTGCGGGTCAGCCCCTCGAACGGAGCGGCAGCGCAGCTGTATAGCTCACGGGGCTGGACCCCCGTTGGCCAGCCGCCTGATGACGAGGGGCTGCTGGTGATGGAGAAGGAGCTTCGAGTGAGCCAGGCCTCGCCCCAATACTGAGGCCCGAGACGGGCTGGAACCGGGCAAAAGAAACGCCCGTGCCTGCGGCAGGAAGGGGCCTGCTCTCGTGCCTTGAGCGGCTGGTGCAGCCGCTGGCGCTGCACTCCACGGCCGGGATGAAGCGCCAGCGGCATTCGGCCCTCGCGCGGCAAGCGCGCCTAAGCGGGCAGATCGCCTCTGGAGCTTGGGATCCCTTGCGGGGCGCTCAGGAACGCCTTGCGCAGCGTCCCCTTGCCGAAGACGCGATCAAGCTCAACGTACGAATTAAAGAGCACGAGCGAAACCGCAAGCCAGATTGCGTTGGCGCACATGTGCGCTGCCGAGATGTGCTCCGATGCGATCGTCTCGGCGGGGGTCTTGCCGTGCAGCGCTCCGGACACGAAGTGCTCAGTCGTAAGGAAGAGCGCACAGAACGCCCCGTACACCACCGAGCGCCACAGCACGCACAGGATGAGCGGCCTGGCGCGGAAGAAGTGAGTGATCGGCAGCCTGTTAGCGACCAGGATCGCCTTTCCCCCGACGAGCGCCCCGATAGTGGCAAACATCGAGCGGGCAGGGGTAATCCTGTACGACTCAAGGAGGAGCGAGTTCGTGAAGGCGATGAGGTGAAATGTGACGAAGAGAAAGAGGACAGCGGGAAGAACTTCCCTGACCTCATCGCGCAGCTTTTTCAGAAAGGACATGTCTCGCTCCCTTACAGGTGAGCCTGCACCCTAGCATAGGTGCCCCCGGGGGGCGAATAGGTTGAGGCTAAGACAGCCTTGCATCCCGAGTGTGGCGGGGGCGGGCATAGGAGGGGAAGAGCCCTGCCCGGCAGGCCCTTAGAGACCGAGCCACTTCGAAACCGAGTGCGCGATGGTGTCGGTGATGGAGAGCATCTTGTGGCGCTTGAGGGCGTCGATGACGACGGGCATGATCTCCTCACTCGACACCCCTTCGAGAAGGGGGGCCGCCATGCTGAGGGTGTTCGCCAGCACGAGCCAACGCTCCTCTATCTCAAGCCCCTGTGCGCTGACGAGGTCAAAAAAGGAGTTCACGGTGTCCCGCACGCCCTCGAGCGTGAGCGCTGCCGGGCTCGCTGCGAGACGCTCCTGGAAGGCACGGCAGGCCTGCTCGGCACGCCCTGCCGTGCCTGGCCCCGCCTTAAGCATCGTCGCCAGGAGCTGCGGAACGCGCGCTGGCTCAAGGAAGGCGGCCCTGATGGCCTGCAGGAGGAGCTTCTGGTCAGCCTTGGAGATCGGTTCAACCGCGCCCGCGTCGTACCATACGACCGTCGGCATGCCGCGTTGGAGCGCCGGACGGCCCGTTGCGGGATCGTAGAGCACCCCGAAGTTCCCAAGGTTGACGTCTGACTGGTACGCCTCCTCGACGAGCATCATGCGCAGCACTTCGAGCCCCACGGATCTCCTGATCGCGCCGCTGTCGAGCCCGTGCTTGGCTATCTCTGGGCTGTCGAGCTCGTAGCCCGGAAGGAGCGGCGTCACGATAGCCCCCGGGCGGGTCAAGGCGTGTGTAACTTCGGGAACCCTAAAGAGCACTCCGCCACGCCCGGAAGAGAGAACTGAGCGCAGCAGGGCGGTGTTCGCCACCTCGCGATCGGTGTCGGTCTGGCCGCGCAGCTGCTGGCGGATGACATCTGCCGTGTTCGGCGGAAGGGCGAGCTGCCCGAAGGGGCGCGCCGTGTTGATGTGCCGGACGAGCGTCGCGACGAACGCGCAATCTGTCTCGATCTCGTCATGAATGAAGGGATGAATGAGCTTTACAACCGAGGCCGCGGCGGCACCCGGGACACGGCACTCGAACGTTGCGGCCATCGATCCTTCCGCGATCTTGCGGCCGCTGCAGCTGTTGTCAAAGGCGTGCGAGCCGTAGATAGAGCGGATCGTGTGGTAGAAGAGGGTCGAGTCGCACTCGCGGTTCTCGCTCGAGAGGGAGCGGAAAGCCCGCTTGTACTCGGGGGGCACGTTAAGCGTCGCAAGCTTCTGCCCAAACTTGACGAAGGCCGGCCCCATGGAGGCCAGGATGCTCGCCGTGAGGGTCGGCACGTCCGAAGAGGAGCCACGGGATGCCTCCCACACCTTGAGGAGCACCATCGGCAAGCGGCGCTCGGGGCACGCGGCGAAAGCCGTCGCAACGAAGGCCGAGAGCTCGGCAAGCTTCGTCTTGGGCAGACGGGAGGCGCCAAACGCGTTCTGCACGATCGCGGCGCCGGCGGCCTTAAAGAACGCATCCCTGGCCCGCTCGTCGCTGTAGATGCCCTTTTCGCCAGAGAGCGCCTCTGCAAAGAAGTCCGTGATCGTGCGCTCGTTGAGGAGGCCGCTCTGGAGCCCCTCTACTGTGGAGATGGCGATGCCGAAGCGCTTCTGGGCGCGGATGAGGCAGTCGGGGGTGGAAACCGGAGACTTGGAGGTAATGAGGCGTGAGGGATTGCAGTAGTCGCTAATGTTGTCCGCCTGGCTGCCATTGAACCACGCCTTGGCGGGCGAGGAGAAACGCTCTTCGCCCATGAAGTAGAGCAGCGCTTGCGCCTTGTCATACGGGGTGTAGAGCCTTACGAGCTGGAACACGGAGTCGAGCTTTACGCGGGACTCAAACTCCACGTCGCCCCGGACCTGCGATGCCGAAGGATCGGCGAGAAGGGCGCCGAGCGCCTCCTTGAGGGCGATTGAGTTCGCGCCGTCAACGAAGGGCCGAAGGTGGCGGTCTCGCTCCCGTGAGGCGGCCGAGAAGGAGCCGAGGATGGCCCTCAGCTGCGGCTCTTGCGCCGCGAGGCGCTGCAGCTCCTCGGGCTGGGGCTTGAGCGCGCGAAGCAGCGTCCGCGCGATGTCGGGGTGGGCCATAAGGGCGCTTTCGGCAGCCCCGTGCAGCTGAAAGAGGCGGGCCTCAGCCGTCTGTGCGAGCCCCTCATTCATGAAGGCATCCCTGATGAGCGTTAGCACGTCGGTGCTCTCCTCGCGCATGATGCGCGGCTGGAGGTGCCGTATGTCGTCGAGGTACGAGAGCTTTCCGAGCGAGAGAGCCTCACACAGCATCAGGTCGCGCGCCGCGCTCTTGAACGGCCGGAGCTTGAGGAGCTCCTGCGCCTTCTCCAGGCCCTCGGGAAGGCTCGCGTAGCTGGCAGCGTGAAGGTCGTTCCAGAGGAGCTGCGCGAGCACGTGCGGGAGGGAGAGCGCCTCAAGATGGAGGCACCGGCTGCTCTCGTACGACTCTCGGCCCTGCCCGACGAACTCTCTCCGCGCCGCATCTTCTCCTCGGCACTTGATCGCATCAGAGAGCATGTCCGAGAGGGGAAGGTATATTGCGTTGCGGCTCCACAGGAGGCTCCTGCCGCCGTCGAGGAGCTGGTCAGTGTCGTTAAGGTCGTGCTGCGACCACAGGGCTGGGAGCTGCTCCTGAAAGAATCGCCGCGTGACGGCCTCAGTGGGCGCTGGGTGCTCAAGGAGCGCCTCAGAGAGGCTCACAGCTTCCTGCAGCAGCTTCTCCATCCGCTCATGGTCAACCGGCGGGGTGTCTGCCGGGTTGAGGCTAAAACGGGCCACAACCTTGCGGTTTTCCCGCTCAACGAGCTGCGTAAGCCGCTGCCGGATGAGCGCCTGGTCATCGGCGGACAGCGGCTGATCGCCGAAGGAAATGAGGATGAATGGCGCCTCGCCAGAAAAAGGGGAGGTCTCCATCACTGCAACGGAGCCGCCAGGAATCCTGCGGATGAGGACGGGCGCGAGCAGGTCTGACGCCTTCTGCTCCAGGGCGCGAGCGAGCGCGTGGTGCTGCAGCTCGCGGAGGAGCGTCGACTCTCTCCGTGGGCCAGCGGGCGCCTGCGAGAGCCTGTCGATAGCTGCGCGCACTGGGGACGGAGAGTAGGAAGATGGGCTGGGGTTCTCGGCGAGAGCCGCCCCGTCGGTGAGCCCGAGGCGAAGGGAGGGGAGAGAGTCAACGAGCGAGACGAGCAGCTGGTGCTCGCTCTCGTCAGGGCTCGTCGCCAAAGCGTGTGCGAGGCTCGACAGCTCGCTCGTCAGGAAGATCGGGCTGCCGCCGAACGAGAGCTCCGTCTCCCGTGCCATGCCTACGAGCTCCGAGAAGATCGCGGCAGGGGAGGCGCTCTCTGCGAGGCGCAGTGCGATGTAGTGGTTGACGATCGCCCCAGTCGTGAAGAGGTAGAGGGGCTCCTGCATCAGCTCGTCAGTGGCTGGCAGCCTGTGCTCTGGAAGGTAGCGGCCCGGATCCATTCCGCGCAGCAGCGCAGCCGACTCTTCGAGTGAGCAGCCCGAGATCTCGTCGAGCCACTCCTGCAGGAACTCCTCTTCGTGGAAGCCAAAGTACAGGGCGCTGGCGGCATGCCAGTCGGCGATCTGCTCTGAGGAGGGATTCCCGTCGAGAAGGTCGCGGATGGCGAGGGGCGGCGCCAGGTCTTCGTCTGGCTCAGAAAGCCCTGGAGCAAAGGCAGTAGCGTAGTGGCCGAGGATCTCTTCCCTCTGTCGGGGAAGGGCGCCTGGCGCCATGAGCTTGAGGTCCTTCTGCACTATGAGGGGCTCCAGATCCTCGGGAAACGAGCGCGGAAGCAGCAGGTCAGCAGGCTGTGGGGCCGGCAGCGCTGGCGCCGGGCTCGCTGCAGAGCGAGGCAGCTTGTTGGTGAGCACCTCGTTCGCGCGGCAGCGCCGCAGCGTCGAGGGGTGCGTGCTCAGCAGCGGCACATCCCTGAGGTCGCTGAGGATCCCGGCGCGCTCCTCATCCCTGTAATCGGAGCGCCCAATGACCAGGTCCTCATACTCCATGAGTTTGCGGAGGGCGTTGCCCATACCTTGTGGGGGCTCGCCGAATAGTGATGACAGGAGCGTTGCAACCCGATCGCAGTGATACTCAATCTCGTATGACTGCAGCCGGTCACCGAAGGGGTTGTTAACCCAAGAGGCGATGCGCTGCTTCGTGGAGCCGGCAAAGATCAGGTGGGCGAGCTCGTGGTAGAGCACTGGGTGAATGAGCTCTGGCTTGTGGTCAAGGGCCTCAAGGAGCTGGGTGTTGACGTAGATACGCCGCGTGACCGGATTGATGAAAGCCTGAGGAAGGTAGGGCTCGAGGTCGAGGGAGGTGGCCTCGTCGAGATCGATACGGGGATAGCTTTCGAAGATCGTCAGCGAGATGGGGCTGCCTTTTAGCCCGAGCTCTTCGGCTGCACGATTCACGGCTGCCGAGAGCGCGACGTGGCATGGGTGGCTGGAGGGCAGGATCTTGTTGCCGCGCTCCATCTGGGCGTCGAAGACTTTGGCCTGGTGCTGATGAGCCGCAGCCCGAATGTCGATGCTCGCGCTCGATGCGGCCGGCCGGGCGTTGCGGGCGCCCCTAGGCTGCGTGGCGTGCGGCAGGGAGAGAGACCCAGTGGCGTGCTGGCGCCGCCCAGTGGCGTGGCAGACGGGTCGCGTGGGGCTTTGGCTTGACGGGAGGCGGCGCATAGAAGCCAAAAAGGTATTACGAATCAGGGCACTAAGCTCGCGCTGCGGCCAAAAAAATGGCGAGAGCGGATAACCATGCGTAGGGGCTTGGATTTTTTTTGCGGTCTGGGATGGCTATGGGGACCGCATTTCGCCTCGAAGAACCGGCCCACCACGTTGCATTTTCCGTGTTGGTTGGTAGCCTCCCTGACCCTGAATTTTAAGGACCTATGAGCCCCAGGACACCTCAGCACACGACCAAAAGGCAGCAGCGCCCCGCCACCCCCTCAGCCGCAGAGGTCATGGAGTCGCATGAGGCTGCGGTGGAGATCGCCCGGCGATCAGTCAAAAGCCTGCCGGCGCTGAGCGCCATAATTATCTCCAGGACGCCCGAAGCCCGAGCCTCGTTGCGCTGCCAGGTTGCCAGTGCCGAGAGGTGGGCCTCTTCGATCGCTGCCGAGCTTGCGCGGGGAGACCTCAAAAAGGCCCCACGCTCTGCGCAGCTCCGATGCAGGGAGCTCGCCGGCGAGCTTGAGGGCCTGATGGAAACGATCCGATCCTGCAGCGAGCGGATGCAACAGATCTGGGCTGCGCCCAGCGGCTCGCCAGACGTTGCTCCCCGGCTGCCGAAACAGGAGCTGTGTGAGCTCTTCAATGTCTTAGCGGAGCGTCGCCACGAGTTTTGGGCCCGCCTGCACTCCTTTCCGTTCGTCGCGGCCCGTCGGACCGCCGAGCTTAAGCGGTGCCTGGAGGGAGAGCTTAAGATCCCATCAGCCGTCTTCAGAAAGCCGACCGATGCGAGGTCGGGGCAGGATATCGTGGGGGAGATTCGCGCGGCGGTGTCATTCCTTGAGGAGAAGCTGCAAGCCCCAGGCGTGAGCAGCTCAGGGGCATGGCCAGCGTGGCAGAGGCTCGGCAGGCTGCTGAGCAGCTTGCCGCCACTGCCAGAGGAGGCGATCGAGCTTTCGTCTGAGGTCCAAGAGAGGGGAAGATGCCTCATCGAGGCAAGCCGCAGCCACGATGACGGGCTTAGGGCGGGGCTTGAGAGCGAGCTTGGGGGCACAGCCTCAGAGACTAGCGCCCGCATCGGGGAGATGCTCGCGGTGCGGGATGAGTACATCGCGCTCAAGAGCTACATCTATGCGGCCAACGCCGCGCTCGGGTTCGTGTTAGGGAGCTCAAAGCGGGATGCCTGGCACGTTCGCGACGACGTGCTGCAGGCCGCCCGCCTCGCGCTACTCAAGGCGATCGAGCGGTTTGATCCCGGCCTGAAGCGGGCCTTTTCCACCTATGCTGGCTATTGCGCCGAACAGCTCACGACTGAGGAGCGCAATCGGATCTTTTCCAGCGTTAGGGTGCCCTTGTACGCTCGGGCAAGCTACGCAGCTCTCATACGGCTGCCCGAAGAGGAGCTTCGTGCCCTTGATGCCGCTGCTATCGCAGAGCGCCACCAGCTAAGCCTCGCTACTGCCCGGGCGCTGCTGCGGATGGCGACCGGAATTAAGAGGATAGGGGACGTTCCCGGCCCTTCCGGCACGGCCCTCAATCTTGCGGCCCAGCTCAGGGACAGGGGCGAAAGCGAGGCTCAGCAGATCTTTGAGTCGGCAGAAAACAGGGAGCTCGCTGACAAGCTCTTGGCATGCCTGAGCGAGCGAGAGCGCCACTTCGTGAGGCTCCGGTTCGGAATCGGGCACGAAACTCAGATGACGCTTGAGGAGCTAGGGAACCAGGCTGGGATAACGCGTGAGCGGGCCCGGCAGGTGCTAGCCGGCGCGCTCAAGACGATGCGTTGGCATTGGGAGAGAGGCAGCGGGGATAGGAGATAGGCGCCCGGTCCCTGGCGTCGGCACAAGGCGTAAGTGCATGAACGCCCTTTGTTGGGCGGCCCTGCAAGGAGCGCCCGCAAGCTTGTCTACTCCGCCTGCTCTCGATACACTTCGGCGATGCTTTTGTCTGGCGGAACATCGATTGGGCTGTTTGACAGCGGGCTTGGCGGCCTGACGGTTTTGCGCGAGCTTCACCGCGCGTGCCCAGGGCAGCGTTACGCCTACTTGGGCGACAACGCCCGGTTTCCCTACGGCACGAAGAGCGCGGACACGATCGTGCGCTACTCGCGCGAGTGTGCCGGCTTCCTTCTCAAGCAGGAGGTCGGGCTCATAGTCGTGGCCTGCAACACCGCCTCGTCTATCGCGATTGCTGCCCTCGAGGCCGAGCTCTCAGTGCCAGTTATCGGCACCGTTGTGCCGGCAGTGCGCGAGGCGCTGGCAGCAACCCGCTCAGGCGTGGTCGGGGTGCTCGGAACCAATGCGACGGTGGCTAGCGGGGTCTACGAGGCCGCGCTGCGGGAGCGGGAGGCGGGCGTCAAGGTGACCTCCCAGGCGTGCCCGCTCTTTGTGCCGCTCGTTGAGGCGGGGATGCTCGATGGGGAGATCGTAGAGAAGGTTGCTGAGCTCTACCTCGCCCCGCTCAAGGCGCAGGGTGTCGACACCGTGATCCTGGGCTGTACGCACTACCCGCTGCTGATCGGCCCAATCAGGCGGTTCCTTGGCGATGGCGTTGCCGTTGTCGAGTGCTCTAAGGCGATTGCGCGCGACGTGCAGGATCTTCTTGGGCTGCCGGGCGCGCCTGCCCAGGGCCGGGGTGCCACACAGTACTTCGTCACTGATGAGGTTGGCCAATTCAACAAGCTGGCGGGCCTCTTCCTCGGCGGCCAGCATGTAGAGGCCGTAAGGATAGAGAGCCTGCTCTAGCAGCCGTCAGCCCTCTGGCGGGAATGGCTCGTCCTCAAGGAGCTTCTTCTTGAGGTCCGCCAAGGTAACGATCGTCGGCTGCCTGCGCCTCGACACCGGCGACGCAGCGATGCGCTCTGCAGAGCTCGTTGCCGTCTCTAAATTCGATATCACGCGGCGCAGCATAGAGTGCACTACCTGCTCCCAGTTCACGAGCTCCGCCATCTCCTCAAGCCCCTCAGCCACTTGTTCCATCGACGGGCTGCGGCGCGAGTCGCAGATGTAGTTCAGCAGGCTAAGCGCGTCATCGCGCTTGCCGCAGGCGAGCAGGCGCTGAATCTGGTGGTCAACGGTCTCAAGCTGCTGGAGCATCTTCATGAGCGATGCCCAATGGTCGTCGTTGAACACCGCCACATACTCGTTTGAGTGCTGGTCGAGCGTTGTCGCCTGCTCCCGGAAGCCGGTCACGCGCTCATGGAACCACTGCGCCCTGGCGCGCACCGACCTGTCTGCCGAGCGGCGGCGCAGCAACGGCCACCCGATACGAAAAACTGCTAGGGTCGCAATGCCGGCTATGAAGGCCAGGGCCAAAGGAATCCAGGGCGTGCTGAGGAGCTGCATAAAGGAGTCTTCGCCCGATAGCCGGAATCGCTTTATGGTCCGGGCCTCTTTCGCCATTGGGGACGCAACTTTTTGGCAGGGTGCCCGGCGCTTCGCGCAAAATCAGGCGTTTTTTGGGTGTTTTTCGTAGTGTGGCGGGGATCCTGTCCCCCTAGGCCGCACGGACAAGCCGCTCAACTACCGGCGCCATCAGGGCCCGCAGCGCATCCCTGGCGTCGCCAGCGCCTGCGTGGAAGCGCAGCCGGTGCAGCAGGACGAACGGGGCGATGTAGTTGAGGTCATCCTCAGTCGCGTAATCACGGCCGTTAATGAGCGCCCAGGCGCGCACCGCGCTCTGGAGCATGAGGGCAGCCCGGGTGGAGGCGCCGAACTGAATCATGGGGTTGTTGCGGGTGGCCTGGACGATGGCAACTATCGCCTCGCGCAGCGACGGCTGCACGTGCACGGCCTCGCAGGCGATGCGGGCGTCGAGGATGTCGCTCCTCGTGCATGCCGGCTCGATTGAGAGGGAGCCCTCCCGGATCGCCGAGTGGGACTCGAGGATGGAGCCTTCGGTTTGGGCGTCCACGTAGCCCATCGGGACCTTGAACAGGAAGCGGTCAAGCTGCACCTGGGGCAGCGGGTAGGTGCCAGCGATGTCGAGGGGGTTCTGCGTGCCGAGCACAAAGAAGAGCTGGTCGAGGGGGCGCGTTACGTTGTCGAGCGTCACCTGCTTCTCGGCCATGCACTCTAGGAATGCGGCCTGCACCTTGGGGCCGGTGCGGTTAATCTCGTCGGCGAGGACGATGTGCGCAAATACCGGCCCGTGCATGAAGTGAAACTGGCCGGTCTTCGGGTCAAACACGTTGACGCCGAGGACATCGCCCGGGAGCATGTCAGGGGTAAACTGGATGCGCCGAAACGGGAGGACAGGATCGCGCGCAGCTGATGGGTGGCGCGACTGCCCGGCAGGATCCTCGCTAATGAGCCGCCCGAGGGTCTTTGAGAGGGTGGTCTTGCCGGAGCCTGGGTAGTCCTCAAGAAGCACGTGGCCATCGGCGACGAGCGCAGCCACGACGAGCCTGATAGTGTCGCTGCGGCCCTTGATGACCCGCTCAAGCGAGGAGCAGATCCCCGAAACTGTCCGGTGGGCCGCGCCGTGCTGTTCAGCTGTTACCGCCATTTTGAATCTCCTCCCTAAACAGGGCATCCGATAGTTTATTCACAACTGCTGCCGGATCAACATCCCCCACAACGCGATTTTTGCTTGTGTTGCCAGGGCACGAGAACGAGGCCCTAATCTCTGCCCCGCCGGCCGGGGACGGCGCCCCCGTTATTGAGCACAGCACGCCGCTCTCCCCGCCGTCCACGAAGGGGCCATCCTCAATGAGCCCCGACACCCGAGGATCGAGAGAAGCGCGGTCAATCCGCACAGGCAGCCGAAGGGCGCGGTTCCGAAGCTCGGGAGCCGCGGTGTAGAACACCCGGTACGCGAGGTCGCGGTAGCGCTCCGAGGATTCGCGCAGCCCCTCCATGCGGAGGCACATCACCTGGATCTTCAGCAGCTCATCAAGCCCCGGCCGGGCAGCAAGCATCACCTCATCGAGAATGCGGCCCGACTCGCTGCGAGAGAAGACTCCGCGATTCGCCTGCGCTGCGTATGCCCGGTAAAAAAGCTGCGCCGCCGACCGCTTGTCGATAGCGAGCTGCTGCGACATCCTTGAGCCGAAGGCGGCCCCTGAAAGCCCGGCAAGCACGTCTCCCAGGGTCGGGTACTCAAGGAGGCTGTCGGTGTTCCTGATAGTGAGATCCTCGATCCGCTTGAGCTCGCCGATCAGCATCTGCCGCGCGCGGCGCATGAGCCACCATGCCCGCAGGGAGTTTGCGGCGATGCGCTTCTCGCTCTCGGCCCAGGCAGCCCACGAGGGCGGCACAGTGGCGCGCAAGATGTTCGCTTCGGCGCGCAGCGCCTGGGCGAGAGAGATGGTGCTGGCAACGAGGAGGTCGTTCTGGTTGGTGCCTATTTTGCCGAACCACTGGGTGCCGTCGAGCGCTGTCTCAAAACGCCGAATGGCGCGGGCGACGTTGCCGGTGTGGAGGTCCACGCGGCCCCGGGCGAGGCTCTCGAGTGCCACGTGCTCCTCGTTGTTTCTGAGGGGGTACTGTGCGATGCACCGGTCGAAGGCATCCATTGCGGAGGCTGCGCCCTCAAGCTTCAGCTGGTCCACGTACAGCAGCGCGAGGTTGAGGCTGGGGAGGATGTGCTCGCAGCCGTCCCTAAACGTCGTGGCGCGCAGGAAGCTCGACTCGGCCTTTTCGTCGTCGAACATCTCCTTGTACACCTCGCCCGAGTTGTTGAGGGGAGTGCCGGGCTGGCCATCGATGCCGAGGCTCATCTCGTGGGCGATCGCCTTGCGGAAGACCTCGAGGGCCTCTTGGGGCTGGTCGTTCATCGACAGCAGAATGCCGAGCATGTTGAGCGTGCGCGCGCCGTCATCGCCAGCGAGCACGCCGAGGCGGGCGACCTTTATCGCCTCCTGAATGTCCCCGAGCTTCATGAGGACCCACGCGCGCGAGCCTGGGTACCAGCTCGCCCGCGAGCCGATGAGGCTTCGGTACCCGAGGGACTCAAACTCGTCGAGCGTCCCGAGGGCGCCCTCATAGTTGTCAAGGTTTAGCCGGATCTGGCTGATGTAGTAGAGGAGATCGCTGTGCTCGCTGCGCAGCTCCCTCGATGTGTATGGAGGCTCGCCGTACTTCTCTGTAAAGAGCTGCTCTGCCCGCTTGATGTACTTGAGCGCCAGGCGGTAGTGCCCCACGTAGTTGAGGTAGTACGCGGCGAGAAGCGAGTAGGCGCGGAAGTTTTCAGGATCCTTCTTGAGCGCCTTGATGAGCTTCGTCCGGGCATCAAGGGGCCGGTCGAGCTGCAGCAGCAGCACGCCGTCCCGCAGAAGCTCTTCAGCCGACTTTGAGTCATCGTCCTTCGAGGAGACGATCTCCTCTGTCCCAAGGATGTCAAATGGGTCGAGGGGATCAACCACTGCCTCTCCTGGCTCCTCAAGCGCAGCGTCCTGAGCTCGCGCACCACGGGCGGGATGGAGCGCGATTGCAAGTGCCAGCGGAGCGGCCACGAGAAAGCGGCGGAGAGCGATCATCACCATCCTCCTCCTGAAGCTGCCTTAACCACCGACGCTGGGCTGAGCGCCGCAAGGGCCCGCCTCCAGAGGGGCAGCCTTGCGAGCGGGGCGCCCAGCGCAGCCATCGCATCCTGCACCTGGCGCGAGGCGAGGCGCGAGGAGGGCGCAAAAGCCTCCTCTACCGCAAGCCGGGCGAGGGGAGTGAGGTCAGCAAGGGCAACGCGCGCAGCGAAATCGAGGCGCGTTTCGCCAAGCTCGCGGGAGACCCCAGCATCGCACAGGGCAGATGCTGCAGAGATGTAGGCGAGCCGGAGCTTCAGGCGGGGCGTGGGGGCCACGCGCCAGCCGAAGCGCAAGAAGAGCTTCGCTGCAACAAAGGCTGCCAGCAGCAGGTACGCAACGGGGATTGCGCGGCGCGGGTTTGGCAGCCAGTCGCCGCCCTCGTCGCTGAAGCCCTTCTCGTCTTTGACGAGCTCCTGAGGAAGGAGCTCCTCATCGGGCTGAAGGATGCCCATGAGCTCCTCAAGCAGCTTTGGGTCGACCTGCGTCTCCGCGTGGTTCTCAACCTGCTCGGGCTGCACGTCGAACGGCACCCAGCCGACGCCTGTGACGAACACCTCTGGCCAGGCGTGACGGTCGCTCATGCGGAGCAGGATGTGGCCATCCTTCGACTGGCTGAGGTCGGTGAAGTATCCCGTCCCGATGCGTGCCGGGATGCCGAGCGAACGCATCAGGTACACCATGGCGTGCGCAAAGTGAACGCAGTAGCCGCGGTGATCGCCGAAGAGGAACGGCGCGACCTGGTCGTCGCCCGCCTTTACCTCGTGGCGGGGAGTGAGGGTGTATATGGAGGTCTTTGAAAGGTAGCGTGCGAGCGCCTCGGCCTGCTCAACGGGCTGGGTGAGGCCGCTGGTTACCTTGAGGGCCAGGTCCTTGTAGCGCGGATCGGGATGGGGGGTGAGGTAGTGCTGCCGGACCTCCTCTGTCCACCGTGGGTCGCCCACCCCGTGCTGGGCGAGGGACTCCAGCTCAAATGCGGGGGCGATTGAGTACGCGCGATACGCGCCCTTAAAGCGGGTGGGCTTCGGGTTCTTGAGCTGCACGATTGAGACCGGATAGTCCACCGCAAAGGGATTGTCGTGGTTGGCGATCAGGTAGACCGACTGCACGAGGGGCTTCCTTCCCCCAAGCTCTGGATCCTCCTTGCCGGTGTAGGGCTCGTTGGGTCGGCTGACAGCGATATCGGTGTCGAAGGCCCTGCCTGCAAACACCAGCTCGTGGCCGTTGAAGGAAGAGAGCGCAGTCTCGCGCAGGTAGAGCACGGGGCTAAACGGGTTGTTGGTGTAGTCACCCTCAAGGCGCACCAGCGCGGTTGGCTGGCTTGAGGCGCCAAGCGCCGACTGGAAGGTGAGGGGGCTTACGCCCTCTTTTGCCCCTGAGCCCACGCCGTTCGATACTCGCCCGAGGAGCAGCGCGCTGAAGTGCGCGTACAGGCCGCGCTCAATCCCGATGACGAGCGTCACCACGCCGGCGAGCATCAGCCCCGTCAGGACGAGCTGCCTTCGGCCGGGCGCCTGCCGGACCGAGATTTCGTCAGCTCGCGGCCGGGCGGCGAGCGAGGCGAGGTAGAGGTAGGCGAGCGTGGCTGCCACCAGGATGGTGCCAACGATGATGAGCATCGCAAGCGGATCGACCTCAAGCCGCCACGCCAGCGAGTTCATCACCTTCGGCCGGTCAAAGTTGAGGTCACGGTGCCCAGCAAAGAGAAGGACCGAGATCGCGAGCATCACGATCGCCTCTGCCGTCACCGCAGCCCGGACACGCCAGAACATCCAGGTTGTCATCGCCGCCGCGAACAGGGCAACGCCACAGGTCCCGAGGTGCATCCCGAGATCTTCAAGCAGCAGCGATGAGAGGCCGAAGATCGACAGGAGCCAGTTCAGCAGGATGGCGCCCATCGGAGGGCCAAGGGAGAGCGCCAGGCATGAGGCGACGAAAGCGAGCGACGTGAGGCGCGAGCGCGACACGAGGGAGGCGCCAACAATTCCGGCCATGCCGAAGAGGCAGATGACCGGAACGGGGGTTCCTAGAGGCACTAGCGAGTTGACGAAGAGCGCAGCGATGGCCGCCCCTAGGCAGCGGAAAGCGACCACGCCCCAAAAGAGCCCTAGCCCAGTGCGAGCGCTCATACGAACACCTCCCACTGCTTTGAGAGGCACTGGGCGAGGAAGCTTCGGTACTGGGAGGCCGACACGCCCTGCGGCTCAGCTGGGTCAGGCTCAAAAACCAGGGGAGCTATGCGGCCGATCGCTCCCCGTGGGGCTGCGCTGAGCAGTCGCTCCGGCGCGGTGACGCAAAAGGCCGGCTCGATCCCTTGCAGCGTAAGCCAGCCGGCCAGCTTCAGGATTCGCGCCGACTCGGCAGGCTCGGCAACGCGGCTCCCCGCGCAAAAAATAAGGAGCTTTTTCACCTGCACCCGAAGCGCCTGGTTGGCGCAGAAGTCGAGAAGCGAGACGGTGTCCTCCTGAAGCGCTTCGCCAGCTTGGCGCCGGGCATCCCAGACGGCGTCTATGAGGAGCTCCCTCATGAGCGCAGGAGATGTGGCGGGAGCGCGCCCGCCCAGCCCCTCGCACCCCGCAACGACATCGAGCTTAAGCTCGCTGACGGCTTGGGCATACGCCAGGGCAGATGAGCACACTACGTCATCCTCCGGCCGCGCCAGCACCATCATGACGACGTAGCCCTCGGGCGTCATCGACGCTTCTGGATGGCGCGAAAGGAGCTCACCGCTCTTTGCGTACGCCTTCCACACGATCTTCTTGATGCCGTCAGATGGATGGTAGGCCTTGATGTCGAACGGATCACCCTGACGATTGAAGACGTCGACAGCGAGATCTCCGGGCCGCTGGGTGGAGCTGATTAGCGGCAGCCGGGTCTCTCCGGCCTCAGGGGGCCCGACCTCTATGGAAGAGGCCAGGGGCTGCAGCCACGATACGCATGCGAGTCCCGCCGCATCCTTCACCTCGCAGCGAAGCGCTGTTAGGGGCCATGCGCCGCGGTGCGGCAGCGTAAGGTCGAGCGTGAAGCTTCGATCGCCCGAGCTGAAGCCCGTCACGCGCAGCGCTGCCTTTGGGAAGTCGGCTGCCGAGCTTTCGAGGCGCAGGTCGAGCGAAAGTAGCGGGAGCAGCCGCAGCCGAGGAACGGTGATTGCAACTCGAACTGCCTCGCCGGATATCCCCTCGTCGCTGGGCGGCACCACGGCGACCGCCAGGTGGCGCCGCAGGAAGAGCCCCTGAGCGGCAACTGTGACCGCAAGGGTGAGGATAGTGCCAAGAAGCCCGTAGGCGAGAGCGGCAGAGACGATGTCGGTGTGCCGTGCGACCGGGCTAACGAGGAGGTAGAGGCCCAACGCCACCAGCAGCAGGCAGCGCACTGAAAGGGGCCCGAGAGAGCGTACCTGTGCAACCCTGTGGAAAGCCTCGGTGAGGTATATCCAGAGGGGTTGGAGGACACGCTTCATTATGTATGTATATCAGCTATTTGAAATACTTTCCCACAGATCGATGCGAGCTGTGGAAAGATGTGGAAAAACGACTCGCGCTGCACTGTATGGCGACCCGCACCAGGAGGCTGGCTCGCACTGCCACCACCCGTTGGCCCCAACATAACGCACGGGTCCGGCTTCGGGAATAGAGAGCTGAGAGTTTAGCTCGCTAGTATCCGCCAAGGCAGGTGCTGTTGGCAGTGGACGCCCTCTCTCTCTCAGGGGAAGGTAAGGGGGGTATGTCGACAAGCAAAGAGGAGAGTGCGCCGGCAAGCGGTGGAACGGGGAGGCGCCGCCTCCCTGACGCGGAGTACCTCGCGCTCGGCCTAGGGGATGCGGATCGGGGGGGCGAGATCTTCGTCGCCCCTCAGCTACAGGCGCCAGCAGTTGGCACAAGGCGACAGACCCCCTTCGGCGTTCTTGCGCCGTCGCTGCTCGAGGCTTTTGCGCTTGATAGCGCGCTTCTCGATGCGGCCATTCCGCTCTTGGCTCCCCGCTGTCGCCGGTGTGGCACGTTGGCGCAGGCGCCGGGAGACATCCACTCCTTTGATCTCCCGCCGGACGGGTTCCTGGCGGCTGTGCTGGCAGACGAGCGAGCCGAGATCTCGCTCCGCGAGCGGTGTGAGCTGCTCGGTGCAGAGCGCGTGCTCGTTGCGGGAAAGATCCTTCGCCTGGAGGATGCGCACTGTGAGGATGGCGAGCCGGTGGTATGCCTCGTTTCCGCCAGCCACCCCGACGAGCTTCGGGCCGGTGTCTCGCTCTGGATGGGGCGGGGCAGCGTGCATGTTCGCGTGCTGCACCTCGCGGGGCGCGCTGATACTGCGACGGAGCTAGGGCGGTTTCGGCCAGCATGGGAGTGCTTGCAGTGCGGGGAATCCTATCCGGTTGCCACAAAGCTCGCCCTCTCCACGCTGGAGGCCTGCACGCGGTGCAAGGGGGGCGGCTGGTTGGAAGTCGAGGGGGGGCGCCTCAACGCGTGCCCAGACTGCGATGGATTTGGGTCGTGCTCCCCGCTTCGTGAGTATGAATGGCACGGCACCCAGCTTCGGGGCATGCCCGCGATCTCGTTTGGCCAGCTCGCTGGGCGGCTTGACCGCGGGAGCTGGCTTGCGCGCGCATGCCGCACCGTTTGCGAGCATGGGTTTAGCGCCTATCCCGTAGGCGCCCCGGTCCGCGCGCTGGCTGCGGGTGAGCGGCTGCGGGCGGCACTTGCCGTGGTTGCGCTCTCGCAGGTGACAGGAGCCTCGTTTGTCGCCGACGGGGCTGCCATCTTCAGCGACACCGAAGAGGCCGCTTCGGTGGCCCTGTGCCTTCCTGAGCCTTTTTTGCCGCCACCGCGGCGCCCCGGGGGATCATCCCACAGCATCATCGTGCGGGACATCGAGAGGGGGCCGATCTCGATCGCTGAGCTCAGTATCCCGCTCGGCTCACTTGCCGCAGTTCAGGGCGACAGCGGCACCGGAAAGCGGCTGCTCCTGCACGAGATCGCCGGCGCATTCTCGAAGAGAAAGAAGCTCGCGCACAGGTGCGCTTTCCCCGGAATATCGGCGTGCCACGTGGCAGACCTGTCGCTTCCCCCGCCCGAGCTCATTGGGAACCTTATTGGGCTTCTCGGCCCCATCTCTGGAGATCTCGCCCGAAGCCGGCTGGCGCGTGAGCGTGGCCTCTCTGCCGAGCAGCTCTCGCCCGCTACAACCGTCCACCGGTGCCCATCATGTCTCGATGATGCTTGCGGCGATCCCTGTTTGGAGTGCGGCGGATCGGGGGTCAGCGCTTCTGTGGCGACCTTGGCGTTTGGCAGCATGTCGTACGGCGAGATCCTGCGGGCGCCTTTGCGGGAGATCGCGCCGTTGCTGTGGAGCTCAGATGCCGTTGCTGGAGTGATTAACGGGCTGCCGGAAGAGCTCTCGGCCCGCATTTCCCTCACTACCCGCACGGCTGACCTCTCGGCGCCGCAGCGCCGAGCGCTTGCAGTGCTCGCGGCCGTTTCGCGGGTGCTCGCGCTTCGAAAGGGGGCGCGGCCAGCTCCCCTTAACTCGCAGCTCCTGCTCCTGTGCTCCCCGATGAGCCTGGGGCGCGCGCACCAGGAGGCTGCCTGGGGGGCCATATGCGAGGCGAATGATCGAGGCGCTACGGTGATTTGCACAAACGTGCCACAAGCTCTCGAAACGAGCTTCGCCTCTGTGGTACGGTTACGCCCTTCAGGGGAGGCAGGGCCGGAGCGGATGAGCCACGTTATGTACGACGTGCGGTACTCAAGGGCAGCCCGGGCACACACAACGGCGGCATGATGAAACTGGGGCTTTCGGACAAGAGGATCTCAAGGGAGGAGCTCAAGGAGCTCCTGTACCGCAGGCGGTATGCGATTCCTAATGCCGTCACGGTTGGCAACATGTTCTGCGGCTTCTTGGCGATCATGTACTCGTCCACGGGGCGCTTTGAGAAGGCCGTCATCGCGATCCTGATTGCGATCCTGCTCGATGGCCTCGACGGGCGAGTCGCCCGCCGGCTCAATGCAACCTCGAAGTTTGGCATCGAGTTCGACTCGCTGTCCGATCTCGTCTCATTCGGCGTGGCTCCGGCGGTCATGACCTACCACTGGGCGTTCCACCGGCTTGCTGACGAGTTTGGCGTTGCAATAACGTTCTTTTACGCGCTCTGCGCGGCGAGCAGGCTTGCGCGCTTTAATATCTCGGCCGACAACCTCAAGAGCTTCACCGGGCTGCCAACCCCGGGGGCTGCCGTGTTCGTGGTTGCGGTGATCAATGCAGTGCCGGCTGAGCAGAACTCCTACGTGATGGTCGGGGTGGGGGCTCTCGTGATGCTCGCAATCGGCTACTTGATGGTCTCCACAATAGAGTTCTTTAGCATCAAGCAGTTTAAGCTCTCTGGCGTGAAGGTGCGTTGGCAGCTGGCGCTCGGGCTCCTCATCGCCCTGACCTGGTACGATTCCAGGCTGGGCCTGCTTGCGCTTGCGAGCTGCTACGCCGGGAGCGGGCCCTTCTTGCGGGTTCGCGCCGGCCTTCCCCCTTGGCTCGGGGGAACGCGGTCCCATGCGGCGATGGGGCGCCCAAAGGTTGTGCCGTTTTCGTCTGACAGCGCCTCCTGACACCGCATGATTTCGCTGCTCGGCCTTGGGCCGTCACCTGTGAAGGCCGCTACGCCGCAGAGGGCTTAATGGTGTAGATGTTTACCGGAAGGAGGTTGAGCCAGACCCGCTCCTTGCCGAGGTAATTAAAGGATCCTGAAGACTTAAGGTAGTCATTCACCTCCCTGATTCGCTCGGCGCGATCCGACGGCGCTAGCGCGTCATTGAAGGTCCGCATCCCGATGTACTCGTAGTAGGTCATCAGCGTTTCGGGCGAGCTAACCTGCCGCAAGCGGTGAAAGATCGCCTGGACGGTCTCTAGGTCAAAATTCACGAAGGGGAGGGCGCACACGATCATGTCGTACCGAGTGTGGGTTGGGATCTCTTGGGCAGCGCCCTCAAAGAAGGTGACCCTCTCCCGGTTGCGCAGGAAGTGCTCATTGCAGGCAAGCTTGTCCTTGAGCGCTTTCATAAACCGCGGGTTGATTTCGCAGATCGTGAGGGAGTCGCCATCGCGCATCTCGCGCAGCATCGGCAGCGTGACCGAGCCTGTGCCGGGGCCAAGCTCAAGGATCTTCTTCGGGGCCCGCTCCTCTTCGCGCAGTGGGGCTATGAGGGCTTGGGCTGCCCAGCGCGAGGTAGGAAAGCACGCGCCCGTGGTCTTGAACTCAAGCAGGAACTCACGCAAAAAGACGAGATTCTCTTTGATCATATCAACGATCGGGTCCCTGTTTTCAGGTTCCGCATCTCCGTGCCTCATGGAACCCTCCCACACGGCGCTGCCGGGCGATTGAAGGGGTTATGAGCGCTCCAGTTCGGCGCGTAGCGCGAGCTGGGCCAACCATGATCGCTGTTGGCGGCGGCACGTCCTGCGAAGCCCCATAATGTAATGATCTGGATGGCTTCGGTCCAGCCCGCTATGTGAAGATTTTTTTCCTTGCTGCCGCACATGCCCGCCGCCTCGCCCCTCAAGGTGCCGTGACCAGAGCTAGTAGCAGCTCCAAAACATCCGTCCATGTGACCCATCAGGTAGTTGCGGGGTTTCAACATACCGCTCCTTGCCGCTAGTATCGACTAACGCCCTAAGGCGCTTCATAGATTAGCGCTAAAACGGTACAACGCTTGGGCGCCCTAGGAGAAAGGCGTACCTTGGGCGCCTGCGAGTTAAGGAGCAAGTGTCATGTCGAGCGAAAGTCTCTGGTCCCGCTTCAAGGAGCGCCTCATTTTTGACGCGTCTTCCGGCTTCTCGCTCGACACGAGCCGGCTCAACTACGACGACGGCTACCTGTCGAAGATGGAGCCTGCGATGCAGTCGGCGTTCGAGGCGATGGCCAAGCTTGAGGGGGGCGGAATTGCGAACCCCGACGAGAGGCGCATGGTTGGCCACTACTGGCTGCGCGCACCGCAGCTCGCCCCCACCGCAGAGATCTCGTCAGCGATCACCAGCAACCTCGCGCGCATCAAGGATTTTGCGGCCAAGGTTCATTCCGGAGAGATCTCGCCCGCGCCCGGCGCGAAGTTCTCTCACATCCTGCTGGTCGGCATCGGAGGATCGGCGCTTGGCCCCCAGTTCGCAAGCCAGGCGCTCGGAACCCCCAGAGATCCGCTGCGCATCTCCTTTTTCGACAACACCGACCCCGACGGCATGGCGAAGGTCATCTTCTCTCTTCCGAGCCTCGGCGAGGCTATGGTCATCGTTATTTCGAAGTCGGGAGGCACGAAGGAGACCCGCAATGGGCAGCTCGTGGCGAAGGCGGCCTTTGAGGCGGCAGGACTCGACTTCCGAAAGCACTTCGTGGCGGTCACTGGCGAGGGGAGCGAGCTCGACAAGACGGCCAAGGCGGAGGACTGGCTGGCCCGCTTCCCGATGTGGGACTGGGTTGGCGGCAGGACGAGCGAGTTCAGCGCGGTAGGGCTGCTCGCGCTGGCGCTGCAGGGCGCCAACATCGACTCAGTGCTCGCTGGAGCGTCACACATGGATGTGCTAACGCGCTCCCGAACAATTCGCCACAACCCAGCAGCGATGCTCGCGCTCGGATGGCACCACTGCGGCTGCGGCAAGGGGCTTAAGGACATGGTGGTGCTTCCCTACAAGGATCGGCTTGAGCTCTTCAGCCGCTACCTGCAGCAGCTCGTCATGGAGAGCCTCGGCAAGGAGCTGGACCTCTCTGGCAAGGTCGTGAACCAGGGAATCGCGGTGTATGGCAACAAGGGATCCACTGACCAGCACGCGTACGTCCAGCAGCTCCGTGAGGGGCTCAACAACTTTTTCGTCGTGTTCATAGAGGTGCTCAAGGATCGCTCCAGCCGCACCAGCGGAGCCCCTGGCCTGCAGCGGTTCGCCCCAGAGTCGCTCGAGGTTGAGCCAGGAATAACCAGCGGTGACTTCCTGACCGGATTTTACCTGGGCACACGCGGTGCGCTCTACGAGAAGGGGCGCGAAAGCATGACCGTCACCGTTGTGGAGGTGAACGAGTTCTCGGTAGGGATGCTCATCGCCCTCTTTGAGCGCGCCGTGGGGCTGTACGCATCGCTCATTAGCGTCAATGCCTACCACCAGCCCGGTGTTGAGGCGGGCAAGAAGGCTGCTGCAGCGGTGCTGGACCTGCAGGGGCGCGTTGAGGCTTTTCTCAAGGCCGCACGCGGCCCCCAGACAGCAGAGGCGATCGCCTCAGGCATCGGGGAGCCCGGCGCGGCAGAGGCGGTCTTCATTATCGCGCGGCACCTCGCTGCCAACGGCCGTCTTGAGGTTGAGCACGCCAGCAGCCCGTTCGGGGATCGCTACTCGGCCGCATAGGGAGGCTCATGGGATGTTGAGGGGATCGGGGAAAAGCTTGGGGAGCCCGGAAGCATGAGCGCAGAGCTGTTGGGCAGCGCCCTCTACTCTTGGGGGCTGGCACTCGTGGTGCTCGTGATGGTGGTGCTCTTCGTTACCGAGCGACTCCCGGTGGACATCACCGCCATGGCGGTGCTCGCGGTTCTCCTGATTGGCGGCTACGTCTCGCCGCAGCAGGCCTTCAGCGGCTTCTCCTCGCCGGTTGTGGTGGTCATGGTGTCAACGCTCTTTGTGGCGGGCGCGCTGCGAGTGACCGGGGTAAGCGACGCGATGGCCCGCTGGATCCGCCGCTATGCGGGCTCGAATGAGCGGGTCGCCATCGGCATCGTCATGTTGGTCTCGGGGCTGCTGTCGGCCTTCATGAACAACGTGTCGGCAGCGGCCCTTTTGATGCCGGCTGTCGCCATGCTCTCTCACGAGAGCGACATACCCCCATCTCGGCTCTTCATTCCGCTCGCTTTCGCCGTGACCCTGGGAGGGATGCTGACGCTGATCGGAACGCCCCCCAACATCCTCGCCGCTGACCTGATGGCGACCCACGAAATGAAGCCCCTGCAGTTCTTCGCCTTCTTCCCGTACGGACTCATCGCGCTCCTGTCAGGAACGGCTTTCATGATGGCGTATGGCTGGAAGCTCCTGCCGGTCCGCAAGACGCACGGCGTCACGCGGCGCATCACTGACCTGCGGGTGCTCTACCGCCTGCAGGACCGGATCTTCTCAGTGAGGGTGCCAGAGGGATCCCCTGTGCTGGGAAGGTCGCTCGCGGAGCTGCGGTTTGGCTCCCTCGTTTCGGGGGTCGTCGTGACTATCATTCGCGGAGGCAAGAAGCTCCTCTCACCCAAGCCGGCCGAGCGTCTTCAGGAGCGGGACGTGCTGCTCGTGCGCGGAAATCCGGAGAGCTTTTCTGAGCTCCAGGCCCTCCAGGGCCTAGGGCTTGGCGACACCTCGCCAGAGATCCTGTCGTCGCTCATCTCAAGCGCCGACATCCTGCGCTTCTCCCTGCGGGAGGTGCACACTGAGAGCCGGGTCATGCTGCTGCGGGAGCTCCTCAAGAGCACGGGCGTTGTGCCGCTCCTCGTTGAGCGGGCCGCCCGCGAGCACGCATGGGAGTCCCGTCCGCCGTCCTGGTTTCTTGACTCGAGTGTGCACGATGGGGACGTGATCGTGGGCTGCATCACGGGGAGGTTTCGGGAGGACTCTCCGATGGTGGACATGGAGCTGCTGGAAGTTGAGGATCCGAAGGACCTGCTTGGCGGCTCAACGTTTACCATCACCATTGAGGCTGGCCCGTGGGCTGGCGCGCCGCTGCACCGCCTGGCGCACGAGACGAAGCTCCCAATCCTCGGGAGGCTTGGGACGGGCGGCACGGTTGAGTGGCTCGATGTGCCGGTGATATCCGCCGCTGGCGAGCTCGGGCCCTCGCGCCTCTCTGCTGAGCACGTGCTTCGCGAGGGAGAGATGTTCCTGGTAAGCGGCAAGGTGGAGGAATCGCGCCGCCGCGCCTCGCTCGGCACGCTCGTGTTTGAGGCGGAGGCGGCGTCCTCCGAGATAGAGTCGCCCGATGTCGGCATCATCGAGCTCATCCTCACTCCCCGCTCAGAGCTGATCGGAAAGACGATTGCGGACCTGCACTTCCGCGAAAAGTACGACGCCCAGGTGCTCGCCCTGTGGCGCGACGGCAAGCCGTTGCTCTCGCTCTCGTCGGCTCTCCCCCTCGTCTACGGGGACGCAATCTTGGTGCAGGGGCCACGCCAGGCGTTTCCCCTCATGGCGAAGGATCCCGACTTCCTGCTGCTCTCAGAGCACCGCATGTCCCCAAAGCTCGGCCGCAAGTCCCTGGTTGCGATTTTCGCGCTTGCGATGCTGATCCTGCTGCCGATAGTTGCCGGCACTCCGGTTAGCGAGGCTGCCTTCTTCTCGGCGTGCGTCGTCGTCTTCAGCGGGGCTATCACGATGGAGCAGGCATATCGGGAGATCGACTGGCGGGTCGTCTTCCTGCTCGCCCTCATGATCCCGCTGGGCCACGCTGTTGATCGGGTCGCGGACCTTGAGCACGCCTCGCGCGGCATGGAGCAGGTGGCAGCGGCGCTCCCTCCCATGGCGCTGGCGGCGATCTTCCTGGCGCTCGGCAGCCTCATCAGCCAGGCTATAGACAGCTCGGTTTCGGTCATCTTTTTGGGGCCGCTCGCGCTCTCCCTCGGGGAGTTTCCCGGGAGCTCTCCGGAGGGGTTGCTCCTTGCCGTTACCCTCGGCAGCTCCCTCTCGTTTATGCTCCCCACCAGCTGTCGCTCAAACCTTCTCGTGTCAGGCGCAGGAGGCTACCGGGCGAGGGACTTTATGCGGGTTGGGGCGCCGATGACGGTAGTTGTGGGGCTCGCCCTTCTCGTGCTGCTCTACGCCCTAAAGTTTTAGGCGCAGAGCCTGCCTCTTCTGGGGTTTAGGGCGCCCAGAGGCGCACCATTTGATTCCTTTCGCCATCGGCGATACCATCCCGGGCGTTTGCGTGCCCGTAGCTCAGTTTGGATAGAGCGCCAGCCTCCGAAGCTGGAGGTCGTAGGTTCGAACCCTATCGGGCACGCCACTAAACGCCGCCCCCGCCCTTCCCTCGCGGAGGCCCGCGGAACGTCTCAAGCCGAGTTACCGTCAGGCTGCCCTGTATCGCCTCAATAACCTCGTCTGTAAGGAGCCCGTCGCTTAGCTTGATGAGGTCCTGAATGGCCGCGAGGCACACCTTGGCGTGCTCGAGCGAGGGGCAGCGCTCTGAGCCGACATCGATCTGGATCACGACCCGGCGCCACGCTGCTCCCGAGAAGGGGCGCAGGCGGAGCAGGCTGCGGGAGGTGTCACGAGAGGCTGGGCCGACGAGCGTCACCGAGTATGGCGTGGTGCCCAGGTTGGGGCCTTCTGCCTCAGGACCGGTCATGCGGCACCTTTTCGGACATGCATCGAGACATCCCCGATCGTGCCTTGGCACCTCAGGAGGTCGTTCTCGGTGCAGCGCCTCTCGGGCAGGACCCCAAGCATGTAGTCGACAGCGACCGTTGTTTCCGACAGGAGGTTCGGCGCAGAGAGCGCAGAGAGCGCGGGCTCCTGCTGTGCGGAGCTTGTGGGCGAGCTAGACCGCTCTGTGCCCTGACCTTGCCGTGGGCCGTCCTGCACTTTGATAGCCATGCCGAAATCCCCTGGGTAACGCGCGCTTACGAAGGTGGCCCTTCCGGTTCCCCTCCCCTAAAGAGTCGGGAAGTTCGTGAGATACTTAAGGTTTGATGCCGCAAAAGGCCGCTACGGCGTGCGGCGCATACAAGACAGCCGCAAAGATTTGACTATCAGGCTGATCCGATTGTGTTTTAAGATGCTGCGGCATGGATAGAGAGCTTCGTACTGATCTGGCGGGAAGGCGCTGCGCAAACCTGCCCAAGGGCAGCCCTTCGCTGGCTGACCCCGAAGTGGCCCGGCTCCTGCAGGCTGTTCCCGAGTGGAAGCGGTCCGGCAAGGGGATTGAGCGTGAGTACAAGCTCTCGAGCTACATGAGCGGCGTTCGGCTGTTTGCGCTGTTGGCCGCCATTGCAGAGCAGGAGGATCACCACCCGGATGCGCTGGTGCGCTGGAGAAAGGTCAAGCTCACGTTGTGGACTCACACGGTGGATGGCCTATCTGAGAACGACTTCATTCTGGCATCGAAGCTTGATGCTGCGTTCGAGGAGTTTCAGCGCAGTGAGGGGGGTGCTTGAGCAGCACGCATCGAATCAGCATAGAGTAAGCAGCAAACCGTAGAGGAGCATGTATGGCAAAGAGCAATGAGAAGATCACAATGAAGGGCAATCCGCTAAGGGTCGAGGGGCGCTGTCTCGAGGAGGGGTGCCAGCTGCCGCAGTTTAGGCTCGTTGGCACCGACATGGCTGAGGCGACTAACGCGGCCTTCGCCGGCAAGGTGGTTGTTGTCATGACTATCCCGAGCATCGACACCCCGGTGTGCGCGACAGAGGCCAGGCGGTTCAACCAGGAGGCATCTTCCCTCTCCGGCGATGTTGTTGTGCTGGGAGTCAGCCGCGACCTGCCGTTCGCGCTCAAGCGCTGGTGCGGCGCTGAGGGGGTGTCGCGTGTTGTGCCGCTCAGCGACCACAAGCATCGGGCCTTTGGGCGTGACTTCGGGGTGGAGCTCCCAGATCTTGGGCTGCTTGCCCGCGCGGTTTTTGTCGCCGACAGGGCCGGCAAGGTCGTGCACGTAGACTACGTGCCGGAGATCGCCGAGGAGCCCGACTACGGCGCCGCCATCAAGGCGGTTCGGGCCTGTCTCTAGCTGGCCCCGGAGCCGAGGAGTGTTTTGCATGGCTCGAGCCGCTCGGCTAGCTTTCATAGCCGCGCTCTTGGCAGTTGGGGCAGTGGCGCCGGCGCTCATTGGCTGTGGCAAGCGGCCCGAGGCAGTGGTGGTCACCGCAAGCCGAGGCCCGATTGAGGCCACCGTGTCGAGCGTCAACTCCGGAACAACCCGCAGCGAGCAGGTGGCGGAGCTTGCGTTTGGCTCTGTCGGCCGGGTGAGCGAGGTTCGCTGCCGGCTGGGCCAAGTGGTGCGCGAGGGCGACGTTCTCGCGCAGGTGGAGAACGCCGACCTGGAGTCGCGCATGAGGGTTGCGGCAGAGGAGCTCGAGCGCGCAAAGCGACTGAGCCAGAGCCAGGCCGCATCGCGGAGCAACGTTATTCAGGCCCAGGGGAACTACGATTCCGCGGTGACTGCGTACCAAAAGAGCCTGATCGTCGCCCCCTTTGACGGCATCGTCGTCGAGCAAAATATCGAGGAGGGGCAGCTCTCGCAGATCACCGCCCTCAACCCGATTGCGATGATCCGGCTTGTCGACATGCAGCCCCGGTACGTGAGGGCTGAGATCGACGAGGTTGACCTTCCGAAGGTGCGGGAGGGCCTGCCGGCACGAGTGAAGATCCTTGCAATCCGTCGGGAGCCCTTCAAGGCGACGGTGCGCAAGGTTGTCCCGTTTGTCAGCAGCGTTCGGGAGCAGGACAGGACCTCTGAGGTGGAGCTCACCGTTGACAACGAGCGCGTGCTCCTGCCGCCAGGCGCGTCTGCGGACGTAGAGATCGTCACGGAGAGGAAAGAGGGGGCGCTCGTGGTCAACTCCAAGGCCGTGCTTGGCCGCGGCGGAGACCGCTACGTGTACAAGCTCGATGGCGCCAGGGTCCGGCGCACACCGGTGCAGATAGGGATCTCGAGCTATACTGTGACTGAGATCCTTGGCGGCCTGTCAGAAGGCGATAGGGTCGTCCTCCCGTCCGAGAAGATTGAGCTAAAGGACGGCCTTGCGGTGCGCCCAGTTGAGTAGGGAGAGCGATGCCGCTGCTTCACCTTGAGGGAATAACGAAGCTCTTTAGGAGGGGCGATGAGGAGATTCGGGCGATCGACTCCCTTTCGCTGTCGATTGAGGGCGGGGAGCTCGTTGCGATTACGGGAGCCTCTGGCAGCGGCAAGTCAACGCTGCTCTACATCTTGGGGCTCCTCGACGTGCCGACATCGGGAGAGTACCTCCTTGAGGGGAGCCCGACAGCAGCGCTCAACGACGACTCGCGCGCGGAGCTGCGCAACCGCTTCATGGGATTTGTGTTCCAGGGCTTTCACCTCCTGCCGCGCGCATCAGCGCTCAGGAACGTGATGATGCCGCTGGTGTACGCCGCCGGCTACGGCCGTGCGGTCCCGGAGCCGGAGCAGCGGGCCCGCGCCGAGGGGGCTCTCGCCACGGTTGGGCTCTCAGACCGGATGCAGCACCGCCCGAATGAGCTCTCTGGCGGGCAGCGGCAGCGGGTGGCGATAGCGCGGGCGCTGGTGAACAGGCCGAGAGTGCTCTTTGCAGACGAGCCAACCGGCAACCTCGACTCCCGAAGCGGAAAGGAGATACTTGCGCTCTTCGAGCAGCTCAACAGCAGCGGCGTCACGGTCATCATGGTGACCCACGATCCCTCGATAGCGCAGCGCGCGCGGCGCCGGCTCGTGCTCGGAGACGGCAAGCTTCTGGAGGACACCCATGCAGCTTAGGGAGATTGCCCGGCTGTCGCTTGAGTCACTGCGGGCGCAGCGCCTTCGTACGGCCCTGACAGTGCTTGGGATGGTGATTGGCGTGGCGGCCGTCGTGCTGCTGGTGTCGGTGGGGCACGGCGCGAAGAACTACGTGTCGCGCGAGTTTGAGGAGCTCGGCTCCAACCTCATTATTGTGCAGCCTGGCAAGTCAGACAAGAAGACCCACATGGGGCCCCCGATCGGCGCGGCGCAGCGCAAGATGACGACCGCCGATGTCCACGCGATCGAGCGCCGCGCGCTCAACCTCGAGGCAGTTTCTGGGCTGGTCTTGGGCACCGCATCGGCGCGCTTTGAGGATTCCATCAGCAACATAACGGTCTTTGGGACGAACGAGCAGTTTCCCGAGATCCTGACGATCAAGATCGCTCTTGGAGAGTACTTCACGCGCGAGGAGGACGAGTATCGGCGGCGAGTTGTTGTGCTCGGGCACAACGTCGCACATGAGCTCTTCGGCGACGAGAACCCGCTAGGGCGAGGCGTCAAGCTCAACGAGAGCGAGTTCAAGGTTGTGGGCGTCATGGCGCCGATGGGCGACAAGCTGGGGCTCAGCTTTGATGAGCTGGGCTTTATACCAACTGAGGCGGCACTGAAGCTCTTCAACGACGACAAGCTGTTCGGCATCCGGGCCAAAGCGTCCTCGCGCGTCGGAGTTGATGACGCGGTTGCCGAGATCACCGACATCCTCAGGGAGCGCCGGGATGGAGAGGAAGACTTTACCGTCCTGACCCAGGTTTCGATGATGGAGAGCCTCAACACCATCCTCGACATGCTGACCTACGTGCTGGCGGCGATCGCGGCGATCTCGATGCTCGTTGGCGGGATTGGAATCATGAACATCATGTGGGTTTCGGTCGTTGAGCGCACGCAGGAGATCGGCATTCGGCGGGCTGTAGGGGCGCGCAAGCGCGACATCCTGCAGCAGTTTCTGGCTGAGGCGATGGGCCTTTCGCTCCTCGGCGGATCGGCTGGGGTTGGCGGGGCTGTGCTGCTGACCTACGCGCTGTACCTCGTGTTTCCCTCGTTTGACATGAGGGCCCCGGGCTGGATACTCGCTCCCGCATTCTTTCTCGCCATGGTGGTTGGGATCACGTTCGGCGTCATCCCAGCATGGCGAGCCTCGCGTATCGAGACGCTGGACGCCCTGCGCTACGAGTAGCTGGCGGCGGGCATGCGCTGAAGAGGGGCGGGCAGCGCACGCTGGCATCCATGATTCCCATACGCGGAACGTGGCCTTTCGGAATCTTCCTCGTTGGCGATGCTGCTCTCGCAGCCCTTGTGTCTGGGTGCGTACCACAAACCCCGATCATCGCCCACCAGCTGGCGCCGTGGGAGGAGGAGTACGCGCGCGCCACGGCACAGCCCGAGCCGCTACTGCCGGACCCAGGGCCGCCGACGAGCGCACACATGCGCCGGCACCAGCTTGGGGAGGGGAGCGATCACGATCCATCCAGGGAGGCTGCAGAGCTCATGAGCCTGCCCTTTCGCGGCGTCGGGTGGCTGCTGCGCGCGGCCTTCTAGCGGAGGCTCTTCTTTCGGGGAATTGTTGGGGAGAGGGGGCTATAACCTTGCTTAACGATCTCTCTCACGCCAGAAAAAGAGGGGGATTCCTTCCCCTTGCCCTTTTCCCAAGTGCCTGCTGTCACACCGAGCGCAAGAGATCCTTGCGAACGAGCGACAGCCGTGCAGACACGCCGCTCTCGATGAGCGCCGCCATGACGGGCTCAAGCGAGTACTGGACGTACCCTTCGCCGCCGGTGGGATTGGTTGGCAGCCTCTCCCGGACCTTTGCCTGAAGCCAAGAGGCGAACGGGTCGTCCCTGTGCCTCCAGCTGAGGTCCACGCCCGCCGAGCTAAGGAAGTGCTCCTTGCCCAGCGCAGCTCGGGAGCTGAGCAGCTCTTCGTAGAGCGGCTTAAGCTTCGCCGGATCCTTGATCCGGTACTCCACGAGAACCATGACCCGGTCGTTCGGGTACGGAACCAGAAACGACCCAGCCCTGTTTATGGACACAAAGCGCTCTGGCGGCCAGAGGTAGGTGCCTACCTCGTACGTCGCCTTTGCGCCGATGCCCACGTCGTTTGCGCTCACCGTCCAAGGAACGGCGAGCAGTCCGAGCCCTGTTGCCGTAACAGCAGCTGTGAGCACCCAGGTGCCCCAGCGCTGCATTGGCGGGCTCAGCTTGGCCGCGCGCGCCTTGCGCGCCATCACGGCCCCAGCAAGCAACAGCACCCCCAAAACGCCCCAGACAAGGTGCGTGTTTAAGGGATCCAAAGCAGAGAGAAACCTCATAAAGAACCTCCTTTCCCCTCTACCCAGCGCGAAGGCTCTCACACCACCAATAGTTAAGGAACGATTCCGGCGCCTCTCGGGAGTCGATCGCAGGCGGTTCTTGCGTGCTCCTGTCGGTTCTGCAGGGCAGATCGAGGCTCGGGGATCATGGTCGGAGGTACGAAAATTTCGCACCCCTGCATGCGCAGGTTTCGCACGGCGTAATGGGCGCGCTTTTGGTATAAGTGCCGGGCGAGCCGCGCTTTTTTCGTTGGGCAAAAAGTTCCTCCCTTTGCCGGAAGCATGAATCCTAAGAGACCGGATTAGCTGTTATGAAGTTGCTCAAGGCGCTCGCTGTCATTCTCCTCTTTTGCGGCACTGGATTTGCGCAGGGCAAGTCTCTGTACAGCACCACTGTTGAGGCTCCTGCCAAGAAGCTCAAGTCAGCCCGCGCCAACAGCAAGCGCAAGAGCAGCTACGAAAAGATCAGCGCAGTCACGGTGTCTGGCCAAGCGTACGGCCTCGGGAAGTTCAGCGCCCGATTCGGAACTCGCAAGAACGTAACGTGGACTGCAACTGTCTCGCGCAGCGGCACCGATTCGGCTGACGCCACCCTGCCCACCCTGCTCCAAGGAGAGGTCTCGGTGAAGGGCGGCTGGCAGCGTGACCGCAACATGTACCCGGCAGCAGCGTCGATTATCGGCAACACGGCGACGGTTGAGTTCCCGGGCAGGGCGCACGGCTCGCGCGCATCGCGCCAGCGCATGTACCGCATCAGGTTTGTGGTTGCCAATGGCGACACAGTTCAGGCGCGAGTTTCCGCCATACCGTCCTCCGCTTTCGGCAAGAAGAGCTGTGAGTCGCTCGGCCACCGA
>JAFMJG010000109.1 GCA_017853605.1 bacterium
TCGCAGCCGTGTCGATACCTTCGGTGTTGCTGAGCCGCTCATTCAGCGCTCAGGAGAAGACCGCATTATCCTTCAGATGCCGGGAATCTCGGACGTTGAGGCCGTCAAGAGAATTGTGGGCAACGTGGCGAAGCTCGAATTCCGCCTAGTAGCCTTGGGGTCCGCGCCGTCCGGGGCGGGCACTGCCTCTCTTAGGAAGAAGTCAGGCGAGACGGTCATCGTCGAGGACCAGACCCTTATGACAGGGGACGCTGTGGCAGATGCGCGTGTTGACATCGACCAGACGGGCCAAGTGAGGGTTCTGCTCAAGCTGACGCCCTCGGGCTCTCAGACGTTTGCGCGGATCACCTCGGAGAATATCGGCCGGCAGCTCGCCATTATCCTCAACGGGGTGGTGAATGAGGCTCCAGTAATCCAGACTGCGATAACGGGCGGCAGCGCGGAAATTACTGGCTTTAATATGGACGAGGCCCGGGAGGTCAAGTTCGTCCTCAAGTCGGGCGCCCTCCCGGCCCCGCTCGAGATTATGGAGGAGCGGTTTGTGGGGCCTACCCTGGGCCTTGAGTCAGTGAAGAGGGGGCTCCTGGCGATGGCTGTAGGGTTCGTCGTCATCTCAGTATTCATGATGGCCTACTACAGGAAGTCAGGAATTGTTGCGGTGGCAACCCTGCTGCTGAACGGGCTCCTGATGCTCGGTTGTTTGGCCCTGTTCGGCGCAACCTTAACCCTGCCCGGGTTGGCGGGGCTTGCGCTGACTATCGGCATGGCTGTCGACTCGAATGTGATTATCTTCGAGCGCATTAGGGACGAGTTGAGGGGAGGGTCTGGGCGAGACCTCGCCGTGCATACCGGCTTCGACAAGGCCTTCGGCGCCATCTTCGACTCAAACATAACAACGCTTCTTTCAGGCGCAATCCTCTACTACTTCGGCACTGGCCCTGTAAGAGGTTTTGCTGTGACGCTCTCGGTGGGCATTGCGACTACGCTCTTCTGTGCGGTGTATGTGGCTCGCGTATGCTTTGACTACTTCGAGCTCAAGGGAAAAGAAGGGTTGTCGATCTAAGGGAAAAAGGGGCTGCAATGCGAGAGCTAATCTCCACGTCGGTGCATATTGACTTCATGGGAAAGCGCTATTTCTGCGCCGTCCTTTCCATGTTTGCCGTTGCTTGGGCGGCTTGGGTGTTTGTGTCGGCCGGAGACTCCAAGTTTGGCACCGACTTTCTCGGGGGAAGCGAGTTTCTTGTCGCGTTCAAGGGCGACTTTGATAGCGAAAAGATCCGGGCAGGCTTGTCCGCTCAGGGGATGCCTGATGCTCGTGTGCAGGCGTTTCAGGGGATGGCCCAGGACTACTCGATACGGCTGGGTGAGGGCGGAAACCCGACGGAGGTCCGCGCCAAGATCGATGCGGCGCTAAAGGGGGCCTTCGGGGATGCGGCCCAGGTTCAGAAGGCCGACTTTGTCGGCCCAACGGTCGGCGCGGAGCTCCAGCGCAGTGCCCTGATAGCGGTAAGCTTGGGCCTTTTAGGCATCTTGCTCTACATAGCGGTGCGTTTTGAGTTTGCGGTAGGGCTCGGCTCTATCATCGCCCTTTTTCATGACGTGATCATCGCCACGGGAGTCTACGTCGCATCGGGCCACCTTATTGGGATGGCAACGCTGGCAGGCGCCTTGACGATCGTAGGGTATTCGGTAAATGACACTGTGGTCGTGTTCGATCGTGTTCGTGAGGAGCGGCAGAAGCGGAGGAGCGCCAGCATTGCTGGTGTGGTAAACGAGGCGCTCAACTTCACCCTTTCTCGCACAATTATTACGCATGTGCTGACCCTATTTTCGGCCCTGGCTCTGTATGTAATCGGCTCGGGTGATATCCGGGATCTCAGCCTCTACCTTTGTGCGGGGATCCTCCTTGGGTGCTACTCCACGATCTTTATCGTGGCGCCAGTCGTTATAGCATGGGAGAGATTCAGGGGGCGTGACGGGGTTGCAACTGTGGCTCAAGCCCAGGCAAAGAGAGCGCACGGCGCGTAAATCGCGTGAGGACGCATCCCTAAGCAGTCTGCCCCGAGGGCGCCCTCTCATGATGAGGGCCGTCAAGGCGCGCGGCCATGCGGTAGAGATAGAGGCTGGAACGGCGGGGATCCCGGAGGCTAATCACCTCCGCAGGCTCGGCTGGAGCCTCAAAAGAGTTGCTGATAAACACGGACCCAGGCAGCATCTCGGCCACCACCTTCGTCCAGAGCTTATCCATAGGAGCCGGGGAGAGAAAGGCGTACACGAAGTCATGTGCTGACAGATCAACTCGCCACAAGCTCCTGAATCGGATCTCAACATTTCTCCTGCCTAGCGACCTAAGTTTTGCCACAAGAAATGGCAGAGGCCCTATCTCAACGCCAACAAACTTCCCATGCGGCCGTTGGCGGTGAAGGAAGGAGACAAGGTCGCCAAAGCCGCAGCCGAGATCGATGAACGAGAAAGGGGAGTCGGTCGGCAATTCGGCCAACAGGGAGGCGTATGCAGCGCGCTGGGTTGGATAGTAGGGGACCCGCGTCCAGAACGCCGGAATGTACGTGCAGGCCAACAGCGCAAATATTGCGAAAAACATGCCGTTTGGGACCTCTACTGCCAACGCTGTCGCAGCCCCGAGGGGCAAGAAAATGTTGAGAAGAATCCAGGGGAGGGGGAGAGCCAAAAAAACAGAGACACAAGCCGCTGCGGCAGATGCTGCCGCGATGGCCAGAAGGATTGAGCTGCAGCACTCCCATGCCAAAACTCCCGCTGAGGCAGCAGTCAGCTGGCAGATGAGCGAATACGCCAAAAAAATCAGGGCGGCTCTCGGCCGCCTGTCGGGTATCTGCGGGCTACTCATCGGTGATGCTCCGGGGCAGGCCCGCCCTTACTGGACTGGAGTAGTATCCCGACAGGGAGTCGCTTTTTTCCCGCAGGGCAGGATCCGCTGCGGCCTCCGGGACCTTCACCATGAATCGGATGAAAAGGTCCCCTCGCGAGCCATCCTTGGCGCGTATGCCTTGGCCCCTTAGGCGCACTTCGCTGCCGCTTTGCATGCCTGGCTCTACCGTGACAAGCAGGGGATCCCCCAGGGATGGAACCTGAATTCGGCCCCCCTGGATGGCCTCTGCCACAGTGATCGGAATCTCCATCATCAGGCCCTTTGCGCTCATGGAAAGCCAGGGGTGATGGGCCACCCTAATGACGAGAACCACCTCCTCTTCCGGGCTCTCCTTTCGGCGGAAGCGAACGATACTTCCGGTTCTTACGCCAGCCGGTATGTGGGCCGAGATCTTGCGTATGTCCCCGGATGAGTCGGACATCTCGACCGTTTTGCGGACCCCTCGGATCGCGTCAAAAATCGATATGGACACCTCGAGGAGCGAAAGCCGTGAGACGTGGTTGCTGGGCCGCTCGGGCCGCGTTGATCCCGTCTGGAGAATCTTATTGGCAACCATCCGCATAGTTTCCCGCGACGTTGCCGCGATTTGGGAAAGCTTTGATTTCGGGCGCCGCCCTGGCTCCTTGGCGGGCTTAGCTTGACGAGCGGCGCGACGGGGGGCCTCGGGCTCGGCCTGGGCAGGCCGGGGAGTTTCCCGAGGCCGCTGGTTTTCCCGAGGCCGCTGGTTTTTGCGGTACTCTCGGTGGGCACGGTCGAAAGCAGACGAGAAGTGCTCCCTGCCCTTTTCGAGCTCAGCATCATGCTGCCGGCGTTGCTCGGGGTCCGAGAGCACTTCGTACGCTCGGGCGATGCGCTTGAATGTGTTTGCATCCACCTCGCCAGGATTCAAGTCAGGGTGGTAGCGCCTGGCGAGGATTCGATACGCCCTACGGAGTTCAGACGAGGTTGCTGCTGAGGTGACTCCAAGGATCTTATAGTAGTTGTCCATGAGCCTCAGGATGGTACTACAAGCCTTGGGGCCACCCCAAGCTGCTTTCGGGGCAGCTGGCCGAGCCGATCGAGAGCGCGGCTCCCCGCAGGGCCTCAGAGCGGAACTAGGTCTTCGTACTTAAAGGGATATTTTGCCGTCTTTCCAAGTGCGCCTCTTCGTGGTGTCCTAACTGATCTACAGGCCTTTTCGGCTTGTTCGAATTCCCCCTGGATATCGCGATGCAAGAGGCCAAAGACCTTACAGAGGATCCGAAGTGGGTCCGGTGCGTGAGCCGCTTTGTGGCTGAGGCTGCCATCCTCAATGAGGATGTGGAGCGAGCCGTGCGCGATGCGTTTGCAGCGGTTCCTCGTGCGGGATTTTCGGATCCGGGGAACAGTCATGAATGTCTTGATGATGTTGACCTTCCTCTCGCGAACGGGGGATGGCTGACGAAGCCGTCTCTCATGGCGCGCATGATGGGCCTGATAGGCCTTCGGCGGCGCATGAGAATTCTGGAGCTCGGGTTCGGGAGCGGGTACCTCTGTGCTGTGATGGCGAGTGCAGGCGCGCAGGTCTTTGGCCTGGAGGCAGACAGTGCCCTGGCCCAAGCTTCCCGGAAGCAGCTTGACACCTTTGGGCTGCACGGAATTGTTGTCAGGAGGGGGGATGGCCGAAAGGGCTGGGAGGAGGTCGCCCCGTTTGATGCGATTGTTTGCTCTTACGTGGTTGCAGAAGACGGGGAGCTTCCGCTTAGCCAGCTTGTTGTGGGAGGGGTCCTTGCCGCACCGCTTGTCGTTGGCGATGCTGTGCACCTCGCGGTTTGGAATAGGACAGACGCTGGCTTCCGGCGGATTGTCTTTGAGGCGGTCAATTTTAGGTGACGGGGAGAGGATGCGGCTTTTTCGCGGGATACTTCCGGTAGCGCTCTTGTGCCTTTCAGCGGCTGGCTGCAGCTTCCTGATGAAGGGTGAAGAGCCTCGAGAGGATTTCTCCTATCAGGTTGAGCAGGGGGATACGCTCTCTGAGATTGGCGAAAAGTTCGGGCTGACAGCGGCAGATCTGCAGCGGTACAACTCCATCGAGGATCCGAGGCGGCTTCAGGTTGGGCAAGTTCTCAGAGTGCCCGCTGTTGGCCCAGTAGAGGATAGCCGGCGGTTGTTCCGCTCAGAGTCAGATCAACAGGCAACCTCTGACATGCAGCTCAAGGTAATCAACATTGCGCACGTCCGTGACTTTGTCGGGGCGCTTAACGAGCCGGTCGAAAAGGCGAGGCTCTCGTCGCAATTTGGGTGGCGATGGAACCGGTTCCACGAAGGAGCGGACCTGGCTGCCCGTAAGGGAACCCCGGTGTATGCGGCTCACGACGGCGAGGTCGTGCTTGTGAGTGAATCGTGGGGGCGCTACGGCAAGGTAGTTGTGCTTCGAGGGGGTAGCCTTATGACCGTTTACGGGCACAACGACCGCAACCACGTTGAGGTTGGTGATCTGGTGAGCAAGGGAGATCACATAGCAGATGTTGGCTCAACAGGGGATGCCACGGGCCCACACCTCCACTTTGAAACTCGTGTGCAGGACCCGCAGGGGCGTTTTGCGGCGGTGAGTCCCCACGTCTTTTATCCAGAAAACTAGCAATTACACGACGTTGCCACCCCTTCGCCGGCGACTTCACCCCAAGTTCTCAGAGAACTCGTGGTGGGTATAGTTGCTGGCGGGTGTGTTGGCAGCAGCGGGGGGATTTTGATACCGTGGCGGCTGGGGCGCTCGTAGCTCAGTTGGATAGAGCACAAGTTTCCTAAACTTGGGGTCGGGAGTTCAATCCTCTCCGAGCGCGCCACTATCAAGCAGCTGCCTTGCGCTGGGCAATTTCGTCAGTTGGGAGTCGCGGCCCGATAGTTTTGCTCGGCAAGGGCCGCTGTCCTCACGGGGCGGCAGTAAAGGACGCCCGGAGCTGATCGTACGCTCGGCGGATTTCAAGCATCTTTTCATGCGCCACCTCCCGAAGAGCTGGACCCAGGTGGCTGACCTTGTCTGGATGGTACTGTTGGGCAAGCTCCCGGTACCTTTTTTCTACGTCCTCCAGAGTCGCATTCGCGCCCAAGCCGAAGACCTCCAGCGCGGTGCGCGCATCTGGGGCTGCTGAAACTGACCCGCTATCCCGGCTTGCGCTTGGCTTTTTTTTGTAGCGGTAGGCCTGCCAAGCAATGAGGAGAAAAACGAGGAGATCGTCAATCCGGCCGATGGGACCGAAGACATCTGGCACGCAATCTATAGGCCAGACGAAGTAGACGATTGCGAGCAAAAGGGCGAGGAGCGTGGGCTTTTGGACAGCCATACCGAGTGAGAGTATCTCCCGGCTGCCCGACTTACAACTCTCTTTAGGAAATCCATCAGTTGCGCTCCCCCCGCAGCGCGATCTCGCAGCGCGAAAGCTGCTTTTTGTCGGGCAACTTTCGGGTTCTAGCAGGGGCAAAAATGCGATAGCCTGAGGGCAAGGAAAAAACGTCCGGGTATTGCCAAGAACCGGTCGAGCTCTGGGGAAAAGCGTTTCGTATGTCTACAGTATCGGAGGTGCACATGTCGGCGTTGCAGCAGATCAAGAGCCAGGTCGTGGCAGCTTTGAGCCATCCAGAGGCAGAAGACGGACTGTACTTCAACAACCTCATCGTGGTGCATGAGGAAGAGGAGAGGCCCATTGTGCAAGGAGAGGAGGTCGCGGTGAGGGGCGCACTGGATCAGCTCCTGCGAGAGGGAGTCATAGAGGCCCTGGGTGCCGGAGACTCCCAGATATTTAGGCTGAGGAAGTAACAGCTAGGCGTCTGGATACGCCATCTTTAGCACCTCGGCAAAGCTCCGGAAGATGTCTGTCGTGGTGAGAATTCCGACCAGCTTTCCGTTGCGGGTGACGAGCGCCGATCCTACCCGCAGCTCTGCGAGGTTGACTAGCACCTGATCTATGGGGGTGTTGTACTCAACGATGTAGGCCTCAAGGTTGCACACATCTCCAACCGTCAGGGACTCCTCGGACTCTGTTGTGGCCGCTATGGCGAACGCCAGCTTTAGGTCCCTCTCCGACAGCATCCCGACAAGCTGGCCCTCCGCCACGACGGGGAGGTGCCGAATGCCTTCGGAAGCCATGATCGCTTTAGCTTCATGAATGGATCGTGCCGCCTCAATCGAGTGCGGAAGGGGGGTCATAAAGGTCACTATGTGGGGCATTGGTTTCATGTCAGACCCTTTGAGGTGCTTCCCGTTCGTACGATCAGAATGCCTTTCCTACCATGTTTGCCACCAGCGTAGCAGTGCTCGTTTTCCTGCCACCCTGTCTCTCCGAGGGAGCAAAGTAGCCTATTCACCAGTGCCTGATAGGGTCGGCTGTCGGGCGCCGAAACTTAACCACCTAAATTAGCGTGTTTTTCGCGGGATCATGGCTGTAGGGCCAAGGGCCGCCGCTTTGCTAAACGATCGGGCTCAAGCGAGCTAGTCGATTGCCATGCAATGACTGCTCTCAGGGCTCAAAAAAGGCCGGGAACTGACAGGTAGCGTTCACCCGTGTCGTAGCAGAAAGTGAGGATCACGGCGCCTTTCGGGAGTTCTGGGAGTTTTTTTGCGACGGCGGCGAGGGATGCCCCTGAGGAGATCCCCAGGAAGATCCCCTCTTCTCGGGCAGCCCTGCGGGCAAAGGTGAATGCTTCGTCTGCCGAGACCTTAATGACCCCATCAATCAGCCCCACGTCGAGATTTTTGGGGACAAATCCCGCTCCGATTCCCTGGAGTGGGTGAGGGGCAGGCTGGCCACCGCTTATTACTGGTGAGGCCTCGGGCTCGACGGCAAAGGCGGATAACTTCGGGAATCTCTCCTTGAGAGCCTGGACACAACCGGAGAAGTGGCCGCCCGTTCCCACCCCGGTTATGAGAAAATCTATCCCCTCCGGAAAATCCGCCAAAATCTCTTTCGCCGTCGTAAGCCGATGGGCCTCAATGTTTGAAGGGTTCTCAAACTGCTGCGGCATCCAGGCATTTGCCGTCGAGGCGGCGATTTCAGCCGCCCTCTCAACAGCGCCTCGCATGCCTTTCTCTCGGGGGGTGAGAACAAGTTCGGCCCCGAAAGAGGCCATCACCTGCCGGCGCTCAACAGACATTGACTCCGGCATGACCAGCACCAGCCGGTACCCTTTTACCGCTGCTACCATCGCGAGCCCGATGCCCGTATTGCCGCTGGTGGGCTCGACGATAGTTGCCCCCGGCTTGAGGGCTCCCGACGATTCCGCGGCGCTCACCATTTGAAGAGCGATTCGATCCTTAATGCTTCCTCCTGGGTTGGCCCGCTCAAGCTTGAGCCACACCGAGTAGTCGGCCGGAAAGATTCGGTGCAGCCTCACGTGAGGCGTGCCGCCAATCGTATCAAGTATCGAGTTTGCCCTCATATGAGCCCCCTAAAGTTGCTTGGTGCCCGCAGCGATTCGCTGTCGGGTGATTTCGTACAGGAGGATGGATGCAGCACAGCTGACGTTAATTGACGACAGCTCACCGCCGATGGGTATGCGGAGCACCGAGTCGCACATGTCCCAGTACCCTTTTGACATGCCGACTGTCTCATTCCCAAGGACCAGGACGGTTGGCCCTACAAGCACACTATTGGACAGAACATGATCGGATTTTCCGCTGCTGCCGATCACCTGGTAGGGGAGGCCCGCAGCTCGAGCTTCGACGACCCATTGCAGCACCTCCGAGTGAGATTGCGCCGTTGCGACAGGCAGGCCGAAAAGTGCGCCCATCGAGCCGCGCACCACGAACGGGTCGTAGATGTCGACGGCATGACCAGTAACAATCACCCCATCCGCGCCAAAGGCATCCGCTGAACGGATTGAGGAGCCAAGGTTGCCGGGGCTGGCAGGACGGTCAAAAACAACGACTAAGCCGTTATCGCGAGCCTTAATCTCAGAAGGGGCAATCCTTCTTGTCTCGAGGATCGCCAACAGCTCTGAAGGCTCGTCCTTTTCACTCAGCGACTCAAGGAGCTCAGGAGCAAGCTCCCAGTGCTGCTCGGCCACGCCTTTTGCGAGCAGCTCCTGGGCCCAGGACGAGAGTGGGCGACCCGCACAAAAGAGGAAGGCAAAGACACGCCACCCATGCTTCACGGCGATATTGATCTGCGCCACACCCTCCACCAGAAACTGACCGTGTTGGGTCCGCTTCTCCCGGTTCCTTTTGATTACCTCCGCCCGTTGGTAGTTATTGTCTCGCTTCTCAATACGTAGCGCCCGGGGCGGGCGTCCAGCTCGGGCTTGGCTCGGAGGAGGGGGTGGGTGCATAGAGGTCTCTGACCGTACAAAGTGACCACTATGACAGCTACAATCCGAACCAAAAAGAACTGAAAAAGCCTTGTACGCAAAATAGCGTACTAGCCAGTAAAACAAGAGTAAGATTTCGAGAATGATGAGGGGCTTTGTTGCAATCAGTTTTGACAGACTTACATCATAGAGTTTATAAGTAGGTAACCTGTTGTTAGGCGGTTACGTCGTTGTTAAGTGTCTCGTTAGAAGCTTCAGGGGTGCAGACCTTGTTGAGGCATCGGGACGCAGGGGTCAGGACCGAACGGTCTTTAATTGTAGGGGTTCAAGTGAACAAGTCAGAACTTATCGAGAAGCTCGCGCAACGTTCTCAGATCAGCGTTGTTCAGTCAGAAGAGGTTGTTAACCTTATATACCGCAAGATGCGTGACACACTGGTGAGTGGCGGACGCATCGAGATTCGCGGCTTCGGCAGCTTTGTGGTCAAGGAGTACGGCGCCTACGAGGGGCGTAACCCGAAGACCGGAGAGAAGATACCTGTTCCGCCGAAGAAGCTCCCATTCTTTAAGGTAGGAAAGGAGCTGAAGGAGCGGATCGACTCTGAGACCAAGACAGCGGCTGTGGGACAGTAGCCCCAGAAGGCCTTTGTTGTTGAGTTCCGGACATGTGATGCGCAGCGCCGGGATAATGGAACCAAAACTCCCCAAAAGAATACAGGTCCAGCAGCTTCTGTCCTGCAGGTATGGGTCTGCGCAGCCCAGCGACACTTTCGAAACGGGGCTCTCCAGGCCGATGTCGTGGGACGAGCGATTTGAAGGGGTTGATACGGTGAGGGCCTCGGACGGCTCGACTTTGCGCCTCTTTAGCGCGGCGATGCAGGCTCCTCCGCAAACGGGGTGGGTCTTGATGCTGACAGGCGGCAATTCTGAGGCCGGCTATCGCTGGACCCTCTATGGGCTTCCGCAAAGCCACTAGAGCAGCCGACAGGGGCTTGTGCCCAACGCGGTGACTGACGCTCTAGCCCATAAGTCAACAGAAATTCAGGTTTCCTGGGGCTTTTAAGGCTCGGGGTGAGGTAAACCTCTGTCTCGCATAAAAAAGCTGAACATTTTTCCCTGTAGGCTGGCATCTCAATCCTAGCAGCTCGGTGCGCCCGAAACTTTTTAGTTTCGGGCGCGAATTTCACGTGAGTTATACTGAAGCCACCAGGTTTGGGTCTTCGGTTTTTTGGAGTGTACTATGGAAACCCGCAATACCCAGAATCAGCAGGATGAGACCGTTTGTATCCAGACCACTATTGGCGACCTCATTGAGGCGATAACTGATATTGCGCTTCAGGCCGGCAAGACTGAGGAGGAAGGCTATAGGCTTGCCTCTTTCACTATAGAAAAGCTGCTCCGTGACAAGCGCCGGAAGGACATCATGGAAGCGTAGTTTCCGCTGCATCGGTCTCTTGAGGACCGGTCACAAGGGCCCCTTGCGGGGCCTTTTTTTTTGCCTGCGGTCAGCAAATGAGGCGCCCCATTTGCAAGTGTTCCCGCGAGGCACTACAGTTGGCCAGGGGCGGCAGCCAGACGACTTAGGAGGATCGCACGAATGAGGAAAGTT
>JAFMJG010000110.1 GCA_017853605.1 bacterium
GTCTGCTGCCGCACTGCCCATGAGTTACGCTTCCCTCTTTATCACATGGACTCCTGGGAGGTTTCGCCAGCGCTGGCCGTCATCCATGCCATAACCCACAAACCACTCGTTGCCTGAGTGCTCAAACCCTACCCAGCAGGGCACGAACGTGGGGTGGTTCAGCAGGCGCCTTATGAGCACCACACTACGAACCTCCCGAGCACCCCGCGCCGTAAGATCCCGTTCAAGGGCCTCTAGTGTCCTGCCCGAGTCACACACGTCGTCCACTATAAGGACCACCCTGCCCTTGACAGCGATCCCCTCCGAATGCACGGCTACCTGAGGGCGCGGCGCCCCCCTGGCGGAGGCCTCATAGGCCTCTGTTCGAATGGGGACAATCTCAACGGAGCCTGGAATCTCACGGACGAGATCGGCAAAAAAGAATACCCCGCCTCGCAGCACAGGTATCACCATGACATCCGTGTGGGATTCGTCCCACACTCGGGCACACCACCTTCCCACCTCTTCCCCGAGCTCGCGAACCCTTGCGGAGATCTGCTTAGCGGAGTACTGAAGGGCAAAGCTGGGGGGCAGCTGCCTGGCAGGCCCGCTTTCGTTTAACTTCGACACACCTGCGTCCTTTTTGCGTTGAGGGAGCTATGACCGAGCGGCACTATACTGGCATTTGCCTAAAAGATGCAATAACGACAGCCGCTTGCATCCTTATGCTCGGAACCTCTGTAAGTTCCTGCAAGAATTCCGAGACTGTTCAGGGTGCGGCAAGCCGCCCGGAGTCTGCTGAGACACCAAAAACGCCGGCCGACCTCTCCCTTGATGAGGTCATCAGCAGGCTGAATCAGGGCCTGGATGACACCTCCAAGCAAGTCCAGGCCGCGATGGCGCCCCACGCAGCTGAAATTCGCTCCCGCACAGAGGAGGAGGTTAGCAAGCTCTTCCAATGGGAGTACCGCGTCGTTGACCTGCCTTCATCAGCGCCGGCAGAGACGATGCAAGGCAAGCTCTCTGAGCTTGGGCTTGAGGGCTGGGAGTGCATCTCGATACTGCCGCAGGACGCGAGCCTCCGGGTGACCTGCAAACGGAAGCCCCCGAGCGCCTTGGCGTACCTAAAGTATATCCCAGGCCTGTGATGCGTTTTGGCTGCCGAAGGATCTCGAGAACAAGGCTCCTTATTTGTTTGGCCGCAGCGGGCCTCGCTGCTTGCGCCTCCCGGGCCCCAATTCCCGCCGGACAGGTGCCTGCCGCGAATTACGTGAGCGCGGAAGACGAGGCTTACGGGCTTCAGGTGCTGTCGGCTCTTAGCCAACGATACCCCGTTGACCAGAACGACCGGAACATCTTTCGGGTCCGAGATCTCGTTGGCAGGCTTGCGAACGCTGCTGGCGCGGGCGCTAGCCCTTGGAACGTTTACGTGCTGCGGGGCGATGACGTGGTGAACGCTGCCGCCACTCGTGGCAACTTTGTATTTGTGTGGACCGGCCTTTTTCGGGCGACTTATTCCGATCCAGAGCTCGCCACGGTTCTTGCCCACGAGATGGGCCATGTGTTGGCCAACCACACCCAAAGCACTCCCTCCGAGGAGGCTAGCCAGATCTTCGCGGACATTTCGGGGAATATCGCAAGCAGCATCGTCTCAACCCAGGGGCCGTACGGCGCTTTTGCGCAGCTTGCCGGCATCCTCGTCTCCGAGACGATCAAGGCTTTTGCCGTCAATCCTGAGGCTCAGAGGCAGGAATTCGAGGCGGACCAGATCGGGCTCTTTTTAATGGCAGATGCGGGCTTTGACCCCAAAGAGGCGGTCGACTTCTGGGTCAGGTTTGGCTCCCAATACGCCTCTGACGCTAGCGGCCTGAACTTCTTTTCAACCCACCCAACCACCGAAGAGAGGATACAGTCGCTTCAGTCCCTGCTCCCGGGGGCGGAAGAGCGGTACCGGGCCGCCGCGGCCAGCAAGGCTGGAACAGGCGCGGGAAGGGCTGCAAAAGCGGAAGAGGCTGACACGTTTGTGGTGGGGAAATGAGGGATGTAGCGGTCCTGCACCAACCAGGCAGGGCGCTGTAGCGGGTCGGACGATTCGGGGCCCAGCTAGAGACGCGGCCTGGCTGACGTCCAGCATGCCGGGCTTCGTGCCCCGGAGGTGTGCCACCCCCGCTACGTGGGCGCCAGGACCGCGGACAGCATCGGGTTGCGGACTGCAGCCGCCGCCGTTAGGCACGATTCTCCGCCCCAAGATCTCCCGATTTTCCTCCGATCGCGGTAACGTGAAGCCACCTGTAGCAACGTGAGGCTTAGTATGTTTGATTTCCTGCACGGCAAGATCGAGTCCGCCTTGAAGAAAATTCGGGGACGCGGGGCCCTGAGCGCGGCTGATGTTGAGACAACTATGAAGGAGGTGCGGACCGCCCTCCTGGAAGGCGACGTCAATTTCAAGGTCGCCAGGGATTTCTGCGCCAGCGTGACAGAGAAGGCGCTTGGCGAGTCGGTCCTAAAAAGCCTCTCGCCTGACCAGCAAATAATCAAGATCGTTCATGAGGAGCTTGCCCTAGTGATGGGCGGAGAGGCATCTGGGCTTAACCTCCAGTCGTCACCCCCAGTCATCATAATGCTCGTTGGGCTCCAGGGCTCGGGCAAGACAACTACCTCGGCGAAGCTGGCTCGCTTATTGCGGGACTCGCACAAGCGGTCGCCCCTTCTCGTCCCCGCTGACGTGTACAGGCCGGCGGCGATAGAGCAGCTCAAAACGCTCGGAAGCTCCCTTCAGATTCCCGTCTTTGACTCGAGCGCATCAGACAGGCCGCTCGATATAGCGATTCGGGCGAAGGATTTTGCGTCGCGGCACATGCACGACGTGGTGATACTCGACACGGCTGGGCGCCTGCAGATCGACGCCGGCCTCATGGATGAGCTGCGGCAGATCTCAAGCGCCGTTGGGCCCGTTGAGACCCTGCTAGTCGCAGATGCAATGACCGGCCAAGAGGCAGTCAACGTGGCCCAGGGTTTTGACCAGGCCCTGCCTCTCACCGGGCTTATCCTGACCAAGCTGGATGGGGATGCCCGCGGGGGCGCTGCCCTGTCGATGAGGGCGGTCACGGGAAAGCCGATTAAGTTCGTGGGCCTTGGTGAGAAGTCTGATGCCCTGGAGCCGTTCCACCCCGAGAGGATGGCCTCGCGGATTCTCGGCATGGGCGATGTGCTGACGCTGATTGAGAAGGCAAGCCAGCAGGTAACGCTCGAGCACTCCATGGACCTGGAGAAGAAGCTCAAGAAGGACCAGTTCACCTTCGAGGACTTCCTCGACCAGATGAAAATGATCAAAAAGATGGGCAGCGTTTCGTCCCTTGCTTCCATGATCCCTGGCCTCAACAAGCTGGCCAAGCAGGTAGACCCAGAGAAGCAGGAGCGCGAGTTCACGAAGCTTGAGGCGATTATCCTCTCCATGACTCGCCAGGAACGGCGAAATCACGAGATCATTGACGGAAGCCGGCGGCGGCGCATCGCTAAGGGCTCTGGAACCGCAGTCGAGGACGTAAACAAGCTGCTGAAGCAGTTCGTAGAGATGCGCAAGATGATGAAGCAGCTCATGAAGATGGGTCCGGGGATGCTCGGGGGGTTAATGGGGGGCGGTGGCTTGGGGGGCATGCTCGGCCGCAGGCGATAAGTAGCCAAAAGCAGCTTTAAAGAGCAAAATCGGGCGGTTACTCTATTCAGCGGAGCAGCCACTCCTATCTTCACAACCTCTTGCGTCCCCAAACCTTTACCCAGAGGGTGGTTCTGGTATACTGCCGCTTCGTTTCTCGTAATCTTGTATAGGAGTTACTGTGGCAGTTGTACTTCGTCTAGCTCGACTCGGTAAGCATAAGTCGCCGGCATACCGGGTGGTAGCCACCGACAAGCAGAACAAAAGGGATGGTCGATTCCTTGAGGTCCTTGGCACCTACAATCCACTTTCGAATCCGGCCCGAGTAAGCCTCAAGGAGGACCTTATAAGGAAGTGGATGGGCTTGGGCGCGAAGCCGACGGAGGTCGTGCGCTCCCTGATCAAGAAGGCCATCCCTGGGTTCGTTGAGGCTCGCGAGGAGCATCAACTCAAAAAGATTCAAGATTCCCGCAAGAAGCGAAAGCAGCGGGCTAAGGCGCGCGCCAAGTAGGCCGTGCCCCGATCTTGGGCCCACAATATTGCGGCTGGCCAGGAAGACGGGCCGGCCGTTTTTTTTGGGATCTCCCATGTGGAACATTGAGCTGCTGACTATCTTCCCCGACATCTTCTCCAGCTTCCTTGCCACCAGCCTAGTCGGCAAGGCGGTTGAGCGCGGCCTCCTTAAGGCGACCGTCACCAATATCCGTGATTTCTCGTCTCCGCCGCACAATAAAGTTGATGACTACCCCTACGGCGGAGGAGCTGGGCTGGTGATGATGCCGGCTCCCCTTGTTGGCGCGGTGGAGGCTGCCAAAAGCCGGCTGCCTTCAGCAAGAGTTGTGCTCTTGTCGGCGAGTGGTGCCCGATTCACGCAACAAAAGGCTGCGGAACTTGCCGCTCTAGACTCTGTTGTTTTCGTGTGCGGCAGGTACGAGGGCGTTGACCAGCGCGTTGTAGACTTGGTGGTTGACGAGGAGCTCTCTGTCGGGGAGTTCGTGGTTATGGGAGGAGAAGTTCCCGCGATGCTGGTGATCGAGGCGTGCCTTCGCCTCCGGCCGGACGTGATTCACAACAGCGACTCCACGCTCTTGGAGTCCTTTTCCCCAGCTCTCGGTGAAGGCAACCTGCTGGAGGCCCCACAGTTCACTCGGCCTGAGGAGTTTCGCGGCCTCCGGGTTCCCGATGTGCTGCTTTCTGGAAACCACAAACATGTTCAAGAGTGGCGGACGGCCCAATCAAAGCGGAGGACGGAGGCATGGAAGCGGTTGCAGGACGGGGCCAAGGCGTGAGCGTCCCGCTAAGCCTCAATGTTGCCCTCCTTCACGACGGCATGGTCGACAAGACCGGGAAAAGCGTCTCCACGTCTGTGACGCTCATCGACGTTCACGACATAGCCCGCAGCTGCAGGACCTACGGAGCCGACGCATTGTTTGTGTCTCATCCGTCGCAGACCATGAGGGCTCTGGTGCGCACCGTGAAGCGGCACTGGGATGGTGATTTCGGCTCAACCTACAACCCGAATCGCCAAGATGCCCTAGGGATCCTCGACATCGTCGGCAGCCTCGACGAGGCAGTCATGAAGGTAGAGCAGCGCACCGGGGTCCTTCCCAAGATCCTTGCAACGTCTGCGAGGGACGGGAGTGATCGCACGTCATTCTCGGACATGAGCGCCATCATGGAAAAAGATCGTGGCTCGTACCTGCTTTTGTTCGGCACCGGCTGGGGCATGGGACCTGAGCTCATGCAGCGGGCGGACTACACGCTGAAGCCCCTCAAGGGCCCAACCGCGTACAACCACCTCTCGGTGAGAGCCGCGTGTGCGATAGTTCTTGACCGGCTGAGGGGAAGCTAGCCCGCCCAGAGAAAGGAGGCCCTCATGAGATTTCAGCCGACGAAACCGAGGCTATCGGGCTCGCTCCCTGAACAGGTGCAGAGGGCAATTGACACGGTCGATGCACTAGAGGCGGCCCAGCTTGTCCGCACCATCGCTCTCTCGGCCGAGCCGGACGACGCACGAGCTGCGGCACTGCTTAACGTCTTGTCGGCAAAGGCTTCTGCGAGCAACGTCGTCTCGGCGTGCCTTATGAACCTCAGCGGCCTTGGCCAGGATGCCTTACGGAAGGGAATCCGCGTCGTGCTATCCCAGCCAGACCTTGATGTGTCAGAGCTGCCCAAGCTCAGTGCAGTCTCTCGGCTCATCGCCCTTCCCCCCCTCTCACGACAGGACGCCCTGGCCATCGCTGACTTCTTTTGCCACCGGAATCACCGCTTCCGTTGGCATCTTCAGCGCGAAATAGAGGGCTTGCCCCAAGGCCTTCGCCGGGAGCTCCTGCAAGCAAACGAGCCGAATGTGCAAGCTGGCAGCGAAAATGCAAAGTACCTGCAGCTGTTCTTGCGCGCTGCCGAAGATCTGCACGATCCGGCGTAGGGATTCGCAGCGCTGCCGGACACTCGCCTTCCACATCGCCGCGCCTTTCCGGGCCCACGGCATCGCTGCGCCCACTGCCTAAACGGAGTGGGCCCGCGGCAGCGGATGGCGCGACTTGCTTCACGCCATCTGCCCCCATCTTCAATAACCGGCCCTAGTCACGAATGAGAGTGCAGCGCACCTCCCGCGCTGCCACCAAAGGGCCCAAGCCCCAAGACGTCCAGCAGGGTCACAAGTGCAGCTCCCCGATGAGACAGGAACTCATCGCGCCCATGCAAGGCTGCCAATGACTCAGACTCCCCCTGAGGCACAAAGAGCCGAGCGTACGGGAGGGGCTCAGCACGTAGGTGGGGCAGCTCCGCAGGCTGAGGGGCGCGGATGTGCCCCAAAAGCTCCCGGTGAACAGACACCACTCGTCCCGAGGGCTCTGCAAAGGACATGCAGCAGATGAACCGCGCACAGCTGCCCTTGCCCTGTCGCAGCAGGAGAGCGACTCGCTCTAGCCCAAAACGGTGCGAGTACACTCCTGGCAGCCCCCCAAGAGCCTCTATCTCTATGCCGGTGTCGTCGGCGATCGCCATGCGCTTGGCCCAGCGCGCATACGACAATGCCTTGCGTGCAGCATTCCCTTCATACGAGAGCAACCCCTCGGCAACCTCCGGCACCTTGGTCCCCGCCCCCTGTGACGCAGCCACCAGAGACTCGAATTCCACGCCTCTCGGAGCCGCGACTCGGGAAACCTCCCGAAACTTACCCTCATTTGTTGAGCCAAACAGGATCTTCATAAACGGCGGATACTCCAAAATAAATCTCCGCATGGCAACCCACCAGGCGACTGCCCTGGCAGCCGCTCGCAAGGCTAACCCTTCTGAGTTACTTAAAAAAGATCGCGGCTTACCGGGTCCGGATGGGGATGGTACCCTGAGCTGATGGAGTCAGACATGCTGTCAATTCTCACCAATAGCTTTAACCTGCAGCTGCTGGTCGCGGCGCTTCTCGGCGGCCTTATCGGCATTGAGCGAGAGCTTGCCGGCAAGGATCCAAGCATACGCACGTTCTCGCTGATTAGCTTGGGAAGCTGCATCTTCACCATCCTTTCCTGGGAGAGCGTGCAGTCCTTTCACATCGGCGATCCCGGACGGATTGCGGCGCAAATACTTCCTGGCATCGGCTTTATCGGCGCAGGCACAATCTTTCGCTCTAAACAGGGGGTTTCGGGCTTCACAACAGCTGCCCTCATGTGGGTGACTGCCAGCATAGGGATGGCAGTAGGATTTGGCCGGCACGACCTGGCGATCTCTGCAACAGCGTTGGCGATCATTCTGACGCTCTCGCTGCGAGTGGTGCACGTTCTCATCGGCAGGCGCAGGCCAGCGGTCCAAGACAAGAGCCCAGACGATGCCTAGCTGGCTCCTGTGACAGGCGCGCTCATGCCTCGTGCCATGCTCCCTCCATCGGCAGGGTCCGCCCGCTCGTTGGGGAGCAGCGAAAGACGGATATGCCACGCACGCCATCCCGCCGAAGGGCGTGCAGCGTCTCTTGGACGAGCGCAACCTGCGTCGCCCGTCCGGGAAGGCCCGCAAAGGCCTGCTCAAACCACTCTTGGTGCGCAACGTACAGGGCCCCCTCTTCACACGCACCGAGTGCAGCTTCGGCAGAGATGATGCGCACCGGACGGTGCAGGTAAAAGAAGAACGGGTCAAAATACTCGTCAGATGGCTCCTTGATAAAGACCAGGCGCTCATCAGGCCGCAGCAGCAGCTCTAGCTGCTCCGTCATGAGCGGAAAATCCTTCAGCGTGGCCTTAACGACACCGCCAAAGGTTATGGCAGCGGTCATAAGGCTCAAAGCAAGCAGCCAGACGCTTCCGCACACCATCGATGGCCGCACCTTTCGGCAGCAACCGATGAGCACCAGAACAGGCAGCATCAACGCCCCCAGCCGGAGGCTGTACTGTGCAAGCCCAGCCTTAAGTATCCCCTCAAGCGGCTGGTGCCCCCATTCGACGTGCATGCCCAGCCCAACAGCAGCCAACAGCGCCGCTGCAAAAAGCGAGAGGGCAACTTCAGTCCTCCTCGCGATATCCTGCAGCCTGCTCAGCTTGGCCATCGGAAGTCGGCCAATCCCCGCAGACGCCATGATGCCGATCTGCACCGCCAGCAATGGCAACAGAGGCAGGGCATACGAGTGCCGCTTCCCTTGGGCCAAGGAGAGCGCCAGCAATCCTCCGAGAAAGACAACGATGGGCGCCGATGAGAGGCGCGAGAGCGGCCGGTCCCGATAAGAAACCGTGGGAGAGGAGGTCAGTAGAGATGCTCCGCCAACCATGGCGATTATCCCCCAGGGAAAGCTCGTGCGGGCAATCGAAGGGAGGTAAAACCACCAGGATTCACTGTTGACCCGCTCCCCGCCCAGGACCCGCGCAAGATTTTCAAAGATCAGCTGGCGCTCAAGAAACGCTTGTCCACCCCTCATCCAGGCGAGACAGTACCAGCACCCCGGCAGCGCGAATCCCAGCCAGCCCCAGCTTGGCTGAACCAGCTGCCGGAGCGCCTCGCGAAGCCCGCAGACCCACGCGATCCCCAGAGCTGCCAAGAGCACTATCAGCGCACCGCCGAGCGGGCCCCGAGCGAGGATCCCTAGAGCACACAAAATCCAAAACATGCCCCGCCCCAGCTGGCTCGCCGCGCCCTCATGAGGGCCGCGTATGCTCCAAAGCAGTGCGCCAAAGGCCGCCCAGGCGCAGAAACAAAAGCTCATGTCCACCACCGCAAGCGAGGCCATCTGATGGAAGCCATAGGTGAGCGCCAAAATTCCGGGGGCAAGCATCGCCGCGCGGCGAGCGTGCTGGCTGCCCTCCGAGGCGCGCCCAAGCAGCGCCAGCTGATAGGCAACATACCCGCAGCACACCAGCACCCCCAGCGCGTAGAGGTGGGAGGGCAGCCGAGCCAGGAATTCAGAAACCCCGCCGGCAATGAGGGCCAACGCAGCCCCAGTCCAGTGGAACAACGGCGGCTTTGACGGGATAATGCCGTTGCGCAGGGGCAGAACCCATTCGTTGCTTCTTAGGATAACCTCGATTACCTGAGCCTCACGGGCCTCAGATCCGCCAATAAATGATGGGAGCCCAATAAAGCAGAGCTGGATCACCGAGTACGCGGCACACCCGGCGAAAATAGCACTCCATGGAAACGAGGGAATCCTGCGCGACATACCGAAGGAACAGGCTAAACGCTGGTCGCTGGAACAGTCTATCCCCTAAATCCTGCCACGCTTAACCAGATGAGCAGGCGCCGCTAGCGCATCCCGTGAGCCACCCGTCGGTACCAACGGACCTCATGCTCGCTTCCCACAATAAACGCTGAACGCTCGTGGATATCCTCTGGCACAAGCGCAAGAATGTCATCCGGCCCATTGAGGGCCAGGCCGCCCGCCTGCTCAGCGATGAAGGCGAGCGGCATGCACTCGTACAGCAGCCGCAGCCTCCCCTTGGGGCGCTTTGTGTCAGTAGGATAGAGAAATATGCCCCCTTTCCTCAATGTGCGGTCAAAATCAGCAACCAGGGAGCCTACGTATCGGCCAGTGTATGGGGAGCCGGCAGCGGCATCAACCCGCTTTAGCTGGCTGATGTACTCCTTCATCCCCTCGCTCCAGAAAGCCGTGTTTCCCTCGTTCACGCTGTAGATCAGCCCCCGAGTTGGTATGCGAATATTTTCATCAGTAAGGACAAATTCACCGAGGCTGGGGTCAAGCGTGAACCCGTGCACCCCAGAGCCAGTTGAGTACACAAAGGAGGTTTTCGCGCCGTACACCGAGTATCCCGCTGCCACAATCTGCGACCCCGGCTGAAGAAAATCATCATGGGACGCCGGCTTGCTGAGGTCCTTCTTTCGGAAGATGCAGAAGATCGTTCCTGTTGGAATGCTCGAGCCAATATTCGATGAGCCATCGAGCGGATCAAACGCCAGGACGTACTTCCCCTCCGTTTGCGAGGCCTGGGTCTCGATGACGCTGTCTCGCTCCTCAGACACCAGCAGCCCAAAGTGCCGCGAAGAGCCCAGCAGCTCAACAAGCACCTCGTCCGCCTCCTCATCAAGCATCCGGGTCTCCTCTCCGTGAGAGTTGGTCTTGCCGGTATATCCATGCAGCCCCTTAAAGCCTGCAGTAGCAACCATCTGGCTGATGTACTTCATTCCCACTGATATCGAGACCAGGAGATCGGACAGCTCGCCAGTGCTGTCAGGATAATCCCTCCGTTTTGAGTGAATGAAGCGGCTTAGTGTTTGGGTCGGTATCATGCGGTGTCACCACCCTGAAAGGGGGCCAAGAGCAGCCGAGGTGCGCCCTTGCCCAATACGCTGTTGCCACGCAAGAGAATGAAGAAGAGCGTGGAAGGACCCCCTTCGCCTTTCAGGTCTGCACAAGGGCTTACTGCGCAGGCGTGTCAAGGAGTAGCTACGGAACCACCAAAGTAAGGCGAAACACCGCGTGCGGACCATGAGCCGGCCACACTTCAAGAGGAAACGTTTTGCGCCCTTCTCCTAGTATACGGCAGCCAGGGAAAGGGCTCCAAATAAAAACGGTCGGGACGCTGCAGCTGCTGCCCCGGCCTTGCGCAGGTGCCGATAACAGCGGAGGGCAGCCTGGGGTCGTAAGGCCCTGAACGGCCTAGGCATCTCCAGAGGAGCTCGCAATC
>JAFMJG010000111.1 GCA_017853605.1 bacterium
GCCGTTGCCGTCATTGTCGCGCCCATCGACCGGGTCGAAGGGGTTCACCCATATGTTTGCTGCAAGGTCTGGGTGGTCGATCTGGATCCCCTCGTCAACCACGCCGACGTACACATTCCTCGACCCGATCGCCCCGTAGGCCCAAGCCTCCTCGGCGTCAGACCCGTACTGGTTGGTTGTGCCGGCAGGCCCACAGGAGGGGTAGTCGTCGCCGAAGAGGCCCCAGAGCGAGCCGTTTCCATAGTACGGGTCGTTCGGGATATCCGTATGCTGCAAGATGTAGTTAGGCTCAACAAATGCAACCGCAGGATCGTTCTGGAGCCTTTCAAGGGCGGCGGCCACGGTGCCAGCAACTTTTATTCGCTGCATCCCGCCGCGAGCGGTGTTGCGCTCCTGCAAGGTTCCCAGGCGCTTGATGACGTAGCCTCCGACAGCCGAGACGGCTCGCTGCTGCACAAGCTCGTCAGCGGTCGGGCGAAACCCTATGATCACCTCGCCAGCCTGGTGCGGCTGCAGGGGCTGGGCGTTGCCGAGCAGTGGCGTGAAGGCAGCAAGGGCTGCAGCCAGTGAAAGCGACACGGATACTTTTGCTGGAACCATGTGATCCTCCCAGGAGTGGTTTCGAAAACCTTACAACTTCTGGTTTCACGATGTCTTCCCTTCTCGCCGGCAAAACTGGGTGCTTAAGGCACTTTTCTGATTTCTTCACTGACACCTCTGGCGAGGATTCAGAACCTGGCGCTCCAGTGCTGCCCCTTGGGCGGGCTACTCACGCGCAAAGGAGAGGATCACGATGCCGGGGAAGTTCTTCCTTGTCGGCGCCCGGTATCCGTAGCCGCGAAAGCGCGCGGTAATTTCAGGCAGCGGTGTGTGCGAGAGCGAGCGGACGTAGAGCACGTGAGGGGGCCTCGGCGACAGCTCTGGGGTGAACTCAGTGACCGGTGTGCCTCGCGAGTAGTAGTCGAATGGCAGCCGAGTGCCGTAAGCGTCAAACACGAGCGCCGTTCCAGGGGCAAGGCTGTTGGTGATGTATGCGGACGCCCTGCGCCAATCCTCCTTGTGCCGCGAAGAGAAGTACCACGGGAGGTTTGCGACTGAGACAGCCAGCACAACTGCAGCCAGAAGCCGACAGGCACGGAAGCTCCGGCATACCGCTGCCAGGCCCAGAAGCGCTGCCGGCAGAGCAAAGATGAGGTTCCTGAAGAAAAGGATCTTGGCGCCGCCGAGGGACACGAGGTAGCCGAGCAGCATAGGGCCGAGAGAGAGGCTTACGAGGGCGATCGCCCGCCTCTTCCTTTCCTGGGGCTCCGTTGTGTCGGGGCCGCGTGGAGTGGCCCTGCTCACCAACAGCCAGCTGACGGGGATGCCGAGCACCAAGAGGGGGTAGGGATAGCGGGCGGTATCCCACGGCAGCCGGTACGCAAAGAGCCGCATGGGGAGCTCAAGCAGGTCCATAACAGTAGGAGCTGGGATCCACAGCGCGCTACGGGCAGCCTCAAGCTGGCCCAGGAAGGTGGGGAGCCACGGCAAAAACAGCAAGAAGCTCGCAGCGTGGGCGACAGCGAGTCGCGCCAGCGGCTGGAGAGCGTGGAGGCGGCCCTCCCTGGGGCTCACGCGTAAGGCCGCGGCTGCCACAGCCGCGGCCCATTCGGCCGGAAAGACGAGCAGTGAGGCGTAGTGAGTGTAGAGCAGTGCGGCATGCGTCAGGGCGGCGTACGCAACTGCTGCGACAACCCGGCAAGAGCGCGCCGTGAGCAGCCAGAAGGAGTGAAGGGAGAGCGCACCCAGCAGAAAGAGCAGCTCGTACTGCCGCACCTCCTGTGAGAACCAGATCAGTGTTAGGGAGGCTGCCGAGAGGAGGAGCGTGAGGGGTACGAAGGCGCGCGACAGCAAATCCCGGGCGAGAGCCCACATCGCCACCAGCGCCGCAGCGCCGACAGCAGCGGAGAGGGATCGCGCCGCCACATCTGAGGGGCCGAAGGCAGCAAGCCATTCATGCAGGAGCAGAAAATAGAGCGGGGGATGGAAGTCGGCGCCGACCGTAGTGAGCAGATCCGCGAGTGATGGCCCAGAGGCAGCTACCACTGAGAACGCCTCATCGTACCACAGGCTTTGGAAGTCGAGTCGATAGGCGCGGAGGACGATGCCGATGAGCAAGATCAGCCATGCGAGCCGCGTGGCTTTTGCATTATCCGGCGCGGGGCTTGGCGGCGACGTTCCGTTCATACCTGCGGCAGCTTAGCAGATGACGGAAAAGCGCCGCTAGCAGGCTGGCGGCACAATGTAGGCTACAGGGCCTGATCTCTCCGTATGTCCGTAAGGCCCGTGGTCTGGTATCTACTAGGGCACCACGGCTTTAATTCCTGGGCACGGTATGAGCAATAATAAAAACGCCCCTCCCGTCCGGTTCGAGCGGCGCGGAGATGGAACCCACCGAATTTCGTCGAGCGGCTCCTCGTTCGGTGATGCCTTTACTGGATGGCAGCCGGGGAGGGAGTCCTTTCTCTTCTTTGCCCCTCACGACGACGATGCGGCCATCAGCGTGGGGCTTCTCATCGCCGAAGCGCGGCGGCAAGGTGTGCCGGTGCGCATCGTGGTGGTCACGGACGGCCGAAACGGGTACGTGTCGCTGGGAGATAGAGATGGCATCATTCAGCGCCGGATTCAGGAGACTATCGCATCGTACGCCCTGCTCGGGGTTCCAGCCACGGATATCGTATTCCTGAACTTTCCGGATGGGGGCCTTCAGGCGTTCTACGGCCGGAGGCGGGCTGAGCAGGGCGAGCCCGCTGACGCGCACGGCTTTACCGGGCTAGAGAGCCACTTCGTGACGGAGCTGAGGCGCCGGACGGGGGTGCACGGGGCCAGGATCGCCCCCACTCGGATCTTTGTTCCAAGCGCGGCGGATTACCACCAGGATCACGTGGCGGTGGCGCGTGAGGTCCCGATATCGATCTTTCACGCAACGGGCGGCATCTGGCCCGAGTGCGGGCCCACGGCAGAGCGGGCGCCGATGCTCTACTGGCACTGCGTGTACTGCAAGCTGCCGGACGGGAAGGAGCCGAACATCCGGGTCGTGGGTGACGCGGAGGCGCTCGCCCGCAAAATTGAGTCGGTTCGCGCCTACAATTCGCAGGGACAGATAGCATCGATGCTTACGGCGCTGGAGACCTCCCCTCCTGTCGAGTACCTCTTGGAGGAGACGTTTTCGCTCTACCGGCCAGGCGGCTACGATGCCTGCTTCGTCGCCTGACGCGACGGCTCGCAAGCGGCCAAAACGCCCTCAAGCGTCCCGTTGCCGACCGGAGCGCATCCGTCCTCGGAGCTGCAGCCGGAGAAGCCTGATCACAACGGCTCCCGGGGGTGCAAAAGTGCCGCCCGACGCGCTAAGCTTCGGGCGGCAGCGTTTCTGGGAGAGCAGGATTGAGTCCGGGCCTATACGATGACAAGCGACGAGGGTCGGCCCCGCAGGGGCTGTGTCCAGGCATGGCCTCTGCCCAGCAGGCATTGGCAGAGCGCGCGCTTGCTGAGCACGGGGTCGAGGTGCGGCGCAACATCCGGCACGTTCGGATCGTGGCGCTTGGCGCTGAGCGCTCCGATTTTGATCCGCGCATCGTTGCCCGTTACGGAGAGCTCGTCAGCCGCATTGAGAGGGCATCCTGCAGCGGCGAATTCCCGGCTCTTTACAACGATCTTCGCGCCTCAGTTGTCTCCTGCTCTTCGGACCCTGATGGGACACTTTCGGTAGTGGCAGCGCCCTGCCGGTACCTCTACCTGCGCGCCTTTCAGGAGCTGGTTCGTGAGGGAAAAATCGTGCCGGGCGAGTGGGAAGCCTTATCGCCACACATGCTCGGCAGCGGCGTGTATGCTGGTGTGACGCATGGGTCCCGCTCGTACACCTGGTGCCAGCTCAAGGGCCGAAAGCGCGGAGCGCCCGTTACCGGCTCGGGACAGGCGCACTCAGCGTTCGTAGGGGGCATGGTGAGCTCCGACGATCTTTGCCAAGAGAGCCCACTATCGGTCACTGCGCGGCGTGAGGCGTTTGAGGAGCAGGGGTTCTGCTTCGACGAGCGCGAGCTCTCCCCTGACTGGATGCTCATTCGCGAGCTGTCCACTGGCACCGTCGGACTCTTCCGCCACGCTCAGGAGGTCTCGGTAGCGCGGGTCGTCGAGGGCTTTTCACGGCGGTCGGCCGCCTATGGCCCGGACTGTTCGGTGGGCGACTTCGAGGTGCCTGCGGCCCTTCTGGTGCCAAACGAAGGGGCGCTGGAGCGGGATCCGTCTGGTGTCTTCACTGTGCGGCCCGTTTCGGCGGTCGTGGCATTGGGCAGTGGAGAGGTAGTTGTTGCCGACCAGGAGCTGCTCGTGCCAGTCCGGGCAAGGCCGCAGGCTGTGGGATACTTCGCTTCACTAGCGCTCGGGTGAGGGGCTGCCCCAAACGGCCATGCTTTGGGCTTGGGCTGAAGTGGCGGCGCAATTACGCCTTAGCCTTGGCCTTGAGAGCCTCACGGGCCTGGGTAAGGAGCGTCATCATGGTGCTGGTGCTCCACGCAAAGTTAAACAGCCCGCTGACCGCGATGAAAACGGGGTAGAACTTCCAGCCGGGCTTTAGGGAGTCGGCCTCAAACCCTACCGTGGTGTAGGTGCTCCCGGCAACGAGGAGCGCATTAAGGAGGTTGTCTGTCAGGTCAAAGAGCTCCAGCGAGAAGGCCCAGAGCAGGATCTCGCCGACGTGAACGAGGACGAGCGCAAGGATCGACAGGTAAAACTTAATCGCGATGACGTTGATCTTTCGGGAGGACGCGTGCCCGTGAATTGAGCGCTCTCCTTGCAAGAGGATGTGCTTGCTGAAGAAGCCGTGGAAGATCGTCACCAGGAGGATCGCCGCGAGCCCAAGGCCGGTCTCCTTTATGAGGGACATAATGTTGAGGCCATCGATGTACATTCCAGGCGCGGCGCTCGCGGGCATACAGGTCTCTCCCAATGATATGAAGGCGTGCTGCATATCTTATAGCGGCTTGAGGAGGGGGTCCACCAGCACCCAAGCGCACGGAGCCGTGCCGGGTGAGCCAGGGTGGCTATCACCCGGTGAAGCGCGGCCGAACAAAGAGAGAGCCGTCGTCTCCGAGCCCAACCAAAAGGTAGCCGACCGGAGTTGCGCTAAGTGCCTCACGCTCGCTCGATAGGGGCTCTAGAGAGAAGCCAAAAGATGCAGAGGGGACGCAGTAGGAGGTGATTCCGCCGAGCGCCGCGGCTATCCACAGGTGGAGGTGGCCGTGGAAGAGGCCTAAGACCTTGTTTCGGTGGCGCTCCAAAATGGGGGCAAGCGCGCCGCGGTTGGTCACGGAGAGGGCCGAGTTGCATCGCGGGCTGTCGAGCGAAAAAAGTGGGTTGTGCGAGAGGATAATTGCCCGTTGGCAGGAGTGCAGGGAGGCTTCGAGCTGCCGGAGGCTCTCGAGGGAGAGCTCTCCAGTGGCCTCGGGGCCGGTGCGAACATCGATGCCGATAACCTGTGTGCCATTGATCAAAAGCTGCGAGACGCCGCTATGTGAGCTCGACCATTCCGCCGGGAATTCCTCTGACATGATCGCTGGATGATCGTGGTTTCCGGGTAGGGAGATCAGGGGAGCTGGGAGTTGCCCAAGGATCTCCCGTGCATGGGCGTACGCTGAGCGGGTGGCGACCGCTTCTCCCCGATTAGGAGTAGAGACCGTGTCGCACAGGTCGCCGAGACAGGCAACGAACTCGAGCCGCACCGGCTCGTTGCGCAGCGCCTTGGCGAGCGCTGCCGCACGCAGGGAGGTGTCGAGGCCCATGAGCTTCTGCCCGGGCTCAACGATGTGCATGTCGGAGCAGAGGGCGATGTACGAGATGTGATGCATGTGGAGTCTCTCAGCAAGCTGGGCTGCAGGATGTTAGGCAGAGGGGGGCGAATGGCTCAAGCATCAATGTTGATGCGTCCCATGGGAAAACGCTCCTGAAGGATGTAGGCTCCTGTGGCGCGAGCGGAAACCCGAGAGCCGGGACTCCGTTTTGTCTCAAGTTTTCGGTGCTGAAAGCCGACTACCAGACATGAGGGGGATAGGATTCCCCCGTTTCCCAAGAGGATTTATGAAACAGGCACTTAGCGCAGCTGTCTCCGCATTCTTCGCCGTTTCCGTGGGGCTTGGGCCGGCGTTGGCAGAGGAAGAGATAACTGCGGCATTCCCGGACTTTAGCGGGGAGGGCGGGGTTGCCGTGCGGACGAACGGGGACGCAAAGATCGAGGATGGGGTCCTGCAGCTCACTCGGCCTGCCGAGAATCTCGTGGGGACAGCATTCCTCAGCGAGGCAGTGTCCCTGCCATCGGGGAGGTCATTCAGCGCCTACTTCACCTTTCGCATGAAGAAGCCCTCGTGCGGCTTTGGCGGCGGCGGCGATGGATTGGCGTTTGTGCTGCAGACCGATCGCGGCGCGGCTGGCTCGCGGGGCGGCGGCCTTGGGTATGCCGGCATCCAGCCATCCCTCGTGGTTGAGTTCGACACGCACCAGAATGAGGAGCACAAAGATCCTGATGGCAACCACGTGGGGATCAGCCTCTACGGCGATCCGGATTCGGTCGCAACCGCAAAGGCGCCGATGCGCATGGTGGATGGGGCTGTGCTCCACGCTTGGGTGGACCATGACGGCGGCTCTGACACCCTTGAGGTGAGGCTCTCCTCCTCAGCTGTCCGTCCGGCAGAGCCGCTGCTGTCTTACAAAATAGATCTGGACGCAATCTTTGAGGATGACGTCTTCGTCGGTTTTACCGCGGCAACCGGAAGCTGCACGGAGCATCATGACATACTCTCTCTCTTCTTTAATGGGGACAGGGTAGAGGGGGGTCTCGACACGGGATCCGAGTCTTTTGTCACTGCCCACTAAGCCTGCGCCATGCGGCGTCTGCCAGGGCGGGGGGCTGCCCCTAGTCATCTGCGAGGGTGAAGGTGGCGCGCTGCTCCCTTAGAAACGAAGCTATGTCTCGGTGAGCGATGCCGTGCCGCGCGCCTGAGGCCTCATCCCACGAGCTATGCAGGCCTACGACGTGTCCCCGAAAGTTGAACATCGGGCTTCCGGAGCTCCCCCAGGAGGTCCAGGCATGGTGCCGAAGCCGGCCGAGGCGGTCTCCCTTTGGGCTCATCCAGGGCTGTGTCTCTTTGTACTCGTCGATCTTTCCGACGGAGACGTGCCAGTAATCGTAGTTTTCGGGCTGGCCAATGACCACGATGTCGCTCCCCACAGGGGCCTCAGCGCGCTCCAGAATAGCTGCGGGCAGCCTGACACCCAGCGCATCGAGCTTTACGAGTGCCAGGTCCCTTTTGGTGTCAAGAGCCGTGCACGAGCCCTCACACGTCAGCCCGCTCGGGAACTGCACCTTCATGCGCCGGCCCACCTCCAGCGCCACATGGGCGTTGGTGAGGATTAGTCCATCAGGGGAGAGGTTGATGCCGCTGGCGCGGTTAATCCAGACAGCTGCCGGCTGCGCCTGCCGGATCGCCGCCCTGACCGAGCGCTCCCGGTCGCCCGCTCCGGGACCGAGCTTAATCGCCTCGTCGATCTTGTCGAGGTAGAGCGGATTGCTCCGGTCTCCGAGCCACTCCCGGCGGCTCTCAGCCGGCAGCAGCCTCACGAGCTTGCGGCGCGTGATCTCCATGAGCACCACCGTCCTTGAGGAGGGGGACAGCGCAACATCCACGTGCCCCGTGAATGCAGTGTAGAGGCCCAGCACCTCTCGTAGGTCAGCGAGCGGGCTGTAACGGCCCGCGCTGTCCCGCGCGATCCCAGAGATCTCCTCGGCGGCAGCGATGAAGCGCTCAACAGTCGCATGTATCGCGCTCTCATGGCTCGTCCCCGCCCGGACGGCGAACTCGCCCTTCGGGCCGAACAGGGAGCCACGCAGCTGCTTGATCAGCTCGCGGGAGCGGGGATGAAGGGCGGCTGGCTCGGGGCTCGGCGGCTCAGGAGTTGCGCCTGTCTTCTCGGGCGAGGGGTGGGCTAGCAGAGCAAATACATCTGGCTGCACCACCGATGTTGCGGCTTCTTTCGGCGCATGCAGGGTCGCGGTGTCTCGCGAGCGCCCGTGGCGCGTTGAGGGATCAAGGGGGGCAACCAAAGCAGCAACAGGAATGCGCAGCTGCTGCTGGAGCTCCAGGTCGTGGCTTGTTGGGGCGGCTGTCGGCATACACTCAAAAGATCCGGAAGGCGGGCCGAAACGGGGCCTAAGGGTCAGGGTACGGGAAGCGCCGGCGCTACTCAACCGGAACTGGGCTGCTGGCGAGCGCTGGCGGGGCATGCGATCAGTGGCGCTCTGGACCGGTGAAAATACCCGCATATATCGGGCTAAAAACGCCCTTTTTCGCGGGCCGGTGGGAGAGGCTCGCCTGACAGTAACGATTTGAAATTACAGGATTGCGCAAGGCGATTGCGCGTAGCTCCCGAGTTCAGCGGCAAAAATCCCCTTTTTTAGCGCGCACACCCGTGGTAACTCTCCCCCTCTATTGTTTGTTGTTGGTTGAATTCCTGTTAGGCCGTTTCTGGCGGCCCCCGAGCGCTTACTTGCTCACTGTGTGGAGCTCTCCCAGAGGGAGACCTCCCTTTTCGGACGCGGTGCTGTTGCCGCGTAACGTTAGGACACAAGATGCAAGGTTCCACCGCTCGACTCGTGACGGAAGCCGACGCACGGCTTCACCCTAAAAACGGTTCCCTGACAGTTGAGGAGCGGGTTGCCCGAGCAGCAGCGGTGCGCCTCGCTGAGCTGCACAAGCGCGCGCTTCCAAGCCTTCCTGAGAGCGAGCACCGGGGAGAGGATGGCATAGCCTCAGCGAAGGTATCCCCGATACCGGGACTCAACCGGCTGCGCTGCACCCAGTTTTTTCGGACGAAGGCGATCCGAAGGCTGCTTCGCGACGGATGCGAGAACCAAGTAGTCAAGCCCTTTGTGTTTCACGCCCCATCGGGGGGGAGCGTTGTCGCGGAAAATAGCGGGCTTGAAGGGTTCGTGCATGCCCAGCGCAGATTCCAGGACCGGTTTGGGGCCCCAGCGAGTGAGCGGCTCTTCGAGCACTACGTCAAGTACCTTGAGCACGTCCTCGGCGGAGAGCCTATGGGGTGCTCCCTTGTCTCCCAGGTCAAGGAGGTCCAGTCGTCCGGAGTGCCGCTGCAGGAGCGGCATTCACGGCTCATTGAGGTTGTGCGCTCTAATACTGAGCAGTGGCGCTCCAAGCTAAAGGAGCTCGATGGGGCGCTCTGGTCCCGGCACCTTAGGGCATACCAGATCTTTCCCCGCACCTTCAACGTCGAGGGATTCCGGGAGGCGTACGGCCTTCCGCCTGCTGAGGGCCGCTCCGGAAAGTTCTTCGCCGACTTCGGCGGCCAGGAGGTTGAGGCGCTTCGTAGCCACTCCTTCTCGGCGCTGCGCCCCATGGGGGTCTTCCCGATCGGCTCGGTGAATGCCAAGGGAACGGCAGGAGGGTCCCCGTACTCAATCATTGCGCACGACGTTGATGCGGCGCACGGCTCGCGGCAGGAGGTTCGGGACTCCCTTGAGCGCGCCTACGTCAGCGGCATGCTGACCATCTTTGAGGTTGTGCCGAACCATACTGCATGTGACGCGCGGCTCCTGCAGCTCGACCCAACCCTGTACGTCCACACCCGCACCCAGCCCGAGGATCCGGAAGGGTACCACCACTTTAGGCACCCCGAGCTTGGCGAGTTTTGGATCCGGTACGGGGGCTTCCGCGATCTCGGAACCGGCATGCGGAGCTTCTGGAAAGACACGCTGCAGCTCGACTTCTCTCGGCAGGAGACCCGTGAGGTCGTCATCTCGGAGATCTGCGACCTCATTCGGCACTTCTCCCTCGACGGCATCCGCGTAGATTCGGCCTACCAGCTGCTTAACTGGTACCTCAACAAGAACTGGGCGGGCGAGATGGCGCGAGAGCTTCCGCAGCAGGAGTTCCTTGAGGAGCTTGTCATGCGAGTGAAGACCGAGTTCCCTCACGTCGCGATCTTGGCGGAGGCGTTCACGCACTTCGACCAGCTCTCGCAGTGCGGCTTTGACCTCCTCTACGGCATCAGCACCATGGACCGCAACGGCGGCTACAAGCACGTTGGGTGGCACGAGGCGCTCAAATCCGGCAAGGCTGACACGATCCGCTCGGCGATTGAGCGTGCTGAGTTCCTCTCGTGGCAGCTCGGAGGGCCGGATATCGTCACCTTCTTCGGGCACCAGGACTTCCCCTCGCCGCAGCGGGAATTTGCCGGCGACTGGAAGTGGGGGGCCGCGGTTCTTGCCATCCTGCGCCCCGGGGCATTCAGCTTCTACGCAGGCACTGAAGCATGCTTTGAGGCGCCGTGCCGCGAGGACAACAAGGTGATTACCTTTAACGAGCCGGTCTCGATCGACTGGAGCGGAAGTGCGACCGACTTTGCCGGATTCCAGCGCTACCTGCTGCGCGTTGCGGGGCAGGTTCAGGAGGCGCTTGGCGAGCGCACCCGGATTGAGTGCCTTGATCCAGCTTCCTCGAGCAAGGACGAGCCCTGGGTGGGGTACGTTGTGCGTTCGACGCTGCCGGACGTGTCGTGGAAGCTCGCTGTAATCGTGAATACCTCGCCCCTTCCGGCCACTGCGCATGTGCGCGACCCAGACACCGGAGTTTCGGTGGTG
>JAFMJG010000112.1 GCA_017853605.1 bacterium
GGCTTTGCGGATGGGGTCTTGGCGCGCGGCGTGCGCAGCAATCAGCGCGAGCACGGCCGAGGCCACGCGCGTGTCGGGGCTGTCGGCGCGGCTGGTCAGGGCGATCGGCACGCGCGCGCCCAGCACCAGGCCTGAGGCGGTGGCGCCGCACGGAACCACCATGCCTGGCAGCCCGGCAAGGTTGACCGGAATCGTGAAGATGTCGTTGAGGTACATCTGCAGCGGATCGCTCGCTTTTTCGCCGATCCTGAATGGGGGCGTGGGAGTCGTCGGCGCGACGATCACGTCGCACGATCCCGAGAACGCGTCGGTGAAGTCCTTGAGGATGAGTGATCGCACCCGCTGCGCCTTGACGTAGAACGCGTCGAAGTAGCCCGCCGACAGAACGTAGGTGCCAACGAGGATGCGCCGCTGGACCTCCTTGCCGAACCCCTCGCTGCGGCTCTTGCTGTAGAGCGTCTTGAGGTCGAGCTGGCCCTCGGCACGGTGCCCGTAGCGGATGCCATCGTAGCGAGCGAGGTTTGAGGACGCCTCAGCGGGCGCCAAGATGTAGTACACCGAGACTGCGGCATCGGTGTGGGGCAGCGAGATCTCAACCGTTGTGGCGCCGAGATCCTGCAGCACTGAAATGGCCTTTTGGGTGGCCTCGCTTACCTCCGGAGAGAGCCCGGCGACGAAGTACTCTTTGGGAATGCCGATACGGAGCCCCTTCACGCCACGGCTGAGGGCCTTCTCAAAGCTCGGGACCGGCCGGGGCGATGACGTGGCGTCGTTTGGATCCTCGCCGCAGATGGCCTGAGTCACTAGGGCGCAGTCACGCACGTTGTGGGCAAACCCTCCGACTTGGTCGAGCGACGAGGCGTAGGCGATGACGCCGTAACGGCTCACGCGACCGTAGGTTGGCTTGAGCCCGACGATGCCGCAGAACGCGGCCGGCTGGCGTATCGATCCGCCCGTGTCTGTGCCGAGCGAAAGGGGGCAGATGCGCGCCGCCACCGCGGCAGCAGAGCCGCCGCTTGAGCCCCCCGGGACGTACTCAGGGTTCCATGGGTTTCTCGCCGGGCCGAATGCAGAGTTCTCGTTTGAGGATCCCATCGCGAACTCGTCCATGTTGAGCTTGCCGATCGAGATAGCCCCAGCAGTCTTGAGGCGCCGCACGACCGTTGCATCGTAGGGCGGGATGAAGTTGGCGAGCATCTTGCTGCCGGCAGTCGTTCGCACCCCCTTGGTGCAGATCACGTCCTTAATGCCGAGCGGAACACCGAGCAGGGGAGCGCTCTTTCCCCCAGCCAAGAGCGCGTCGGCTGCTGCCGCCTCTTTAAGCGCGTGCTCGGGAGTTAGCTCGGTGAAGCAGTTGAGCGAGCGCAGCTTGTCGGCCTTTGCCAGGCACGCCTGTGCCAGCTCGACAGCCGAGAACTTCCTCGAATCAAGCCCAGCCCTGATCTCTGCGACGGAGAGTGATGGAAGGTCAGACATACGCACTTACTCAACGATAATCGGAACACGGATAAAGCGGCCGGAGTGGTCCGGCACGTTTTCAAGGAGCGCCTCCCCAGCGAGCATCCCTTGCGGAGCAACGGCGCTCTCCCCGAGAGGCAGAGCGTCTGGGGGAGAGCCCACCGGCTGGACGATATCCTCACGGAGCACATTTGTTGCGCCCTGCACGTGGCTAAGCGCCTCAACGCCTGAGGTGTCTACCTCGTTGAGGCGGGCGACGTACCCGATAATAGAGTTTACGTGAGAGGTTACTACCGGCTTGAAAGAGGGATCGATCTCAAGCCGCGCAAGGGTTGCTAGCTTCTGAATTTCGTCTTCTGAAAGCATCTGGTCCGCCGATTAAATTCCTTGGCGCATCGCCAAGTTACCGCCTGGAATAAAGCACCTTTAGGTTGGGAATTCAATGCGCTCTCAGGCTGCACGGCAGCCGCAATGCGCGGCCGTGGCAGCACCAGCATTACAGAGCAAATCGGGGCACTTGTGCTGCCGATCCGCAGGCGGTGTGGTGCTGTCCCTTGCAGCGCTTCGGCCCGTTGCCTTTTAGTGATGACGCAGGCTGTCCTGCGCCCCATGTGGCAGCGGCTCTCGGCAGGCTTTTTGTGCAGAGCCTCATATGCTCATTAATCACCTGATAACACACGCCTTTATTTGTCCAGGCCAGGTATCTTAAGGATCCTACTGCCGGTACCATAGAGAGGGCTCTGCAGGTCCGATCTCACTGCGCAGGCGCGTGATGAGGTGGGGTTTGTATGGCAGTTCAGAAGGTTCCTACCAAGGAGGTTTTCAATGTCTGATGCAGCAGGAAGGCAGTTTCAACCCGTACGTTGCCCAGTTTGCGGCACCGTGTTCCAGATGGAGGCAAAGGGGAGCTCAAACGAGATGCTCCCGCTCTGTTCTCCGGGTTGCTACGAGGAGGCCTACGAAAGCGCGCGGCAGATCGAGGCTGCGCGAAAGGCGTTCTCTAGCAGGGAAGAGCGGCAGGAGGAGCTTGACGAGAGGCTCATCGTGCTCGACGAGGAACTAAAGGTCAGCGTGGCCCAGCTCAGGGAGCTTGGGTACCGGTGGACGAAAGAGATGGCGTCTCTTGCGTCGGCGCGTGCCGCCCTTGCCAAGGCGACTGCGGACCGCGAGCAGGGAGCGATCCCAAAGCTCAGGCTGTGTGTCGCAATGAGGCGCCGAGACCTAGCAGAGGTCCAGGCTCTTGAGCGCGCGGCTTCCTCGCGATGGCAGGGGCTCTTTAAGGAGATCGAGGCTCTCCAAAAGAGGGCTGCGATCGCACAAGAAGAGGCCCGCCAAGCAGAACAGGCGCTCCATCGGTTAAAACAGCAGGAGGACAGGCCGTAAGGCTTTCCTCTTGGGCGAAGGGTGTGGCTCCGATCACATTCTTCATGAATGAGAACGCGCCATACACCCCGCCCTACGCGTTCGCGGCGATCTCTGCGCTGCTCCCACGCAAGCCCATCATCGTGGCACTATCGCCTGCGAAACACGACAGCCTCGGGCGACTCGTGCGCAACGTAAAAGTCAGGCGAATCAAGGAGCGAGCTTTTTGCCCACCGGCTTGCGGAGGCCTCGCCTCGGTCCTCCGTTGCGGTAGTGTCGACCACAACGCACTCATAGTCCGCCCAAGGCGCAGGGCCCGCTGGCTGAGAGGGGTGCCTGGCGGGATCAATAACGTGGATAAAGGCGCGGTGCGACAGGTGCGGCACCATGTGCCGGCTTGCAAGAACACGCGCACCGTCCGGCACAGCCCGCACCGCCTCCTCGAATCGCAGCGGATCTCCTCGTGGCGCCCACGCAACCGGGTAGAGGCCAAACTGCCTGATGTTCTGCGCGAGGAGAGGCACGGCAAGGCACGCTGCGCACCACGCCACTGCCCGCCGGGGCGTGAGCCACGCGGGGAACTCCACGCTGTGCCGCAGCCTCTCGATCGCCATGAGGCCGAGAACCGGAATGGCAGGCAGCGAGTAGTGAAGCCGCAGCGAGCGCTGAAGATCGAAGGAGGAGAACGCGTTAAGCAGCACAGTTGGCGCCAGCGCGATGAGCAAGAAAGCGCTCCGGCGCCCCAGCACCCAGGGGCACGGCAGAAAAAGGAGCGCAACGTAGCAGCTTGCCGCAAAGGGTCTCGAATGGGCCATCACCACGTCGGGGCGAAAGAGGATCGTCTGAAGCTTATCGGGAAGGGTCTCCCCCAAAAAGGAATACCGCAGGAAGGCGTTTGGCGGCGCGCCTCCAGGGAGGCCGGGCATGAGGGCCTGCGTGACGAAGACGAACCACGCGATAGAAATGGCGGCGAGCGTGAGCCCAAATGCCCGCTGGCCCCGCAGAAAAAGGCAGATTCCGATCGCCGCCACTGTCAGTGCCAACACCTCCTTGCAGCACATGATAGCCGCTGCGGCAACGAAAGCTGCCGCGTAGCGCCTCTGCAGCGCCAGAAGAAAGAGGGCTGGAATGAGCGGAACGCCGATCGTCTCGGGGTGAAAGTCAAAGAGGCTCGCGCTCAAGACCGCAGGGTGCAGCAGGTACACGAGGGCACAGAGGGCCTGCTGGGGCGCGCTAAGCCCGTAGGCCCGCGCAAGCGCGACGAGCGGGGCGGCGCCGAGCGCAAGCGAGAGGCTCTGCACGGCAAGCAGCGCGTATGGCGATGCAACGGCCCGGTAGAGGAGAGAGAGTGGGTAGAGGATGAAGGCTCCGTGGTCCGAGAAGATGTTCATCCCCATCAGGGTGCTAAAGGGCCCCTCGCCGTGGCTAAGCTTCCACAGCGCCTGATCAAAGATCCCCAGGTCAAAGGCTGTTGACTGAAACGCCCCGTGGCGGAACGCCGCACACGAGAACATCACTGCCCAGCTGATGAGCAGCAGCAGCTTGGTTGTGTCCTCGTTTGCGCGCACCGGTGCCCCCGCCATACCGGGGCACGGTAGCAACCGAATCTTATATTTGCAATGAGATCATGCCTCTAGGTAATTTTCGAACAGATTCGATTTTTAGAGTGTGCAGCTTAATCAGGATAGTTCGACGTGCAGCAATCAAGGACACATGGGTCAGCCCCGTTAGGCTGAAGCTGGGTGCGTCGCTAGCTAGCTGGCACTCACAGAACTCCCTTTTTCTCTCTCTTATGAACGCTGCGTCCGTTGCGCGATGACAAAAAACTCGTGCCAGCTCTTAAGCACGCCAGCTGCAGTGCATCCCCTGTATCGCCTCTCTTCCAGCTTGAGCACCCGGAAACGACGGAGGGCTTTTGGGATTTCGCTCCTCGAGAGCGCGCGCACAAGCCCAGCCAAAGCCCAGTCATCTTGAGGCTCAAAGAAGTGGAGCACGGTGACACCTCCTGGAGCGACCTTTCGCGGCAACTGCAGCAGCCTCATCAACTCTGGGCGTCGCAGGAATCCAAGAGAGCGAATCGCCACGAGAAGGCCACAGTGCGGGATCTCGAACTTCGCCAAACCGCAGCGATGCAGCTTGACGGTGGGAAGACTGAATCCGGCCCGATTGGCGCGCTTCTCCTGCTCCCGCAACCGGTTCCTGGCAAAAGAGAGCGCCAGACGACTGATATCAACTCCGTGCACCTCAAAGCCCCCGGCTTGCAGCGCAAGAGCCCCGCCTCCGGTGCCGCATCCCAGATCCACGGCGACGCGAGGAGCCCCTAACGCAGGCGTGATCCGTTTCAGTCCCTCCAGGATCCAGCGGCTTGCAGGGCTGACTTTGTGGCGCCTTGCATAGTCGTCCCAGCCGCGAGTTTTTGATGGTGCTCGTATTTTCCTCATTTTCATGCGCCACTCCCCGCTAACGTTTAGGCCCGGTCCGCTGTTCGGCATCGTCAGACGGCATGCGCTACGGACCTTCAAGGTAGATGCCGACATCGAAATAATGCAGCATCGCTGCCGCAGCGATAGCGACTGCGAATGCTACGGGAAGTGTTGCCAATACGGTCACGCGTACTGCCTGTTTGCGAAGTAGCCAAGACAGGCCAAGCCCGATCAAGAGCCAAAAGGCGCCAGTGACAGCGTAGTTCCATCCGCCTCCTAGATATGTGCGCGTCCCGTCGCTCGCAGGGACTGTGAAGCCCCATGGAACCAATGCCAATTGGGGCCAAAAGAACAAGAAATGTGATATCCCCCTGCTCAGCCATGAATGAGCTGCGATCGAGACTAATGGACACCCAAAAAGGCCAGCAACAAATGTCAGGCAAAAGGCGGCGACCCGGCGTGCGAGAAGCGGAAACGTAGGGAGGTGCTGAATCGATTGGTTCATGCCGCCTTCAATAAGTAAGTATTTTAGACTCCCCTGCGCTGTTTTGTCATGCCACCCGAGAAGCCGAGGGCCAAGCATTTTTCAGGGCTTCTTGTGTGAGCATCGATGACATTTTGGAAATATAGTACTCGAACAGAGCAGGTGCATGCCCAAAAAAGCACTCTCTTAGCTGTCCCCTTGTGAACCAGTCGGGCAAACGCTCACCGTCACGCGCTTTCTTATCGGTCTTCATGTACTCAGTAGCCCGCTCGACAGATAGAGGATCACCAACCGATTCAAGCCCGTCATCTAACCTAAAAGAGAGGTTCCCAACATCGATGAGCAGCAATTCACCAGTCTTCGGATCGCGGCCGCAGTTGGTAAGTGCCGAGCATTCAAGTTCGCAAGCACCGTGCCGCCAGAGTGCCAGATGGAGGGCCGCGAAATCATCGATCAGTCGTCTAAGCTCTCCCTCACGTTCCTGCAATCTATCTCTGTCTCCTAGAGCATCAAGCACTTCAACTTTTTGCTGTTTTACCTGATCATCTCCTAACAACATAAAACCGGCGCAGAGCCTGCGCAGCTCGGGGCAGCTGGCTAGGAAACGTTCTACTGTCCGATGGTGCTCAATGCCCTGCGCGTGTTGATCCTTCGCCTCTTCGAGGGTCATTTCTTGGAACCAGGGATGGCGCCGTGCCTTCGCAAGCATTTCCTCAGGAGGTACCGGCACTTTCAGCACAAAGTCGCCGTGGTCAAATACCCTACTCTGAGCTCCTTGCTTTGGCTCATCTACCTTTGCTTGAGCATCTGCCGCGGCCGCTACCGGACGGCCTCCAGCCTGGTTGATCATACCTGAGTTATGAAGCTAGCCGGTGAGCTGGTGGCATAACGTTAGGATTGTGCAGTTCTGATGATCAAATCCGCTTTTCCTCAGACGATGATGGCTAAGAAGATCGATCGCTTTTTATGCATAGTAAGATCAATTCACTTTTTGCAAGTAGTTGAACCGTGGCAGCCGACCGAACCACGACGAGGTCCGGAAAGCCTTTAAAAGGGATGAGGTAAAAGTTGAAATGCGTGGCCTGTCGCGCCGGGCTAGGGTTTCAACGGTCCCGGCAGAGCGGAAGCTGTGCCGCTAAGTTGCGAAACATATCATTACAGAAAGACATCTCCCGTTCTGTCACCTGATCACTTCTAGCCTCCGCTTCCTCTGCGACGGAAAGGCAGGAGTGCTTGTGTTGCGCCATTTTTGGCAACTTAGCGCGCCCTTCGACGCTCTCTCTGCACCCTGGAAACCGTAGCGAGGTGAGACAGACCTCTCCTTTCGACCCTCGATTGACCCATCTCGGCGGAGTAAGTATCGGCCCGCTACTACAGTTCAGCTACTTAGGAGAAAGCGATCGAGCTCCTTGGCAATTGAAAAGACGCCCGGAAAATCGGGAAAGTCGTGACTGACATGATTTTTTGACACGATTTTTCAGCGCAACATAAACGCCCCAGGGCCTTAGGTGCTGCGCATTTTGGTCCGAATTCCTGAGGCATAGGGAACGGCGGGGGAGCTATGAAGAGCGGCTTATCCGTGGTGATTGCGTTGTGCGTGTCAGCCTTGTCGATCATGCCAGCGCAGGGGGAAGGCCAGCCGGCTGAGGTTTCAGCGCTCAAGAGGAAGAAGGCTCCTCGAGCTCTCCAGCCGAGGATCGTTTCTGCTGAGCCGGCAGTAATTCCACAAACGGAGGCAGCCGAGCGGCTGTCAGCGTCGATCGTTGCTGAGATTCGCGGGTCGGTGACGGGAAAGAGCATCGCCAAGGCTCTGAGGTCGGTGAAGCAACAGCGGCGCATTATTGCCACTGACGGGGTTTTTTCGGCTCCCCCAAATGTAAACAGTGATGGCGTGGCAGTTGGCTCAGTGTCGGCTGAGAAGGGCAAGCTGTTTGTGACGTACCTGACCCTGAAAAGATCAGGAGAGGTTCTTGCGATTATCGAGGCGCAAACAACCCTTCCGGCGACAGCAGGGCCGGCAGGCGAGGAGGCAGCAAGCCTCAAGGCGCTCGGCTACCTGCCGATGAAGAGTGTCCTCTCTCTGCAGCTGGCTGTCTGGTCATCACCCTCGACGAAGGGCCTGAGCGAAACGGTTAGCGGGCGCCCGTCCTTTATTTCTGGGGGGCTTTTGCCCAAGGACGCTGCGAGGCTGCTTGCGCTTGGGGGAAAGGTTGAGGCGAAGGAGGTTTCCAAGAGTGCGGTTAGGGGTTCTGGCATTCCGGCTACCGTAGCGCTGTCAGCGGCAGGCGCCACCACCGAGAACCCTGCACACCCGGTGATTTATGGCGGGGGCCGCGGAGGAGATAACTCAAACACCGGCGGTGGCAGCGCTAGTCCTGGTGGCAACTCGGGGAGCGAGGGCAACAACGGAGGCGGCAGTGCTCCTAGCAACACGGGTAGCGGCAGCGGAGGAGATGGGTCAAACACCGGCGGTGGCAGCGCTAGTCCTGGTGGCAACTCGGGGAGCGAGGGCAACACCGGAGGCGGCACTGCTCCTGGCAACACCGGCGCACAGAGCGGCACCAACAACGGCCAGGGGGACGGTGGCAACACAGGCAGCGAGGGTGGCTCTGGCAGCAATACCGGAGATGCCCCCTGCACAGGCGATGGATGTTCAGCCGAGGCGACCCCGACGCCGGAGACGAGGAGTGAAACTGGGCAGTGCAAGGCAGAGGGTGTAGTGAACCCGGATCCGGTGGAACTGGAATGCTTTTATGACCGCGCGACGGACACGTCCGTAGTTTATTGCAAGGCGAACATACTCTGTGCCTGTTCTCATTCAACAGCGGGGCTCAGGTGCAAGGAAGGGGAGACTCAAGTGTCTAATAAGACATGCGAAGACTCTGCGGGCGCGGACAACCAGCCACCAGATGACGAAGTGTACGGCAAGCAGATCGTCAACGCTAAAGTCGAGGGCGATGCTTGTGCTCTTCGAAAATTTGGCGAGGGCCAATTCGCGCCGGCAAGAAAGGGCGCAGTTTGTAAGGCTGAGGCAGATAAACAGGGGCAGGCAATCTGCGATAACGTATGTCAGGGGTATAAGACCACCGAGTCGGTCACCTGCCGAAAGCAGTGAGGAGGTCATAAGACGTCCCAGCCCTCTCGCGCAGCTGGGTCCGTGCCCAGCCTGCTGACACGAAATTCTAAGGCCAGAAGACTCATGCGGAACGCCTCAAGCTTCAGCCTGAGAACTGGACCTATAGGCCTCATTCAAAAGTGATAAGTCGCTTGAGGCGCAGAAGCAGTGTGGGGTCTACATACGGATAGCGCTTTACTCGCAAGTAGGTGTTCCTCCGAATCGCCCGTCCTGGCTCACTCCCCTCCTGCACACCTTACCGCTCATAAGTGCCCCAGATAGGTGCCTTATGGGTCGCCCGGCCCACCGCTTTTAAATACTGTATCCTCCCAGTATCTCTCAAGTTAGCCGGGTAACGCCCCTCTTTTTTGACACGAGACCTAAAGCCCGGCTGGCGCCGCGTCGAACTTCCATGATGTTGATTTCTCATGGAGATAGCCCGGAATGTTTTCCCGAAGTCTTACTGCATCTATCACCGCAGTCGCCCTGCTCGCCTCAGTTCACTGCTCCATGTCGAGCGCGTATGCTGACGTGCTCTGCGTGGCCAAGAGCGTAAAGGTCGACAAAAAAGGGAACGTCCCGCTTGGAACTCAGCTCAGGGTGGCGGATGCATGCAAGGCTTCTGAGCGCGAGATTCTTGATACCACCTCATTTGTCGGCCCCAAGGGTGACGCGGGCGCCAAGGGAGACAAAGGTGAAACCGGAGCTAAAGGCGATACTGGCGCAACGGGTGCGACAGGACTCAAGGGAGACACCGGAGCGACGGGACCACAGGGGCTCCAGGGAGCTCAAGGCCCGCAGGGTGAGCAGGGACCAATCGGTCTGACCGGTGCAACCGGCGCCACCGGCCCAACTGGAGCAACGGGTGCAACCGGACCAACCGGGGCGACGGGTCCTGCTGGCGGACTACTGCCATGGGTTGCGGTCACCGCTAACACTACGATGGAGTCCGACTTGGGGTATATCGTAAACGGCGCTGCAGAGGTCGAGCTCACCCTGCCGTCATCTCCCTCTGTCGGAGATGTTATCAGGGTGCGCTCAGGCGCGAGCAAAACTCCGTGGGCGATCGTGCCCGCCGATGGGACACAATCTTTCTCCGGCGACTACTCAAAGACCGGCGCTGCAGGATACCGGGATTGGCGCGGGCTCGCCAGCTCGACTGACGGACAGCGCCTCTATGCAGTCGCCCAAAACGATTATGTGCACACCTCGTCGGATGGAGGGGTTACATGGAGCAAGCTTACTGCCTCTGGGAAGCGATATTGGGGCGCAATTGCCTGCTCTAGTGACGGAACCAAGATCGTCGCCGGGGTCGCACATGAAGCAGGTGGTGCTGGTAATTTTGGCAAGCTTTTTCGATCTGAAGACTCTGGCGCCTCTTGGACAGAGCTCAGTAGTGCAGGGGATGCATTCTGGCGAAAGGTCACCTCCTCAGAAGATGGCACGAAACTATTTGCGTTCAATGACGACGGGATAGTGAAGTTTTCTACTAACTCCGGTGCGACCTGGAATGCCGGCGGTACTGGGATTGGGGGGTCGGGCCACCCGACAGATGTAGCCGTGTCAGCCGATGGAGCGGCCCTCCTGGCCTTCAACTATTATGGTTTGTATAGCTCGACCGATTACGGCGCGAACTGGACCTCGGTGACCCCCTCCGGCACTCGAGAGTTTCGTGCAGTGGCTATGTCGGCTGACGGCGGCACGTTTATCGCCGGCTTCAATACAGGTATCATGACCTCAACGGACTCAGGGGCCACGTGGCAAGAGGAAGCAGGTGCTGGGCTTAGAACGTACTGCCGGATA
>JAFMJG010000113.1 GCA_017853605.1 bacterium
GAGGTCTACGGCGTCTCTAACATCGCCCTCTCTCAGGGCACGGTGCAGTCTTTCTCGTTGGGACAGTCGGGCTTCTCATACCAGTCAGGAGGCACGCAGAAGCCGACACTCGTGGTTGCCACCGACACCTCGCGCCCCAACGCCTACTATGAGGTCTCAGGCTTTACCATCCGTGACGGCTACAGCTTCAGCGCCGAGCGGAGCGAGTCCGGCGCCATTACCTTCAGCGACAACGACCCTGAGCTCAAGAGCTTTGACGTCCAAGGGGAGATCGTCAGCGAGTCAGGCAGCGAGGAACTCGATCTCGTAGACCTCGACTCTGAAGGCAAGTCCGAAGTTGAGCTTGAGGTCGAGGATGACGGCGACATCGATGTCGACATCGACAGCGACGGCGACGGCACGGACGACGACGCGGACACTGATGACGACAACGACGGCACCCCTGATGCCAACGACTCCGATGACGATAACGATGGGACGCCTGACTCCGCTGAGGCCAATGACGAGGACTTTGACGGCACTCCTGACGCACAGGACACGGACGATGACAACGACGGAACGCCTGACTCGCAGGATTCTGACGATGACAACGATGGCACTCCTGATGCCCAGGATCCTGACAGCGACGGCAACGAGGCAGCGGGAGCCGACGACTCCGACCATGACGGGACTGCAGACTCGCAGGACACCGACGATGACAACGACGGCACGCCCGATGCGCAGGACACGGATGACGACAATGACGGTACTCCGGACGCTGATGAGGGTGACGACTCAGACCACGACGGCACCCCGGATGACCAGGATGCTGACGACGACAACGATGGCTCGCCTGACTCGCAGGACACGGATGATGACAACGACGGCACCCCAGACTCCGCGGAAGAGCAGGGCGACGAGGAGCCAGCAGATGACGGCGGCGCTGATGCGGGAGATGCCGGTGGAGACGACTCTGAAGGCGCCGAGTCGTCGGGCGAGGATCACGCCGAAGCCGCCAGCGAAGACGATGCGGGCGAGTAGCTCCCCCTCGTGCGGCCACTGCTAGGCAGTAGCCGAGCTTTCCTTGCTTGAGATTGTGTAGAGCAGAAAACCGCGAAAGCGGTAGAGCGTGTGCACGTTGAGTCCTGCCTCGGCTATCAGCCTCTTGAGGCGCGGCCCCGAGAAGTGGTTCACGTGCCCACACCGCTGCCGGTAGTACTCCTCGCCAATTACGTAGCCGCGGTAGAAGCACTGCACGTTAAACAGCCAGAAGAACGGCGACAAGGGCGTGTCCCACGGCACGGTGAGGATAAGCATCCCGCCAGGCTTCAGGCAGCGCGAGATCTCGGCAAGCACCGCCTTGGGATCCACCATGTGCTCGATGACTTCAGAGATGATGACGATGTCAGCGCTGGCGTCCGGAAGCCCTGTCTTGTGGAGCTCTGCAACCACAGCCTCCGACAGCTGGCCCTTCGCCCTGCCTGCCTCAAGCAGGCTTCTGTTTACGTCTATCCCTACCACAGGGACCTTCGTCTGGTTCCACTCTGCGCCGCCGCACCCAAAGTCGTAAATGACGTCTCCTGGCTTGCAGGCCCGGAGCACCCTCGACTGCAGCTCCGCGTACCGCCCGCCATGGTACCAGGCGCGAAAGCCGCCAACCTCTTCAGGCCGAGTGGTGTCCTGGTAGAAGTCTCCAGGGAGCTCCTCGTACTCCACGGCCTGCACAACTGGGTTGATGAAGACCCAGATGCGCGAAGCGAGGAAGCTCCCCCCAGAAAGCAGGAAGCCAGAGAGGGGCACAGCTATGCCAGCTGGAGCTCCCAGCGCCAGGGCAAAGAGGAACAAGAGGTAGCCCCCAAGCGCAAGCAGCACGTGGCTCGCAACAAGTCCTGCGAGCGCTGGAGTCGCCGCGCACGCGTGCCGCGTCGTAACGCCGATGTAGAGCGAGGCGAACAAGAGGCAGAAGAGGCTGGCTGCCGCAGCTGCAGCCAGGTAAGGCACCAAAGCGGCGCTGCCAGCGGCGCCGGCGGTGAGGCCAAAGACGCAAACGAAAACTGCGGCTCCTGCGGCAACGGCTGCCAGGTGGACGAGAAGCGAGATTCTGTTGTTCCAAAGCGCTAAAAACATGCGGTGCCTCCACCCCATAGGATGCGCGTGACTATACGAGGGGGCTCTCGGAGCGAGCTAGGGGGCAAAAAATTCCCCTTTGCCACGCCCTAACCCCCTTGCCCTAACTGTTGCCCACCAAAACGGTGTGGTATCTCGGGGATGCATGTTTCATCGACCAGCCGCAATCCTAGCAATGCTCATCCCCGCGCTCTTCCCTGCCCTGCCGGGGTGGTGCGAGACATTTCCCCTGCCGCCTGCGCCGGATTCCGTTGTGGGCGAGGTGCGGCGCGTGCAGGCGCGCAGCGACGAGACCCTCGTCGATATCGCCCGAGAATTCGATCTCGGCTACGACCAGATTGTGAAGGCTAATCCCTCCGTCAATCGTTGGCTGCCGGATGAGGGCGCTGAGATCACCCTGCCCCAGCTCTACATCTTGCCCGGCACGACCCGGCGCGGCCTCGTGCTCAACATCGCGGAGCTTAGGCTATACTACTTTCCGCCCCAAAAGAGGGGCGTGCCCCAAGAGGTGCTGACCTTCCCGGTGAGCATCGGTCGCATGGACTGGCGAACGCCGCTTGGGGTCACCAAGGTGGTTGCCAAGGAGCGCAACCCCGCCTGGCGGCCACCGAAATCTATCCGCGATGAGCATGCGCGGGACGGGGATCCCCTCCCCGAGGTGATCCCTGGAGGAAGCCCAGAGAACCCACTCGGGAATTTTGCCCTGCGCCTCGGCCTGCCCACATACCTCATCCATGGAGTCGACGAGCGGAAGTCTTTCGGCATCGGGATGCGCGTCACCCACGGCTGCGTTCGGATGTACCCCGAAGACATCTCTAGGCTTTTTGAGCTCGTGTCGGTAAGCACCCCCGTGCTCATCATCGACCAGCCGATAAAGATCGGAAGGCGCGACGGCCAGGTGCTTCTCTCTGTTCACCAGCCCCTGGACGAAGGCGAGGATGAAAGCCTGCCCCCGCTACCGAGAGTAACTACAGAGCGCGTGATACAGCTTGCCAGAAGCGAGCTTGGGCCAGAGTTTCCGCTGCCCCTCAGCCTTATCGCCTCAATCACCGAGAAGGGCAGCGGAGTCCCTCAAGAGATCGGCAGGACAGCCAGCCCAGCACGCACGCAGCAGGCCATAGGCGCCCCGAGCATCACCCCGCCAGAGAGCCGCGCACCAGAGCGGCCCGTGCAGGCTGCTTCTGATGATGACACGTTCTCAGAGGAATCGTACTACCGTGGGCTGGCGAGGCATTTTGATACCCAGCCGCCTTTTCTGCCGAAAAGTCCCGTAGCAGCTAGCAGGCGCACCAGCGCTCCCGTCACCGGACCAGAGGAGGATAAGGTTGTGCGCCACTACGTGGAAGATCGCTACTAAACCCCTGCCACTCGCCGGCAGTTCAGGGCTACGCTGACGTGATCTGGCCGTAACGGGCATCCTGGCGCAAAGAATGAGGGCGCAGCATCCGGAGTGCTCCCGGACGCTGCGCCCCATCGCGCAAGCTCGCGCAAACTTGGCTTTACTTGTACATTGAGCGCTTAAAGCCCCGGTTGAGCATCTCCTCCGAGCGGGCGGAGCGGCTATCAGCATCCTGCGCAAGCCGCTTGGCCTCTTGGGCTATGCGCATAGCCTCCTCGGCCCTCTGGTTTGCGTCAGCTGCAGCATCCCTGGCAACCTGAACATCACCCGTCGTTGCGCAGCCAGTGGCAACAACCATCGCAAAGACCGCCAACAGTGCCCTAATCTTTCCCATACATGCTCCAATTAGCGCAGCTACTCCCCACTCGCGCGCCCGTCGTTACAACTCGTTATGCCCGCATGAAGGGAGGCCGCGGGCTGGTGTCTCGTCTTTTGGCGGCACCCGGAGTACTCGTACCCCGTTTTATGGGGGAGCACAACCGACCACACCGGATTTTGTTGCTACTGTATCTCGACCCGCATGCCGGGCTTCACAAGCCTTGAGAGCTTCCTGATATCCCGGTTCTCGATCGCAATACAGCCCGCGGTCCAGTTGGCTATTCGGTGAATCTCTAGGCTCCCCTTGCCCACCCCGTGAATCCCAATCAGCCCGCCAAGCGGGGTGTCTTGGGGTGGGACATCTCCCTGCTGAAGCGCACGCTCAATCCTGCTGTAGGTGGCGCGGCTAATAGTCCCATCCCGCAGGCCCCGTTCCGCATCCTCCAGGCCCGGGTACGTAATGCCGATGAAGTGCACAAACTTGCTCTTGTGAGTGATCCAGCCGACCTTGTAGGACCCACGTGGGGTCACGTCGTCGCCAGCTCGCCGCTTCTCCTTGACCCCTGCGGCGCCAAAAGCGAGGTTTCCAAAAACGACCGCCGACTCCCCATCCCGGTACACCGTCAAGGTCTCAGTGCGGCTGTCGATGAGGATCCACGGCTCCGCCTTCTGCGCCGCCGGCTTGGCCGGCTGGCTGGCCTCCTGTGACCCTCCCGTCAGCAGGAGGCACCCTGCGCATGACACTGCCGCCACAACGGGCGCCATCGCCCACGCCATTCTCCGCCACATGCCGCCTAAAAACACCACCATGCGCACACAGGATACGCCCCCCTGCCGCTTTCAAAAAGGGGAGTAGTCCGCGCGCCTGCAACGCCATAAAAAAAACAGCCGCCCGGGCCCCTCTGGTCCCGTAGCGGCTGCTTGGCATCCCGCGCCTTTCGGCGCCGCGCCACTACCAGGCCAGCGACGCCGCTGTCTGGTACTCGGTAACGCGCGTCTCAAAGAAGTTCTTTTCCTTCCCGAGATCAATCGTCTCGCTCATCCAGGGGAACGGGTTCTTCGAGCCGTACTGTGGCTTGAGCCCGATTCTCTCCATGCGGCGATCGGCGATGTACTGCACGTAGTCACGGAACATCGGGGCGCTGAGCCCGAGGATGCCGCGCGGCAGGCAGTCGACCGCGTAGTTGTACTCCAGCTCTACCGCCTGGCGGATCTTGCCAAGGATGTGCTCCTGGAACTCCGGCGTCCACAGGTCCGGATTCTCGGCCTTGATGCCGTTGATCAGGTCGATGCCGAAGTTAAGGTGAATGCTCTCATCCCGGAGGATGTACTGGAACTGCTCGCCAACCCCTGTCATCTTGTTCTGCCGGTGGAACGACAAAATCATGACGAACCCGGAGTAGAAGAAAAGCCCTTCCATGATGACGTAGTAGCCGATCAGGTTCTCCAGGAACTTCTGCCGGCCCTCAAACGTGTCGGTCGAGAACTTCGGGTCAAGCACGGCGCTCGTGAGCTCCATCTCGAACTTGTCCTTGGCATGGATTGAGTTCACCTCGTTATACATGTTGAACACCTCGCCCTGGTCGAGCGAAAGCGACTCCACGATGTAGTGGAAGGTGTGGGTGTGCACGGCCTCCTCAAACGCCTGGCGCAGGAGGTACTGCCTGCACTCGGGGTTGGTGACATGCTTGAAGATTGCCAGGGTTATGTTGTTGCCAACGAGGCTCTCTGCCGTGCTGAAGAAGCCGAGGTTGCGCATAATGACCCGGCGCTCGTCGGCGCTGAGCCGATCCGACTTCCACAGCTCGATGTCCTTTCCCATCGGCACTTCGCTCGGGAGCCAGTTGTTGGCGCACCCGTTGATGTAGTGCTCCCACGCCCACTTGTACTTGAGCGGCATGAGCTGGTTGACGTCAACCGTGTTGCAATTAATCAGCCGCTTGTCAGCGCTCTTCACGCGCTTGTCCTTGCCGCCATCGTCGTTAGCGCTGCTTGAGCCCGATCCCGCGCCATCCATCTCATCAAACGTTAGCATAATACCTCTCCTGTCCTAACCGTCATTCCTTAACACACTTTTTCTTACTGACAACTCTCACAATCACCGTCGAGGCCGCACACCTTGGGCACCGAAGCCTTGTCGGCTGCTGCTGCAGGCTGCTCAGTTGCGCCCCGGTCCACAACGATCTCGCTCGAAGCCGACTTGTTCTTCATCCACCGAGGCTGCAAGCCGCGGCGATTGATGTCGGTCGTCGACTTCTCAATCTGGGTCGCACCGAGAGAGCGAAGGTAGTAGGTCGTCTTCAGCCCCTTCCTCCACGCGTTCATGTACATGTCATGAAGCTTTTTTCCGCTTGGCTCCGCAATGTACAGGTTGAGCGACTGGCCCATGTCAATCCACTTCTGCCGGCGGCTTCCGCACTCCACGAGCCACTCTGGCTCGATCTCGAAGGCCGTCAGGTAGATCTTCTTGAGCTCGCCCGGGATCCTCTCTATCTCCTGAATCGAGCCGTCGAAGTACTTCAGGTCATCAATCATCTCCTCATCCCACATGCTGAGCTTCTTGAGCTCATCCACGAGGAAGGTGTTGTGAACGATAAACTCTCCCGAGAGGTTCGACTTGGCGTACAGGTGCTTGTAGTTCGGCTCAATCGACTGGCTCACGCCCGTGATGTTCGAAATGGTTGCTGTCGGCGCAATCGCCATGGTGTTGCTGTTGCGCACGCCGTGCCTCTTCACCGCCTCGCGCACCACGTTCCAGTCAAGGCTCGTAGTGGTGTCGACCTCAAGGTTGCCGCCGCGCTCCTCGCCGAGGAGCCGAAGGGTGTCGATCGGCAGCAGCCCGCGATCCCACTTTGATCCCTGGTAAGACGAGTAGGCGCCTCGCTCTGCAGCAAGCTCCGTCGATGCCAAGATTGCGTAGTAAGAGATTGCTTCCATGCTCTCATCGGCAAACTTCACGGCCTCTGGGCTCGCGTAGCTTATGCGCTGCGCGTACAGGGCATCCTGAAATCCCATGATGCCGAGCCCGACTGGCCTGTGCCTCAGGTTAGCATTTTTAGCCTCTGGCGTCGGATAGAAGTTGATGTCGATGACGTTATCCAACATGCGAACTGCTGTCCGGACCGTCTTCGCAATCAGGTCTCGGTTAAGGCCCTGCGGCGTAACGTGCTGGACGAGATTGACCGAGCCCAAGTTGCACACGGCCGTTTCCTCAGCAGACGTGTTGAGGAGGATCTCTGTGCAGAGGTTTGAGCTGTGCACGACGCCGCAGTGATCCTGCGGAGAGCGGAGGTTTGACGGATCCTTGAACGTGATCCAAGGGTGTCCCGTCTCGAAGAGCATGCTGAGCATCTTGCGCCACAGGCCCATTGCCTCGATCTTCTTGTGAAGCTTGAGCTCCCCGCGCTCTGCCTTTTGCTCATACTCAACGTAGCGCTGCTCGAAGCGCTTGCCGTACAGGTCGTGAAGGTCTGGCACGTCGCTTGGGCTGAAGAGCGTCCACGTTCCGTTCTCGGCAACGCGCTTCATGAACAGGTCCGGAATCCAGTTCGCGGTGTTCATGTCATGCGTGCGCCGGCGCTCGTCGCCCGTGTTCTTGCGAAGCTCAAGGAAGTCCTCGATGTCGAGGTGCCAAGTCTCAAGGTACGCGCACATAGCGCCCTTGCGCTTTCCGCCCTGGTTAACGGCCACCGCCGTGTCGTTGGCAACCTTGAGGAATGGAATGACTCCCTGGCTGCGTCCGTTGGTGCCCTTGATGCGGGCGCCGGTGGCGCGCACATTCGTCCAGTCGTTGCCAAGCCCGCCCGCCCACTTCGAGAGCTGCGCATCGTCAGAAACGCACTTGAAGATGTGCTGCAGGTCATCCATCACCGTCGTGAGGTAGCAGCTGCTCAGCTGAGGGTGCAGCGTGCCGGCGTTAAAGAGCGTCGGCGTGCTCGAGGTAAACAGGCACTTTGAGAGCACATCGTAGAACTCAATTGCCCTGTCGTTTTTCTGGTCTCCCTCGTTGATGCTCAATCCCATTGCGACGCGCATCCAGAAGATCTGGGGCGTTTCGAGCCGCCGGTCTTCGTGGTGGATGAGGTAGCGATCGTACAGGGTTTGAAGCCCGAGGTAGGCGAACTCGAGGTCGCGATCGAGCTGCAGCGCTCCGGCCAGCTTGTCGAGGTCGAAGTCCCTGAGGCGCGGATCCATTCGCTCGGTCTCTATGCCCCGGTCAAGGCAGCGGCGGAAGTACTGGCGGTGGGCCTCCTTGAGGCCCGCGTTGTGCGCCTCGGTGCCAAACGTCTCGCGGTAAATGACGTCCAGCAGGAGGCGGGCTGCCACGTACGAGTATGCTGGGTCCTTCTCGATCTTGGCCCGCGCCGCCATCATGTTTGCCTGGTCGATCTCCTCGATCTTGATGCCCTCATAGAAGTTCTTGATCGAATCCTGAAGGATCGCCTCGCTCGAGACGAGCGACTCAAGGCCCCTGCACGCATGCTCAATGCGGGTGCGAAGCTCAGACTCGGTGATGGTGATGCGCTGCCCTTCCGGCGTCGTTGCAATGAACGTTGAGCCCGGGCCGGCGGCTGGAGCTGGCGCTGCGAAAAGCTCATCCTTTACCACCTCCGGCTCCTCCGTCCCTTGTGCACGGAGAGCTGCCCGCTCGGCGCGGTAGATGATGTAGTCCTTGGCCACCTGGTACAGCCCCTCTCGCATCATGAGGCGCTCTATCTCGTCCTGGATGAGCTCCACGTGGAGCGATACTCCCTCAGCGTTGAGCTCTTGGGCGCGGGCCACTATCTTGTTTGTGAGATCGTTCACCGCGGCGATAACGCTCTCTGGAGTTTGGCCCTCTATCTTGAGCGAGTCCCTGAAGGCGCGCTCCATGGCCGAGGCGATCTTCATCGGGTTGAATCGCACCACGGTCTTGCCGTCGCGTCGGGTTACTTTAAGGTTTCGAGGCGAGTCCTCCCGGGCTGTCTTGTGAGTATCCCGGTAGATGATGTAGTTGCGGGCCACCTCGTACAGCCCGCTCTGCATGAGCGAGACCTCCACGATGTCCTGGATCCCCTCCACAGTGACGCTTGCACCCTTGGCGGCAACAGCAGCCACAGCCCGGACGACCTTGTCCGTCACGGCCTGTGCCGACTGGGAGAGCTCTAGGGGCATCTGGCCGTCGCTGGCGACGTTGTGGGTCGCGCGGAGCGCCATCTCGATGGCGCGGACGATGCGTGCCCTACGGAACGGCACCAGTGTGCCGTTGCGCTTTACAACGGCGAAATTCTCGAGGTTTATCGTGACGGTGGTCGACTGCGCCCCCTCCTGGAGCGTTACCACTCCGTTAAGACCCGTTGACCCGTACCCCTCTGAACCGCCCGCTGCTACCGTCATACCTTCCCTTAACTCCACCAAGTTTCAAACTCTTACGGGCTTAGCCCCCTGCAAGCCCTTGATTTTAGGCAACACTTATCCTCTCCGCCCGGTCGCGATCGCAAAAAACAACTCTGCTGTACTACCTAATGTGAAGATTAGTATTTGGGTCACTAAAGCTACTATATGTAGTAGCCACCCAAGGAACCAACTACAACTTATATGTACGAGCAGACCTTTTGCCTGTCTATACGAAATGTCCGGGCACCGACAAAAAAAAATTAATCGTTACCTAACACCCCATAAGAACTAAACGGTGCGATTTGAGACGGCTTTCTATAGCAACAAGTGGGGGGAGGATTCAATCAAAATCGATTCAGAAGGTCATTTCAAGCAGCTGAAAATATTACTTGATTTTTGGAGCACCTGGACTGGAGCGATAAAAAGAAACAGCTGTTCTATAAAATCGCCCTAGCAAAGCAGATTGCTCGTTTGAACAAAAAAAGGTAGCGCGCCTTGCTCGCGCACGGACCAAATCACTTATGATCGGGATCATGCGCTTGAGACTCTAGCTTCTCAATGTCGCTCTCGATCGCCTGGAGCTCCGGGTCCAGTGTTGGTGTTGTCGCCGGAGCTGGCGCAAAAAACGTCGGTTTTTTTGCGGCATGCCTAAAGTATCCCGCATCGCGCTCCGCCTCACTCCCGAGCGCTTGCGCAGCGCTGTCCGATAGAGATGATTCGGCACCTGCCTCCTCCGCGATCAAGCCGCTTTCCTGGTCGTCTATCTTTCCCAGCAGCGTCTTCTCGTCGGCCGCACTCTGGGCATGCGCCACAGGTGCGAAGGAAAAAACCAGCAAAAACGCCGCGAATCCCACGACTGCCGCCATGTCTCTCTTTATTTCTAGCCGCACGAACCCTCCAGCTCCTTGTTCCCCCCCTGGCCGTTGATGCTACGCTAACCGCGCATGAGCACCACGTCACCGCTTCCATGGCGAGACATCTCATACCTTAAATCCGGCACGCCCTCGCAGCAACGGGCTTACCGCGCCATGACCGAGCTTGGCATCCTCGATGGGCTCGCAGCATTCTCCCCGATACTGGTCGCCACGGTGTGCCTCGATATCGACACCGCCGCGAGCGATCTGGACATCATCTGCCACGCGCCTCAGCTGGAGACGTTCTCAAGCGTGGCGACGGCGTTGTACGGGAGCTGCCCAGGCTTTTTGTTGCGAGCCTCGGGCAGGGGGGCAACCGTGG
>JAFMJG010000114.1 GCA_017853605.1 bacterium
TTGGTAGGCGCTGAAGCCAAACAGCTCGCCGTAGCTGGCTGCCAATTTGCGGCTCCAGCACCTCGAAACTGCACCCGGGGGCTTGCACAAACCATCAAAAACCTGAGCAAATTCGGTCACGACGGGCCGGTGGTCTCAGTCTCACGGATTCCCATACAACGGGCGTCCTCCGGAGGCACATCCCGTTGTGAAGACCAAAGAGCAGGAGCCCGTCCCTCACGGCTGCTGCCGAATTTTCTAAGGCAGCAAACCTATGTCCCTCGACACCAGATCAACAGCGGAACTCGCCAAAGAGCTCGAGGGGCCAATCGCCGTCTTCGGTGCGGGAGGCTTCATAGGCGCTAATTTGGTCAGGGACCTCGTGGCGGTTCGAGGCGATGTGTATGCCATCACCCACCAGTCGGCAACGCCCTGGCGCCTCGTTGACGTGCCTTCGGCCGCGATCGTCAAGTGCAACATCAACAACGCCGCTGACGTTCGCAATATATTTCAGACCTTCAAGTTCCGCACGGTCCTCTACTTCGCCACCTATGGGGGCTACTCTAAGCAAACAGACGTAAGCCTGATCTACCAGACCAACGTAATGGGCCTCCTGCACACGCTGCTTGCAGCGGAAGAATCGGGTGTCAGCGCATTCGTGCACGCCGGCTCCCAGTCGGAGTACGGGCTAAACTGCTCGGGCTCGCGCGAGGACTGGGAGCTAAACCCAAACAGCCACTACTCTGCGAGCAAAATCGCCGCCTCCTACATCCTAAAGCTGTGGGGCAAGCAGAAGAAGCTGCCGTGCATCAACCTGCGGCTCTACTCGGCATTTGGCCCCTGGGAAGAGCCTGACAGGCTCATTCCAAAGCTCGTCGAGTGCGGCCTCGAGGGGAGCTACCCGCCATTTGTCGACCCCGATATCTCGCGGGACTTCGTGTACGTGTCTGATGTGGTTCGGGCCTCCCTGCTCGCTGCCCTCCGGGGCGTGCACTCCGCCCGGGGCGAGTCGCTCAATATCGGCTCGGGGATAAAAACGACGATCCGCCAGGTCGCGGCGGCCGCGCGGCACGAGTTTGGGCTCAACAGCGACCCCACGTGGGGCAACATGAGCAATCGCTCGTGGGATCTCAAAGACTGGTACGGAGACCCGTCGAAGGCTCGGGATGTCATGGGGTGGCAGAGCGCCGTCTCCTTCAAGGATGGGCTTCACGCCATGGCGGAGTGGTACCGCAGCAGGCCAGATATCCCAACAGTTACCCAGCCAAGCCCCGTCTCTGCACCGTGCCGCATTTCGGCGATAATCGCCTGTTACAAGGATGGGCAAGCGATCCCAATTATGTACGAGCGCCTCAAGAAGGTGTTCACGTCGATGAGGGTCGACCACGAGATAATCTTCGTGAACGACGCAAGCCCAGACAACACAGCAGAGGTGGCTGGCAAGATAGCCGCGGGAGATCCCCGGGTTCTCGTTATTGAGCACTCCCGCAACTTCGGCTCGCAGAATGCGTTTCTCAGCGGGATGACCGTCTCTACGGGAGACGCCGTGGTCCTCATGGACGGAGATCTCCAAGACCCGCCGGAGCTGATCCCGGAATTTTTCACAAAGTGGCGCGAGGGGTTCGAGGTGGTGTACGGGCGGCGTGTCGAGCGCGAAGCATCCCGCCCAATGAGGTTAGCCTACAAGGCTTTCTACCGACTCTTTCGTTTCATGGCAGAGATCACTGTTCCCCTCGATGCAGGCGACTTCTCGCTTATCGACCGGAAGGTCGTAAACCAGATGCTCCTCCTGCCAGAGACCGACCAGTTTCTGCGCGGCCTCCGTGCCTGGGTTGGATTTCGACAGACGGGAGTCGACTACAAGCGCCCTGAACGCATGTTTGGGGTCTCAACCAATAACCTGCGGAGAAACTTCCGTTGGGCGCGCAAAGGGATCTTCAGCTTCAGCTACGCACCCCTGGAGTTCTTGCTCCTTGGCGGCATGGCGCTCATCGGAATCTCGATCCTCGCCGTGATAGGCACCCTGGTCGTGTGGATCCTCGACCCAAATATTCCACGCGGCCTTACGACTATCGTCTCGCTCATCCTCGGCTTCGGCGGGCTGCAGCTCTCGGCTATCGCCATCGTGGGAGAGTACGTTGGCAAAATCCTCGATGAGACCAAAAAGCGCCCAAAGTTTATCGTGCGCTCAATCACTCACGGCTCGCAGCACATCGCAACAAGCAGCGCGCTGCAGGCTTTCACAGAAGAGAGGCGGCAGCTTAGGTAACCCACGGGAGCACCCCTATGACACGCGCTAACGCATCCACACGAGCAATACTGAGGCAGTCCGCCCGTGGCTCCGCTTTTTGTCTCTTGGCTCTCCTAGCCCGATCGGCGAGTGTATGGGGATGGCGCAGCTCCTGCGTCAGCGCGGCCCGCGCAGGCCGGCTTTTCGGACTTCTACCTTCGCAATGAGCTCCGCAAACAACTACGTGCAGCGGGTCCTGTCGATCGTATCGCCCCGCGGTGGCGCGAACATAGCCTATGCTGGAGGCTCTCCGGGCTCAGAGTGCCAGGGTGCCCCTCCATCTTCCAGGGGCCGGAGAGCCCTGAACGCTGCATGGATTATCTCCGGGCTCGGAACAGCAACAGTTTTTTTCATCCTGTCGCTCGCCCTGCCTGACCGTTTTAGGGGCCTCACATGCTGCGACAGCAACATGTATCTCCAAATGTCCACGCCGGACCTGAGCACGATCTTTTTCTCGTCTTCAGGCCGCAGCTTCGGCTACCCATTTTTTCTTGCGCTCTTTCGCAAGTCATTTTCGAGCACAAACAGCTTCATCACTGCCGCGGCTGTGGCGCAGCTTCTCCTTCACTGGGCATCGTCGGCATTCCTCTTTTGGTCCCTCAGGCGTGCTGGACTACGGCTTCCGGTCGTTGCGCTAGCTCTGCTTCTGGCGCACCCGGGGCTCGCCTCCTACGCGGCGATCACGGTCACCGACAGCCTCGCCACGAGCCTGTTCTCTATTTTCATCTCGCTCTCAGCCCTGCTCCTGGCGGGCAAGCGGAGATTCGGCGCCAAGAGCGCCCTCCTCGGCGTTTGCGCGGGGCTTCTTCTCACCATCCGCCCGTCGCTCATCGCGCAGCTGCCCCTCTGCTGCGCTGCGGTGCTGCTCGGGCTCCTCCCGGACAGTATTCGCTCGGCCGCAGCCCGTGTCGCCTCGCTCAAGAAGGCGTCGCTGTTTGCCGTCCTCTTCCTTGTTGGATTCCTTCCGTTCTACCTGCACCTCTGCATGAACACCTACCGGCAGGACAGGGAATTCCGCCTCGCCCCCGCCCGCTACGTGGCAGAGAACTCCTTCAGGTCAGTCACCTGGGCGATCATTTATGGGCGGATCTGGGGGATCATCGACCAGTACGGTGTGCCTCAATGGCGCTCAACAGAGGACCGGATACTTCAGACGGCTCCTTGCGACATCCCGCCAAGTGCCGTGGTATCCTCTCTCGTCAACTGCTATCGGGAAAATCTTCCAGCCCTTCCTAAGCACCTCGCGCATCGGCTTGTAGGGCTCTTCGACAACCGCCACCTCAACCCGTACGCCGTGCTGGCGACAGACTCAATGGCCTTCGTGTTGCTGCGCGCGTTCTCAGCCGCCGGATTCGCCGGCCTCGCCGTGGCCATCTGCCTGTTGCTCTCGTCGCTCCTCGACGGGACGTGGCGCAGCCGGGGCTTCCTTGCATTTCCCATCGCCTTCTTGGCCGTCCAGGTAAACTTCCACGTAGAGCAGCGCTACATATTCCCGATAGTGCCCCTGCTCTTCCTCTTGGGCGCTGCCGTGCCCTGGCGCAGCCTCTTCTTGAGGCGCTGGCCCTACGCGGCCTGCTTGGCCCTCGCCCTCATCGCAGTGCTGTACTTTTATGCGGTGACTACGTCGTGGGACGCCTGGGACCTTGCGCACCACAAGCTGGTCTAGGGCGCACGCCCCCCACGTAGTCCCGCTCGGCGTGCGTCTCCTGTTGGCATGCCCGCGCCCTTCATGCCCCGACACCGTGCATCGCCGCCGTTAATTGCCCGGCCGCCGCCAGTGCGATGGGCGCCACCCTAGGGGCCCGCCCCGGACTAGAGCTCGAGCTTTTCTTTGTTGGCGTTGAGGCACTGCATCAGGGCCTCACTGCACTGCCGGTCCCGCTCCCGAATCTGAAGCCAGATTGCTGATGGCACGCCCCAGCCTTCAATCAGCTCCACTTGCTCGCTCGTGTCACCTTCAGGGCCGTCCTCACGAGCCAAATCAATCTCCAGAGCCTCCCGGAGCGCCTCCGTCCCCTTTATGAACTCCTGCAAGCTTATTATCTTGTCCATTAGATCGCGGACCTCCCCGTCTAGCGCCTCATGCAGCGCCTGGCTTGGCTCATTGCCATCAGCCATGTCCATCTCAAGTGCCTCTAGCCTGAGGAGCAGCGCCTCAAGCCTCTCCCTAAGATCCTGCAGATCCTGCTCCGCATTAAGCACGTCGAAAAGGGGGCCTGCGTGTGGAAGCTCCTCTCGGATCTTTCTGGAGCATGCCGTCGATTGATCACGACAGCGGGAGGGTGTTAATGGCAGGAGATATTCCGCCCGCTGAGCCCGATCGCTTCCCGGCTCATTAAGGGCCTGCTCCTCAGCCACAGCGCAACGATTGCTAGCGCCATACAAAGCGCCTGCCAATGCCAGCACGGCAAAAGCCAGAGGCCTCGCCCGAATACAACAAAACGATCGTAAACTTTTCATACGAACCTTTCCACGGGACAAACAATGCACAACCCCAGCGTACTTTCAGACGCTATCGTGATCTTTATGGCGCGTTAAGGTTACGATGTGCCCAGCGTACTCCCCAGCGGAGATTGCTGTCCCTCTTGGGCGCGGGAAAAAGCGTTTTGCCGTCGAGGCCTTGCCGAGTAACTCTCGCTCCGCCTACGGAGTTCCCCTACGTCAGGAGCAAGGTGCAGGGAGCCCTGCCACGAGAAGCGTGACCAGCACACAGTCCACGCCCAGGCTTTGGCCCACAACGAACGTAACGCACTCTCCCCTCACGCGCGGACCGAGCGCCTCAAGGAGGCGTGCGCTTTCTTGCAGGCGCGGCGACCCTGCCCAAAAGAACATGCCAGGGAGTTCATGCGTTTCAGCCAATCGCCATCTATATCATCCGCCTTCCTCCATGACCGGAACCTGCACGAGCCGACGGCGACGGATACCAACAGCCGCGAGGTTCGTGCCTAATCCGCCCCCACCTTGCTGCGGAAGGAGCTAAAACGAACCCTCGTAGGCTATTTGAGACACCTCCCTAGGGCGCTCTCTGTCACTATCCCGTAGCCATACGAGGCGGGAGCCGCAAATCGCCCAAAGAATGCCTTTACGCTCCGCACTCCATCTGGCATTTAGGGGTTTTCTGCCTGGTCTCGGTCACAATGGAGCAATTCTCATCCACGGAGCGCGCAGCCAAAACAATTGACACCCTGCGCGCGATCGCGCAGGGCGTGTCTGAGCGGGACCGTGAGCGTCAGCTCTCGCAGCCGGAAGGGTGGCTTGAGGTGTCGGGCCTCATTGTAGGCGAGTTTACCGCTCTAAAAGCCTCGCATCAACGCGCCGAGACAGAAGGCTTCCTTATCCAAGCACTTGAGCTCTTTGACAGCGCTGGGCTGCGTAGTCCGTGCAGGGCTGCGCTCGCGTGCCTTAGCCAGGTGAACGAGCAGTTTGGGCCCTGCGAGGCGTGGAGGTCGCTTGCTGCTCGGGAGCTCTCGAAGCCATTTACCATACCCGCCCTGCATCCCCCCACCGAGGCGCTCCTCTGGGCCAATGAGCTCTCGTGCTGGTCCGCGGCGCGCACTCTCTTTGACGAAAACCCCTCAATCTTGCGTCCACTCTCGGAGGCAGCGGTGCGAGCCCTCCAGAGAGCCGACCTTTCATGGCGGGAGGCGCCCGCGAATGTGCTCTGGCGGATGCATAGGTCTGCTGCGGCACTCTCAGCTCCCTGTCTTCTGCCAAATGGAGGGTTCGGCACAGAGTGCTCCCTCATCGCCACCGCAAGCCGCCACCTCACGGAGTTCCTTGGCGCAATTCTCAGCCGCCAGCCGCTTCACTCAGAGCCTCCAGAGTCGCCACTTCGCCCTCTGTCGTACTCACCCACTGCGGCTCTCGACGAGTATATCGACCTCACCCTGCGCGAGCGCCAGTCTGAGCTCGAAACCCTCGTCAGCCAGGGCAATGCCGACCTTTTTCGGGCTCGAGGGCTCGAGGTTGGCGACTGCGTAGGCCGAATCATCTCACGCGCACCCTCTGCTCGTGCGATCGAGCAGGGCTTCTCGGCCCTGCTGGAGGTGTGGCAGGGATGCTGGCGCGTGCTCCGATTTTCTCCTCCAGCTCAGCGTGAGTCCGTCCTGTCAGTTCAGGCGAGCGTGGTCTCAAGCGCGTGTGCCGGTTTTCTCCTCGCCCTGGAGCACGTAGGCGACCCTTGCGCGCTTGGCGACCTCGCTCTCTCATTGATGCAGGAGCTCTCGAGCCTCGCGGAAGCGGGCGTCAATGTTCCCGCTTCGGGCATGGCTCCCCTTAAGCTTGTGGTTGGGCGCGCTTGGGAGCGCGCCTGGCGTAGCGGCTACGGGACTGATGCAGCCGAATCGGCTTTGCAAAGCTATGCAGAGGCGACTCGGCTTTTTATGCAGCTCAGGTTCTCGCCCCGCATGTCCCTGTCGGATGCGGTGGCAAGTGCTGAGCGCATGGCTTTCGTGCGAGAGCTCGCTCCGGATGAACGCGGGTTTGCCGAGCTCGCCCATGGCAACCTTGCGTTTCGAGCCTCACGTTTCCAGCCCGCCTACGGGCACTTTGTCCGGGCAGTGGCCAGCTTCAGGGAGGTCATTGAGGATCCGGACCTGCCCGGGCTGCATAACCTTACCCTGTTGGCGGCGCGCGCGTGCAAGGATGCAGCAGAAGCGTCGCTTCGCTTGGGTGATGCTTTGCGGAACATCTATCACCTCAACGAGGCAGCGGATGTTATCGAGTCTGCAGCCCGGCTCTTTAGGGTACAGGCGACACGTCAAACCCTGCTCTCAAAGGCCGACAGCTATCGCAATGAAGCTGCTGCCGCGCAGAAGCGGCTCCAAAGCTCATAACTGTATTGTTCCTGGTCCCGTGCGGGGTTCTCGTTCCTAAGAATCCAAGTTGTCTGGCCTAGACGTAAGCGATACTCCCAGGCGCAGGCCCCCGGTATTATCAAGCAGTTAGCTGCGTATCAGGCATACCCCCAAGCTCGAGGCAATCAATACCCCCAATCACTTTTTGCACTTGAGCCAAAATTGCGGTCAATCCGTCTAGCGGGCTGAATCTTATTAAGAATTTCGGAGATCTCTCCGACTTACTATATGTAATGGTGCTCAAGCCCCGGGGCGCCCCAGTGCGCCCGTATAGTAGAAGCGGCAACCGGTTTTTGGCGGTCCTCAGACCCCTGTTGTCCTTGTGTTGTGTCTTCAAGCCCGAACGGACTCATAGCGCTCGTCCCTCACCAAAAATCGGAACTGCGCTCGATGACTCTTTCCTGTGTCTCTCTAGGCAACCGGCGGCCTCTCCTTCTGGTCGTCAAGGATCGAGCACCGTCAGTGGACGGACGACCCGCGGAATTCTCTTCCTGCTATTGCTGTTCTCAACCTTCGTTGCCTTTAACGCTTCGTTACAGGTCGCCGCGCAAGAGGAGCCTCCGCCTCCACCCCCAGCGATTGAGACGGCGACGGCTATCGCGGATGAGGGAGCAACCAGCACTCCAACAGTAGAGGCAACAGCTACTGTGGTAGATACCCCCGCAGATACACCTTTAGTCAACGCAACAGACACGCCCCTAACTAGCCCGGTTAGCAGCCCCGTTAACAGCCCCGTCAGCAGCCCGGTCAACACCCCCGTAGATACAGCACCGAATGGAGACACCCCAATCACGGAGGACACGCCCACACCGGAGAACACCGCCACCAACACTCCATTACCCGAATGCGTAATGACCTCCTGTGCGTTCAACCAAGCCGAGGCATGCTACAATGCCCCAGCGTTTGGCGAGCCCGCCTGCGATCCGCCAGCCGGGGTCCAGGAGTGCGGAGCGTGCTCCACCGACTGCCCAAGCAACACCTGCACCGTTGACCCATCGATCGCCTGCTACGACGTGGTGTCGGATGCGCAGGGCGACCTTTGCAACGTCCCTCCAGGTGGAATTATCTGCTCGCAGCAGTGCCCGGTCGCATGTGCCCAAAGCACGTGCGACAACGGTGGTGCCTGCTACACTAACAACTCCCCCTTCGGCTGCGTTGCCCCGAACGACGGTACCCCTGAGTGCGCATCCTGCAAGACCTGCGTGCCTCAGTCGTGCGAGAACAATCCCAACATCAGCTGCTACAACCTACCCGCAGCGAACGAGCCGAGTTGCTCGCCCCCGCCCGATCTGGGGCTTTGCTCCTCGGCTCAGGTCTGCCCAGCGCTATGCGGAACCAGCACCTGCGAGGTTGGCGGAGCCACGTGCTGGAACGACACAACAGGGGCCGGAGAGCCCCAGTGCGTGGCAGAGGATGCACAGGGCAACCCAATCGCGCTCAACTGTGCGACCGACTGCCCGAAGCCGACCTGCACCGTGCAAAAGTGCGCGTCAGACCCGAATGTAAATCGCTGCTACAATGCCGAAGACCCCGTGGGATGCGAGAGCCCCGGCGGCTTAAACATCTGTGGCGGCCAGTTTGACACCGGCGAAAACTGCCCAACAGAGACACCAACTCCGACCAACACTCCCCAGATCTGCCTCTTGAGCCACTGCAGGGACGGGGCCGGAAACATTGGCAACTGGTGCAAATTTGCCAACTGCCAGGGGATGACCGTTATCGCCAGCAGCGGAAACGGCCCCTATGTAGCTGGCGACTGCTCGAGCTGCCCCGGTGGCTGCCCTAATCCGAATCCTGATGGAAGCTGCTTCGACAACTCAGGCCCCTTCACGAACTGGACACCGGATCCTGCGGCAACTAACACCCCGGCTCCAGCCAACACAGCGACTCCGGCGCCAGCAAATACGGCAACCCCGGCGCCGGCAAACACGGCCACCCCAACGGCTGCGGACACAGCCACCTCAACCCCCCTTAACACATCCACGCCAACGCCCGTCAATACAGCTACCCCAACGGCTGCGAACACGGGCACTCCAACTCCGCTCAATACCTCTACGGCAACAGCGGTGAATACAGCCACCCCAACAGCAGCGAATACCTCCACCTCCACGCCAGCAAATACGTCGACGAATACGCCAGCCCCAGCGAATACCTCCACCAGCACTCCGATCCCCGCTAATACCTCGACCAGCACCCCGGTGGCGCCAGACACAGCGACCAATACTCCTGTCCCAGCCAACACCTCCACCAGCACGCCAGTGCCGGCCAGCACTGCCACAAACACCCCGATCCCAGCCAGCACCTCGACCAACACGCCGGTGCCGCCAGACACCGCGACCAATACCCCCGTCCCAGCCAACACCTCCACCAGCACGCCAGTGCCCGCCAGCACTGCAACGAACACACCGGTCCCAGCCAGCACCTCGACCAACACGCCGGTGCCGCCAGACACCGCGACCAATACCCCCGTCCCAGCCAACACCTCCACCAGCACGCCAGTGCCCGCCAGCACTGCAACGAACACACCGGTCCCAGCCAACACGTCGACCAACACCCCACTGCCCGCCAACACGGCAACGAACACGCCAGTCCCGGCCAATACGTCGACTAACACGCCAGTGCCTCCAAACACCGCTACCAACACTCCGACGGACACGCCAACCGATACGCCTACGAACACTCCGACGAGCACGCCGACCAACACACCGACGAATACACCTACCAACTCCCGGACCAACACCCCGGTGCCGCCCGATACCGCCACCAACACTCCGACAGCTTCGCCAACCGATACGCCAACGAACACTCCCACGAATTCACCGACTAACTCACCGACAAATTCACCGACTAGCACTCCCGTACCAGCCAACACCTCGACCAACACACCGCTGCCAGCTAACACCTCTACTAGCACTCCAATACCCGCCAGCACTGCAACCAACACTCCAGTCCCTGCCAACACCTCAACCAGCACGCCGCTGCCAGCTAACACCTCTACTAGCACTCCAATACCCGCCAGCACTGCAACCAACACTCCAGTCCCTGCCAGCACCTCAACCAACACACCGCTGCCAGCTAACACCTCTACTAGCACTCCAATACCCGCCAGCACTGCAACCAACACT
>JAFMJG010000011.1 GCA_017853605.1 bacterium
GTATGTTGCACCTTTCAAAGGGGTGCCGGTAGAGGGAAACGAGCGGCCCCCGTTTGCGCTCAAGCAACCCAAGCCCCTGCCCGATAGCAGTGGTAGGAAGGGAGGCCACATACTCATGAAAATCAAACGGCAGTTTGCAAAACTCGCTCTCGTGCTCACTGCCTGTGTGGCCGCTGGTGCCCTGCCGCATGAGGCCGGCGCCCAGGTCCAGTCGTACGAGGGGATCGAGGGCTTCGTTGACTACAAGAACAGGGGGCCGGTGCTGACGATCAACACCGAGTACTTCGGCGCATCAACGAGCGAGGCCAAGAGCTGGGGTGGCGCCTTCTCGCGCATCCTCGCGGACGCCTACATCCCCAACGGCGACTACCAGGAGTACCCGATCCGCTTCGACTTCTTCATCAACAGGGAGCTCGTCTCCTCGCAGCTGCGCTCGCCGGCGCAGCCGGGCGCGATCGGGCTGATTCTTCCCGTAAAGACTACGGCGCCCCCTTTCACCTACTCAGTGATTGCAACGCTTCTGTATCCTAACCGGAGCTTCTCAACCGTAATCAACGGCACCTTCACTGAAAACGGGTCTGTGACGCCAACTCCGACACCAACCGCAACGGGCACGCCCAGCGAGTAACGCCGCAGCACGCGCACAGGGAGCTAGGTGATAGCGCGCTGCAGCGCCGGGCGCACCATGAGCAGCGATCCGAGCGCCAGAAAGAGAAGCCCAATGAACTGCGCCTCGCTCAGGCCGGCGACGAGCTCCGGGTTGGGGCGCAGCGACTCAACCCACACGCGCTCAAGCGAGATCAGGGCGAGGTAGAGGCCGAAGCGCTGGAAGGCGCCCGTGAGGATCGTCGGCCGGCCCTCGACGCGCGTCAGCAGCCACAGCACAAGCAGGCTGACTGACGACTCGAAGAGGGGCGTGGGGTACACGTACTGGCCGGGAAGGGTCGGCACCACGCCCGTGCTGTACGACATCGACCAGAAGCCGTCGTTGGTGATTCCGTAGTCCCCGTCACCAGAGAGCTGACAGCCGAGCCGGCCCACGGCGTACCCGAGCGCCAGGCAGGGCCCGAGCGCGTCGCACAGCTTGCCGATATCAACCCGATCGCGCCACGCCATGAAGATAACCACGCCCGACCCGATGATGAACCCTCCGTAGAAGGTGAATCCAGCGCTGGCGAAGAGGGCCGCAACGAGATCGCCGCGGAATTCGCCCCAGTGCTCCCCGATAAACCACAGCCGGGCTCCAGCGAGGCCCGATATGCCGGCCGCTGTGACGTAGCGCTCTGCAAGGCGCGGATCGATGCCGCAGAGGCGGAAGCTCTTTGCCAGCCGCATGCCGCCAGCGATGAGCGCCAGGGCGACCATCAAGCCGAAGCTGCGGATCGGGAGGGGGCCGATTTCAATGAGCGTTGGGATCATGGCCTACTTGCACCCACAGACGAGAGCACCTGGGCTGCCCAGCTTTGGCCCCACTCACGCGGGCCGATGATGCGCGTGACGGGACCACTCTTTCCGTCTGGGTCGAGAACCACCTGCACGAGCTGCTCGCCGTTGAGCACAAACGACTCGGGCAGCCCCTTCACCTCAAAGCGGCGCTTGCTCTGCGAGTCGCTGTCTATGATGATCGGGTAGGTCAAGCCGAAGGTCTCCTGCGCGCGCTTGACGCCGTCGGGAGCATCATCAACCGCCACGCCAACAACGGTGAAGCCCTGGTCCTTGAGCTGCGAGTAGAGCGCCTGCAGCGCTGGAAGCTCGGCCATGCAGGGAGCGCACCACGTGGCCCAGAAGTTCACTAAGATCGCCCTGCCCTGCACCTGCCTGAGCGAAACCTGCGCGCCGGAGCTGTCGGTGCCCTTGATGTCGGGTGCCTTGTCCCCCGGGCTAAGCCCGGTGCGTTCGCCGGAACACGCGCAGAGAACCGCGAGCACCACTGAAGCTAGCGCCCGTGATACTCGTGGCATGAGCTCTCTCTCGGAATGCGGTTACTCTGTGGGAGTAGTTGGAGCAGAAGTGGTTGCCTTGCCGTACTTCTTCTTGAAGCGATCAACGCGACCCTCGGTATCGAGGAGCTTCTGCTTGCCGGTGTAGTACGGGTGGCACTGAGAGCACACACCCACTCGGATCTCAGGGATTGTCGCGCCGGTGACGAAGGTGCCGCCGCAGCCTCCGCAATACACTGTGGCGTCGTAGTAGGTTGGATGGATGTTCTCTTTCATAGCGGCGGAAGGGTACTGTACCCAGAAATCGGTGTCAACTTCCGGCCCAGGCCAAAAAAGCCTTGAGAAACTCAGGGGGTGGCTCCATTCCCCGCCTGCTTTTAGCGTCCATAAATACAGATTCGATCACCAGCTCAACGGCCGGCTTTCCCCTCTCGTTTGCCAGGGTCTGGTGGATAATGAGGGTCCGGTCCCGAACCTCCCCCCGGGTGCAGGTTACCGTCGCGGCGCCCCGCTTCACCTCGCGCTTGTAGGTGGCATCCACGTGGGTAATGACGAGCACCTTTCCCTCGGCCAAGAGATCCTCGTTTGGGAAGCCGATGTGGGCCAAGAGCGCACACCGGGCCCGCTCGAAGAGGGAGAGGCAGCGGCCGTGGTGCACGTGCTCGTACACCGGCTCAACCCAGGCATCATCGATATCGACCGTGATTGAGAACATAGGGCGCTTCCTCCGAACGGCATGCTGGCTCAAGCGCCCGCCATGAGTCAAATGCCGGCAGGCTCGGCAAGCCATGGGCGAAAACCACCATGCGGCGGCCCCGCAATCGTGCTTAGATGGGAGGCAAACTACGTAAGGATCTGCGCCACATGAAGAAGATATACCGCTCCCGGATCAGCAAGGCCCTCGCCCTCCTCAAGCGCTCTGGCCAGAGGGAGGCGCTCATCATTTCAAGCAACCCCCAGGCGGTGCGATCTCGGGACACCCACTTCCCGTACCGGGCGAACAGCGACCTCTTCTACCTGACCGGCAGCCACGCCGAGCAGCTCACCCTGGTGCTGCGCCCCCACGCCGCCGAGCCGGTGGTGCTGCTCGCCTATCCTGAGGACAAGCACAAAACCCTGTACGAGGGCGCGCAGCCCCCGGTGAAGCCGCTCGCGCGGGCGATCGGGGCGGAGGTGATCGCCTCGGCTGATCACCTCAAGGCCCTGCTGGCGCTCGTGCGGGGCTGCGACGTGGCGTACCTGCAGTCGATCCCCGGCACGGCGAGCGCTGCGCTCAAGGGCGAGCTCGCAGGCCGAAGCTCCTATGCAAACCGCGCTCTCCCGCTAACCCTCGTTGAGGCAGAGCGGCTCACCTCGCGCCTGCGCGCCATCAAGGATCCGCACGAGGTTGCCCTCATCCGTGAGGCGGCAGCGCTCACTTCGGAGGCGATGCTTAACCTCATTCCTCTCTTCACCAAGGGCACCTCCGAGCGAGAGATCGCCTCGTTCCTCGACTACTACTACCGCGCCAACGGGGCTGAGCCCGCGTTCAGCACGATCGTCGCCGCTGGCCGCTCTGCGGCGACCCTGCACTACCACTCGCTCTCTCGCAAGCTTAAGGAGGGGGAGTTCGTGCTGATCGACAATGGCTGCGAGCTCAACATGTACTGCAGCGACGTCACCCGCACGATCCCGGTCGGAGAGTCCCTGGCGCCCCAGCTGCGGGACCTCTACGACATCGTGCTCAGGGCCCAGATGATTGCGATAAAGAAGGCACGTGCCGGCGCCCGCATGAGCGAGCTCTTTAACGCCGCAGCGCGCGAGCTCACAATCGGGCTCAAGTACCTGGGCATCCTCAAGGGGCCGATCGCTGATCTCATGAAGAAACAGGCGTACCGCCCCTTCTTTCCCCACAGCCTCGGGCACTCGCTGGGCATCGATGTTCACGATGCCGCACCGGGCACAAACGACAGGATTGAGCACCTCGAAAAGGGCATGGTTGTCACGATTGAGCCGGGCCTATATTTCGCCAAGCCCGTCGGGCCGCTGCCCGCCTGCGGAGTGCGTATCGAGGATGATATCCTTATCACGCAGCGTGGGTGCGAGGTGCTGACGGCGGGCGTCTTTCCCAAGGGGCTCGACACCCTGCTAGAGGTGGTGAATCGCTAACGGAGGCTAACCAACCGCCTTCGACACGGGGCTGAAGCCGTAGCGGGATGGGTTGCCCACAATGAGCGAGAGCGCTATCACGCGCGGCACAAAGCGCCGGGTCTCGCCTGGCAGCTGGCCGCCACGAGCGAGCTCCCAGAAGTCTGCATCTGAGTTCCTTGCGAGGACCTTGCCGACGGCGCCACTGCCAGCGTTGTAGGCCGCCAGCACCAGGTGCCAGTCGTTAAATTTGGCAAAGAGATCGCGCAGGTGCTTCGCCGCCGCCTGGGTGGACCGCTCGGGGTCGAGCCGGTCGTCGCGGCCTGAGGTGACCTTGAGGCCATAGAGCTGCGCCGTGGTGCGCATGAACTGCCACATCCCCCGCGCTCCAGCTGGGCTGGCCGCCTTTGGGTTGAGGCCACTCTCTACCGCCGCCACAGAGAGCAGCTCGGTCGGCACGCCCTCCCCTGCAAACACCTCTCCCATCCTCTCAAGCTGGTCTGAGTTGTGCTGCAAAACCCGCTCAACCGTGCCGCGGTCGCTGTTCATGAACCGGTCGAGCTCGAGCTGAACCTCCGGAGTGACCCCAAAATCGGGCTTAGGGAGGACGCGAGCAGTCTGTAGAGAGAGCTGGTGCGCAGAGTTTGGGCCCGAGAGAGAATCCTCATCCTCTCCCGCCAGGAAGAGGTCTCCAGCGCCGAGACCGCGGGATATGAACCCGCACCCCACCGATGGAAGCACCATTACGAGCACGGATGCGGCCAAAAAGAGGCGGCCCAGGAGTGTTTTCATAGCTAACGGTCCAACAGCAATAAGTACGAGCAGGGGGCAAGATTGCCCGCTGCTCAGCCCCCCAAGTACAGCCCAAGTCATAGTGCGAGGCAACCCGAGCTTAATCGCAACCCGAGGTCAAGCCCACGTTAAGTTCGTTAAGACATTGTAATAGTTGCCCGATTCAGGATTGAACTACCGTTCTGATTTTCCGCGCTCCGGGCTGTCACAAACACGCTGTATCTGGGTCAATCTGCTTACAGCCCGAATGCATCTTAACCTCTGCATCAAAGTGGGTTTTTTGCTCAATCAGCCCCGTCAAAACGGGGCCAGGGTGGGCGCCAATTTCGGCGAAACGGTTTATGAGCGTAACCAGGACTGCGGGGTTGTCTTCGGCGAGCCGAGCGCTAGCTCGTGCTGCGCTCGCGGCAGCTATCCTGCTCTGCTGCTCAGCAACGCTCGGAGGGTGTGGTTTTCTAGGCGGCCTCTCGGGCACCTCCTCGGACCGCCATCGTGCCTGGCTGAACGACGGATCCTTGGCGATCTCGCGTCCCCTCCCGCTCGCCAGCGGGCTCGCCTCGGCCCGCTCGCGGATGAACCCGAACCAGGCAACCGGCCCGATGCAATCCAGCGCAGCGTCGCTCCGCATCGACCGCGTAGCCGGTGTCCTGACGATACAGTCGCCAGGAGCCGCTCCGCTCTCAATCAACGCCCAGGTGGCTAGCTCAATGCGCCCCGGCCGCTACACAGTCGCCCTTAAACAGGCCAACCCGCTCTGGTACGCACCCGCAAGCTACTTCACGCAACGCTCGCTCCCTGTGCCCGCAGAGGGGAGCCGCGAGCGTTTCAAGCGGGGCGCCCTCGGCTCCTACGCCATATTCCTGAACGAGCAGACCCCTATCCACACCGGGCCGGTGGGGATGCCGGAGATCGGTGGACTCAGAATTAGCCCACAGGAGATGAGCCAGATCTTCGAGGCCATCGAGGTCGGCGCCCCTGTGGAAGTGCGTTAAATCGGCTACTTGCCCACTTGGTGCAGCACGCGAGGCAGCTGGCCGAAAAGTTCGACTTGCAACCCAGAACGGGGGTATAACCGCCAAAGTGCCCGTTCGGTCTCCCTCGTTTCGGAAGCGTTCGCAAGGACGCCCGATTGCGGCGAGAGGCGGCAATGGGTACGTTTCAACCACGTTCTTATTTGAGTAGACGGGATCCCTCTAGCTCGGCCGATACAACTGTGGCCCGGGGAGAGGACAGGAGGAACCATGAAGTACGAGGAGCTCGGTGGCGGTTTTATCAAGAAGCGAGAGAAGCGGGTCGTTGGCCTCTTCATAGACGGCACCGGCCTGGATCGCGCCACCAGACGCATCAACCGCAAGGTGGACATGAGCGCCCTCGTCCGGGGAGTTACCTCCGGCCTGACCCCCGTCGTCGCCCGTTACTACACCCTCATCCCGTACGAAGATGACTCGCGCCAGCGCGCCTTTCTCGACGCCGTTGCGCGCGCGGGCCTAACCGTCATCGTGAAGCGGCTCCCGCCCAAGGGCATCACCCGGCAGGTCAGCGTGGATCTTGAGATGGCCGCCGACATCGTGGCCTTTTCGCTAGGGCTTTCGTCGTTCAGCAAAGAGAATGAGTACATGCCCGCTGAGCAGTTCCCACGGGCGTCGGCGGCGATGGCCGCGCCAGCGAGCCAGCCGGTGGCGAATTTTGGCCGCAGGAAGTCGCCAGCTCCGGCAGCGGCTCCGGCTGCAGCGACAGACTCGGGAGATCGGGCGCTCCTCGCACGTGACGCGGATCTCTCGGCGCAGCGATCAATCGTCGTGGTATGCCCGAGCCGGGAGCTCGCCTATCCTCTCGGCATGGTGAAGGACCTCGGCTGTGACACAACCTCGGCTGACTTCGGGCAGTTCAACACGGGCGACGTCCTTAAGTCTGCGGCGAAGTGGATCGATCTCTCAGACTCCGAGACTATCTGGCGCGACTAGCCCGCCCGAGGACCGGATCGCCACGGCGCCCCGCAAAAACACCGATTTTTGTTGGGCTTTTATGTCGGTTTTAGCTGCTCTCGAAGCCACACCAGCGCCATTTTTGTGGCTTAAATCCAGCCCCTTACCGCAAAAATCCCTTCTGCGGCTGCCCTAGCTATTGTGTGAGGGTACGAGTCAGAACACAATAGGGGCGCCAAATCCGGAAATATTTGTGATTCGACTTTTAGGTGACGATTCGCGCTTTCCCCAAGGCTCCGTGCCTACCGGAGAGGACCAAACATTGCACCACGCCAGAGGCGTGATCCGCCAAACGGATGCATACCTCGCCTTCCCGCCATGCATCGACATGAAGGTGGTCGAGGGGCGTCGCGCAACGATCGAGTCGATCCTGCACCACTTCATCGACGATGAGGGCCGCCCCTCCGGCGAGGTTCTCTCTCTCACGGTCAAGGGCGTTTCGCGCAGCGGCACGCCGGTGGTCCGCTACGATCTCCCAACCTCTATTGGCAGGGCTCTCGCGCAGAGCCTCGCCCGCGTTATCCTCTCTGCCGCAGGGCAAGGCGCCGCCAACAGCCCGGGGCAGCCCTCCTCAGAACAGCCACCTGCCGCGACAGGCTCAGGGGCCAAGAAGGCGGCTGACGACATCCTTCTCGATCTTCACCGTCGCATCTCTGCATATCCAGAGGTGGCATGGAAGGTTTCTCCGATGACTTCGCCCAGAAATGGGAAGGTCCCTGAATTCGGGGCCGCTTCGGCCTCTGCAGGGGCTCAGGAACGCCAGCTGCCTGCCAGGCTGGATGGCGTGGAGCCACGGCACCGCGACCGATTCATGGAGCGCGTGGCTCCAGGGTTTGCGGAGTTTGCCCAGAGTCCAGCCTTTGCGCTCGATCGTCGCTGGGTGTCTGAACACCAGACGGCCAGCGGCTGGGCAAAGGTAGAGGGCACGATCCTTCTCGACCGGCAGAGGGTTGCGCTCGATGTTGAGGTCGTGGATGCGGAGGACGAGCTCGTTCTTGAGGACTCATTCGCAGTTCCGCTCCCGCCACGGGATGCCAGCCGCCCCCTGTCGCCAGAAGCCCTCCACATCGCGCTCGAAGACCTGGTGAACGGCGCGCTCCATGAGTTTAGGAGGTCCGGCGTTGAAGGGATGCGCGAGATGCTCTCTTCGCGAGGGCGCGAAAGGCAGCCGCAAGAGACCGAAGGTTCGGCTGCAAGAGGCCGTTCCCGTAGCCAGCAGAGCGCGGCGTCGGAATCCGACAGCAGGATCCTGGAGGGGGATCTCGCCGAGGGGACGACGACCTTCTTCCGCGCGCTGCCGTCCGGCGCCCAGATCCTGATCAACGCAGGCGAGAACGCCGCCGCCCTCATCGTGCGAGCCTCCAGCTCTGAGTTTTCGGCGGCGGTTGCGTGGCCCATCCGTGACGCCCAGGGGATTGATCGCCCAAACTCTACGGCCTTTCACGGTCTGCGCCGGGCGGCAGACCTCCTTGCAACAGGCAACCTGGAGCAGAGGCGCGCCGTGCTCACATTCCTGGAAAAGCTCACGAAGGACACGACTGGGCGGCCTCCGATCCGGTCCGGATGCTCCGTTGAGTCGCTCCTCGGTGCGGAGATGCTCGATGAGATGCGCTCGCTCTACCACATACAGGTGAGCAACCCAGCCGCGGAGCGGGATGATGAGGTCATCGAGCTCATGAACGGCATCCAGTCGTTCAAGATCCACCTCAAGAACCCAGCGCTGCGGGGGAGCGCCCTCACGGGGTTCCCGGTGCTGCGGTTCGGGCTTTTTCCGGATGAGTCGCTCTATGTGCGCGCGAGCAATCCAGTGGGGGGGCAGCTCAAGGCGTTCATCTCCGCAGCGAGCTGCGGCAAGCTTGGCGGCTTCCAGGAGGTGGTGCGCTCTATCGCAGAGGAGCTAGGAGAGAGCCGCACACCGTCAGAGACCCGGGTGCGCGTGTACTCCGTGTTGGAGGATATCTTTAAGCGCGACGTGATAAGCAACGCCCTGGTGTCGCCCTACAGCCGGATGGGCCGCATGGTGCCGCCACCCTCACGGCACCTTGCACAGCAGGCGTATGATCTGGGCGGCAAGGTAGCTCGCGTGTGGAGCGCAGGTGGCGTCCAGCAGCCGGGCGATGTCAAGGTAGAGTGGATCCGTGACACCGACCGCTGCCGCGTGTCGGTTGGCGAGCCTGGCGAACGGGGATCGTTCGTCGAGCTGGACATGAGCCACAAGGGGATCACCAAGATGGAGTTCTTCTTGGCCTATGGGGAGCAAGAGGACCAGGTTCAGCAGGCGCACGTGGAGCTGGACCTCGTTGCGGCGAAGGGGGAGCCGTCGGCCGACTTCGCCCAACTCTCGTCGCTCCTGTCAAAGCTGAGCGAGCTGATTGACTCGCGCCCCGCAAGCCTGCACGAGCTTGAGCGTTCAGCCCTCTTTCGCGCTATAACAACCCTCTAGGCGAGGCGCCCTCGCTGCTTGCTGGGGTGACCCTTATAGGCGCGGCTCGCCCCCTCTCCCTGCCTTAGGCACCACCCAGCGGACTCAAGCGTTTGGCGGGATATGGGGCGCTCTTCCAGCCAGCGGGGCAGAGGAGGGCAGGCCTCCTCGAGGTTTTCTCCGGGTTAAAGCCCCCTTTGGCGTTGACCTGTCCCCTCCCGTGTCCGATACTCCAGGGCCCGTAGATCCACCCCCTGAAGACGTATGGAAAACGCCCGCCGGTACCGCGAAAAGCAGCGCCCTGACTCGCAGCAGTCGCTGCCTCCAGGCCGAATCCCCCCGCAATCGCTTGAGGCAGAGGAGTCCGTGCTGGGCAGCGTCCTGCTCGACAACCAGGCGATCAACATCTGCCTTGAGCGCATCCGCGCCGAGGACTTCTACAAGACGGGACACCAGACGATCTTCGAGGCGATGAGCATCCTCTCGGACCGCCGTGAGCCTATCGACATCGTAACCCTGGGGCAGCAGCTCCGCTCAATGGGCCAGCTTGAGAACGTTGGCGGCGCCCAGACGCTCTCCTACCTGGCATCGTCGGTGCCAAACGCGGCGAATGTCGGCTACTACGCCCGCGTCATCAAGGAGATGGCGATCCGGCGTCGCCTCATCCACGAGTCCAACGACATCATAAACTCGGCGTTCAACCTTGAAGGCGAAATTGAGGAATTTCTCGACGGAACGGAGCAGCGCATCCTGGCGGTCTCTGACTTCCGGGTAAACGCGTCGTTCCACCGCGTCGGAGACGTGGTGCAGGACTCAATACGGCTCGTCGAGAAGCTGTACGACCAAAAAGAGCCCGTTACAGGGGTAGCGAGCGGCCTCGACAAGCTCGACAAGCTCACTGCCGGATTCCAGCCCTCTGACCTCGTTATCGTCGCGGCCCGCCCCTCGATGGGCAAGACGGCCCTGGTGCTTGGCTGGAGCCAGTACGTGGGCATTTACACCCGCAAGCCGGTGGCGTTCTTCTCGCTCGAAATGTCGAAGGAGCAGCTTGTGCTGCGCATGCTGTGCAGCGAGGCCCGCATCAGCAACTCCAAGGTTCGCACCGGAGACCTCTCTGAGCGCGACTTTGCGAGGATCGTCGACGGCGCAAGCCGCATCTCTGAGGCGGAGATCTTCATCGACGACACGCCTGCGCTCACGATCACCGAGCTGCGCGCCAAGGCGCGCAGGCTGCACCGGGATGCCCCCCTGGGGCTCGTCATCGTGGACTACCTGCAGCTGCTGCGAAGCCCTGCCTACAGCCACTCGCGCGAGCAAGAGATCTCGGATATCTCGCGCTCGCTCAAGGCGCTCGCCAAGGAGCTTCACGTGCCGGTCGTGGCCCTCTCGCAGCTCAACCGGTCGGTAGAGTCGCGCAACGACAAGCGCCCGATGATGTCCGACCTGCGCGAGTCAGGCGCGATTGAGCAGGATGCGGATCTCATCATGTTCATCTACCGGGACGAGGTCTACAACAAGGAGTCTCCAGACAAGGGGGTGGCCGAGATCATCATCGCCAAGCAGCGCACCGGCCCGACGGGGGCTGTTCGCGTGGCCTTCTCGGGCGAGCACACCCGCTTTGACAACCTTGAGGAGTCCGAGTTCGGCACGCTGGTTGAGCCGGAGTCTGTGGGCGAGTTCTAGTGAGCGCAGCCGCTCGCGCTACTCCGGCAGCTTGAGCGCGTTAATCTCAGCCCTCAGCGCGGGGGGCCAGGTCATGACCTCAAACGGCGACCTCTCGCGAAAGCCGACCGCTGCCTCGATGTGCTGCTCCTCGATCTCCTCATCGAGGACATCCTCCTCGGCAGTGGCGGCCTGGGCCCTCTTCTGCATGAGGTAGCCCGCTGCGTCGATTTCAGCGCTCAGCTCTGGCGCAAGGGAGACGAGATCCGACGCCATGCTCTCTGCTTGCGCCGCGCCCTTGAAGTCACCCTGCGCGTAGCGCGCCAGCGCCAGCGAATGCTGCACGGTGGGGTGCTGCGCCAGGGCCCGGACAGCAGAGATCTTCTTCTCGACCACCTCCTCTGCCTCGGGGAAGAAGTTAAGCGCGACGAGCAGCCTTGCGTGCCAGCCCAGCTGCTCCGGGACCTCAAGGAGCGCGAGCGCCTCGTACGAGTAGCACAGCGCTTCCTGCTCGCGCCCGTCGATAAAAGCCAAGTTCGAGATAGACCTCGCGGTTCGGGAGGCCTTCAAGAGGTTTCTGGCTTGGCGGTACTGCTCGAACGCCGCCTTGAGCCTCTCCTTGGCCTTGGCGTGGTCGCCGAGCGCAAAGTCGATGTCGGCCAGGAGAGCCAGGATGGCTGGGTCGTTGGGCTTGCGTGCCAGGAGCTTTTCCGCCAGCGCCATGGCCTCCTCGTGCTGCCCGGTCTGGTTCATCGCCACAGCCAGGTTGAACTCCGTGCGCGCGTTGCCCGGATTGAGGTAGTCGGACTGCCTCAGCCGGCTCTCTGCCTCAAATAGCCGGCTCTGTTTCGTGAGCGCCAGCGCCTCAATCGTTAGGCCGGCGATGTAGAGGTCCTGCGTTGACGCAAACACCTCGGCTCCCTCGTCAACACCTGGAACGGAAAAGGAGCGGTGCGACACCGGCACGGCACAGCCGGCAGCGAGGATTGCGCAGGCTAGTGCGCCGGCCACGAGGGCCCGCAGCGGGGGGTTGGGGCTTGGTCTTAGGCTCGGAGCTCCCATTCGGGGCCTACCACTTAGCGGCAAAGAAGATTACGAATCCTATAGCAGCCACAACATACGTGACCTTGTCGCGGAGCGCAAAGACGAGGGGATCGTCGTGCACCAAGCCGCGCCGCGCGAGGAGCCAGATCCGGCTCACCCAGTAGAGCAGGAGCGGGCACGCCAGGTATACGACCTCTGGGGTCTTGTAGAGGGCCGAGATCTCGCGGCTGCTTACGTAGAGGGCCAGAACGAGAACCGAGATATAGGCACTGGAGGAGCCAAATGCCGAGACCTGCTCAAGGTCCCCGACAGAGTACCCCCTGCCCCACGTCTTGCTCTCGTTGCGCTGCTGCAGCACCAGCAGCTCAGAGAAGCGCTTGACGCACGCAAGGCTGAGGAAGAGAAACATCGAGAGGCCCAACAGCCACTGCGAGAGGGGGATGTTGCTCGCAATGCCGCCCGCGACGATCCGGATTGTGTAGAGGATGGCGAGCAGGATGATGTCGATGAGCGCCACGGCCTTGAGCCGAAATGAGTAGGCGCTCGTAAGCAGGAGGTAGATTGCGAGCACCGACACGAACCCGAGATTTACCGTGAACGCGAGCCCAAACGCGAGAAGGAAGAGGGCCGGCGTCAGCGCCATGGCAACGTCGAGGGGCATCCTGCCGGCCGCGCAGGGACGCCGCCTCTTGCGCGGGTGCTTGCGATCCGCCTCAAGGTCGAGCAGGTCGTTCATCAGGTACACCCCGGATGCGCAGAGCGAAAACGAGATGGCCGCCAGGACGGTGGCACGCAGGGCATGCATGTTGAGCCACTGGTGGGCGAGTATGATTGGCGCAAACAGCAGGAGGTTCTTGAGCCACTGGTGAACCCGCAGGGCCTTGAGCAGCACCGCAGCAGAGAACCGGGGCTTGGAGATCACCTTGGCGCCAGGATATGCGGCCTCCACGCGCCGGGCGAAGCCGTCACGCGAGGCCACGCACACCACGCTCGTTGCCTCACGCCAGACATCCATGTCGGCAGAGGAGTCCCCTACGTACTCCCACGCGGTGTCGCCAACCTGCTGGCGTATGGCCTGCGCCTTCGCTGACCCCTTGCAATTGGCGCCCCCATCCGTGGCTATTACCCCGGAGACGAATCCGAGCCGCTTGGCGATCGGCTCCACCAGCGAGCGGTGAGAGGCCGACGCCAGGAGCACACGCTGGCCCTCAGACGCCGACTGCCGCAGGTAATCGACCACCCCGTCATGCAGGGGCAGGAGGTCAAACGCAAGGGACTGGGCGCGCCGGGCGAGCATCTCCTTCAGGAAGGGCCTGCCACGCATAAGCCAAAACGGCAGGGCCAGCAGGGTGAGAGGCTCGCGCTTCACGACGAACAGCAGCGACTCGTACAGCAGGTCAGTGGCCAAGATTGTGCCATCCACGTCAGCACAGATGACCGGGGTTTTTGGCTCTCGTTGCAACGTCTCTCCCTGCATGCCCCCGTTATAGCAGGCGAAAACCCGGTCGTCACCGCACAAACCGGCGCTCTGTGCCCCCGGCAGTTCTTCTGATTGCGCCGCCAATTGCCTGCCGCTATCCTCCCTTCAGCCCCGCGTGCAGTCGCTCCGTTGGGCGCTCACTTATCTTGAGGCTGGCGCGTGAATACCTTCGAATCATGGGGCAGGTTCCCCAAGCTACAGAACCAGCAGGTGCTGCCCCTCCCGTCTCCGCACAACGCCCTCCCATTCCCGCCGGAGGGACGAACGGTGCTGCCGTACGGTCTTGGCAGGAGCTACGGGGACAGCTGCATCAACAACGGAAACGCCATTATTCCCACCGCTGGCCTGTCGTGCTTCATCGACTTCGATCCGCAGCGCGGGATCGTCAAGGCCGAGGCTGGCGTGAGCCTGGCGACGATCCTGGACGTGTTTGTTCCCCGCGGCTGGTTCCTCCCGGTCACTCCAGGAACGAAGTTCGTCACCCTGGGCGGGGCGATAGCCAACGACATCCACGGCAAGAACCACCACAAGGCGGGAACGTTCGGCCGGCACGTGCTGAGCTTCGGGCTGCTGCGCTCGGACGGCGCTCACCACACGTGTTCGCCCTCCGAGAACGGGCCCCTCTACTGCGCCACCATCGGGGGGCTCGGGCTGACTGGGCTGATAACGTGGGTAGAGCTGCAGCTGACGCCGATACAGTCGCCGTACCTGGACACCCGCACAATCAAGTTCCGGAACCTCGATGAGTTTTTTGACATCTCTGTCGAGAGCGACGCGCTCTTTGACTACAGCGTTTCATGGGTCGACTGCACCTCCGAGGGCGACAGGCTCGGCCGAGGGCTCTTCATGGCGGGCAACTTCTCGTCCCGCTCGAAGCGCAAGAAGCGCCCCAACCTGGCGCTGCCCTTCCCATGCGAAGCGCCCTCTTGGCTCCTCAACTCTCTCTTTATGAGGTCCTTCAATAACCTCTACTACAACAAGCAGCTCAGCCGAACGGTTGACGCGCTGACGCACTACGAGCCCTTCTTTTACCCGCTCGATGCTATCCTCAACTGGAACAGGATGTACGGAAAGCGTGGCTTCTTCCAGTACCAGCTCGTCGTGCCGTTCGAGCACGACAGGAACATCATCAAGGAGATCTTTCGCCGCATCACGCGCTCAAAGCGGGCGTCGTTCCTGGCGGTGCTCAAGACCTTCGGGGACATTGAGTCCCCGGGAATGATGTCGTTCCCGACCAAGGGGGTGACGCTGGCTCTCGACTTCCCCAACGATGGCAAGCCCACCCTGGCGCTCATGGACGAGCTCGATTCCATAGTCAAGGACGCACACGGGCGCATTTACGCCGCGAAGGACGCCCGCATGTCCCCTGAGATGTTCCGCCTTTCGTACCCGCGGGTAGGCGAATTTGCGCCCTTCATCGACCCGAACTTCTCTTCCAGCCTCTGGCGGCGCGTTATGGAGCCTGCATGAAAAAAGTAGTTATTGTTGGTGCCACTTCAGCGATCGCGGCGGAAGCCGCCAGAGCGCTCGCCCTCGACGGGGCGTCCCTGTTTCTCATTGGCCGCAACAGCGACAAGCTTGAGCGGCTTGCCGGCGACCTACGGGTCAGAAGCGGCGCCGAGGTGCACACGGCGGCCTTTGAGGCGCACGACCTGCATGGGGCGTCCCGGGTGCTTGAGCAAGCCCGTTCGGCGCTGGGGGAGATCGATGCCGCCCTCGTCGCGCACGGCGACCTGCCCGACCAGCGCGCCTGCGAGCACGATTGGGCCGCTGCTGAGCGCTCGCTCGTCACAAACTTCATGAGCCCAGCGGCGTTCCTTACCTGGCTTGCCAACTATTTTGAGGGCCGCAAGCAGGGCAACATCACCGTCATCTCCTCGGTCGCTGGGGACCGCGGTCGCCAGAGCAACTACATCTATGGGGCAGCAAAAGGCGGGCTCACGGTGCTGCTCCAGGGCCTCAGGAACCGTCTTGCCCATCACGGGGTGTCGGTCACGACCATCAAGCCGGGGTTCGTTGACACCCCTATGACTGCGCATATCAAGAAGGGGCCCCTCTTTGCTTCCGCCGAGGCGGTGGGGCGCAGGACTGCGAAGGCGATGCGCCGGGGAGAGTCGGTTGTGTACGCGCCGGGCTTCTGGCTGCCGATCATGCTCATCATCAGGCACATCCCGGAGTGCATCTTCAAGAAGCTGCGCCTCTGAGATCGCCAACAGGCTGTGCGCCCAAGGCTGTGGCCCCGCCGCTACAGCTCCGAATACTTCTTGCTTGAGCCGCGAGCCCGGTCGACTGGGTACTTGGCCTCATTTTCGGCCATCTTTTCGGCGAACGCAGCGCCCAAATCTACCCCTGAGTCGTTCGCCATAAGCAGCACCCAGTAGAGAACGTCCGAGAGCTCACGCCCGAGCTTGCCCCTCAGCGAGCTCATCGAGCCCTCAATCTCGCTGTCACCCTTCCACTGAAAGAGCTCGGCGACCTCCGCGCTCTCAAGCATGAGCGAGAGCGCCATGTCTTTTGGCTTATGAAACTGCTTCCAGTCGCGCGCGTCCCGAAACGCCACAATTCGCCCTGTAAGTTCCTGCAGCGTGCCCATGACACCCTCCCTCGCATAGTAGCCCGACGGCGAGAGCCTACACCTGCAGGAGGCCCTTTTCTAGCGCCTTGGGGCGCCCCGCCCGCGCGCTCATGGCGCAACAGCGGGGGAAGGGCTCGTCTCTTTGGGGCCTGGCTAGCGGGCCTCAGCCCCCTGCGCAGCCGGCAAGTCGAGCCGCCCATGCTGCAGCGCCCAAGCGTAGGCGCGCGCCAGCCCCTCAGCCAGCGGCACGGACGGCGCCCAGCCGAGGCTTAAGACACGATCGACGTTCAAGACCTTGCGCGGAGTGCCGTCTGGCTTGGAGGCATCGAAGCGTATCTCACCCTGGTACCCAACAACGGACCGCATCTGCTCGGCGAGGTGCCGAATCGTGACATCTTCGCCGGTGCCCACGTTGAGCGTCACCGGCTCATCGTAGTGCTCCATCACCATCAGGCTGGCCTCTGCGAAGTCATCAACATACAGGAACTCACGGCGTGGCGAGCCGGTGCCCCACACGGTGACCGAGGGCGCCCCGGAGAGCTTTGCCTCGTGGAAGCGCCGCATCATGCCGGGGATGACATGCGAGTGTTCGGGATGAAAGTTGTCGTTCGGGCCATACATGTTGGTCGGCATCACCGACACGAACCGCTTGCCGTACTGCTGGCTGTACTTTTCGCACAGCTTCAGGCCTGCGATCTTCGCAAGCGCATACCCCTCATTCGTGGGCTCGAGGGGCCCCGAGAGCAGCGCCTCTTCGGGGATCGGCTGCGGCGAGAGCTTCGGATAGATACAGGAGCTGCCAGTGTAGAGCAGCTTCTCGACACCGTTGTCTGCCGCCGCCTTGATGACATTGGCGGAGATCATCAGGTTCTCATACAGAAAGTCGGCCTGCTGGCGCGCGTTTGCGAGGATGCCGCCAACCTTTGCTGCGACGAGAAAGACGTACTGAATCCCCTCCTGGGCGAAGAACTGCTGCACCGCAGCCTGATCGAGGAGGTTGAGCTCTGCGCGGGTGCGCAGCACGAGGTTGCCGTACCCGTAGCGCTGCAGGGCGCGCACGATCGCCGAGCCGACTAGCCCCGTGTGGCCGGCAACAAACACCCGTGAGTCGTGGGAGAATCGCTGAAAAATGCGGGTTGGAATCATCGTATCGGATTAGGATTCGCGCCCCCATTTTGAAGATTCGGTCCTGTTTGATGCAGATCGAAGCTGTCTGATTCGTCAGTTACTTTGGGCGCTTAGGTGAGTATTGCGGGCCTTCTCGCCATACTACAGGGGCTAGCAGGAGAGTGCATCTCCCCCGCCGGCTGTTCATTGACATCCCCATATGGGCGCCTCTTAGGCCGTAAAGGTTCCTAGATGCGCGATGAGTAGTGGTCCCTTCTAATGCTTCACACCGAAGCCGCTGCACCCTTAGGCGGAAACGCCCCGTTTCTCCTTAAGGGTGTAGCGAACTCTCGACTGTGTAGCTCGAGCTGTTCTCTGCCCCTCCCCGCCGCGAGTAGCCGGCTGATCGAGGAAAGCATGAAAGTAGCATCCGTCCTATTGGGTATTGTGGCGCTGTTTGCAAACATCTCCATTTCGGGGTGCCAAACAGCCCCAAAGCAGAGTAACTGCTTGCCGGTCATCGTGGACGCACCGCCGCCTGGCGCCCGGATCATTCCAGGACCGGTGTACCCCGTGGCCCCTGGGCCCGTGGTCACACCGCCGGTGGTCGTGCCTCAAGCACAACCGTATGCGGCTCCGGATCGGGTTCTTCCCGCTCCGACCCAAAACCCAAAAACGGGATTTACGCCCCCTCAGGTGCCCATAGCACCCCAGCGGATCGCGTGATGCCGTAGGAAGGGACACCTCTCATAGCGCCACTTTTGAACTCAGGTTCTTTGTGTTGCGCTATGAGGTGCCCATCCTTCCTCTTCCCACCAGCATGCTGCTTGACAGACTTTCTCAGAGGCGTGGCAGCTTGTTGCCGCGGGCCTACATCTCGAGCAGGAAGCGGATCTGCTTGGCGAGCAGGGCATCGGCGCGGTACTTCTCGCAGAACATGTCAGCGCCCCGCTCTAGCGCGGCGAACTCGAGGTCATCTCCGCACGCAGTCAAAAGGATCACGGGGACATCAGCCATCGACCAGTCGGTCTCGAGGCCCCGCAGTGCCTGCAGGAACTCAAACCCGTTCATCTCCGGCATCTTGTAGTCAGAGACGATCACGCTGAACTGCTTTTCAGCGACCATTCCGAGCGCCTCCAGAGGCGACGTGCACGACATGACGTGGTACCCGGCTTTCTGGATAATCCTCTCAAGCATCCTCGCCTGGTCCGGGTCGTCGTCCACTACCAACACGGAGTTGTGGCCGGGGTTTATCGACCGCAGCCCGAATCCCCCTTGAGCCTCGCTCTCTGCATGTCCCTGGCCCTCTAACGAGCCATAGCCCTGAAGATCCTCTGGGGTGTCGCTCAGGAAGCGCTTGTTATTTCCACGAACCTGGCCCATATGCTCACTCGCCTCTTTTCTCACCTTTGCAGTTGCGCCACCGTGGCAGAAGTCGCGTCCGTGAGACAAAATCCTGCTCCGTTTCAGCGAAGGGGCCCGTAGCCCCCTCTCGGCGCCGCTCCCTCTACAGGGGCTCGCCGCGCCGCCCGCTACAGATCCTTTCGGCAGAGTTGCCAGGGGGCTTAGTGACGGGGCGCTTTTTTGTGAAAAACCCCCGAAATTGCCCTGCCAAAAGTGGGTTGCACGCCATCCGCGCTGCTCTTCGGCACTGGATACGCACCCAAAAAGGGCGCCGGACAGGGCCCTTGCAGAGCCCTGCTGCGCAATTTGCCCAGCGATGTAGGGGAAATCGGTATGCCCCAGCCGGGGTGCCGCTGGGCGCGCCGGAGCTTTGATTTGGGGCTGAGAACCCGGTACTCTCCCCTACCCCGGCAGCACCCAGCTTCCGGGGAGATTCTTTGGTGCTCGCGTGGTTCGAAAAGCTGTACTTGATGACATCCCTGCAATCTTGGAGCTCGTCTCTGCTAATCCGGACACGCTCCTGCCGCGCTCTGCGGATGAGTATCGGGAGCTGCTTCCAACTACGTGGGTTGCCGAGCGCCACGGGAGGATCGTTGGCAGCTGCGTCTTAGAGGTGTATAGCCCCAAGATAGCCGAGCTCAGGTCCTTTGTGGTTCACCGGGAGTTCAGGGGACAGGGTGTTGGCAAGGAGCTGGCGAAGGCCGCTGTGGAAGAGGGCAATCGCCTCAATATCCGCGAGATCCTGGTCGTGACCTCGGCGCCGGACTACTTCAAGAAACTCGGCTTTGGAGACTGCCTCCATGAAAAGTACGCTCTCTTCTTCACAGGAAAAAAAACGGGCTAGGCGCTTCGGGATCGCGATCGTCGGCGGCAGCGGCTACGGCGCGGGAGAGCTGCTCCGCATGCTCGCGCACCACCCGGAGATCGAGGTGTGCAGCGTCACCTCCCGCTCGCACGCAGGGAAGCCGGTCGAGCAGGTCCATACCCACTTAAGCGGCACCACGCGCCTCTCCTTTGACTCCGTGCCTGATATCGGCCGGCTCGCCGGGTATGAGGGAGCCGCGGTTGTTCTCGCCATGCCCACCGGACAGGCCGTGCCTGCTCTCAAAGAGCTCCTCGGCACAGGCTTGCCGGACACCGTTCGCATAGTTGACCTCTCCGGCGACCTGCGGTTATCCGACCCAGAGCAGCACGGGCGCTTCTACCCGGAAGTGAGCTTTGAGCCCGAGCTCAGATCGCGCTTCGTCTATGGCCTCACGGAGCTCTCACGGGCCGCGATTCAGGCCGCTCGTTTCGTCTCTAATCCGGGCTGCCTCTCAAGCGCCGCCATCCTGGCGCTCGCGCCGATCGCCCCACTCGGGCGGCTGGGGGGCGTGGTGGTTGACGCCAAGACCGGCACCTCGGGGGCGGGCCGGGAGCCGCAGCCCACGATGCACCACCCTGGGCGCGCCTCAGACTGCACGGCCTACAAGGTGCTCCAGCACCGCCACGAGCCCGAGATCCTTCAGGCGCTCGGCCCAACCTTTGAGCCCAATAGCTTTGTGTTCGTGCCGCACCTGCTGCCGGTATCGCGCGGCATCCTTGTGTCGGCTTACCTGACGCTGGCAGAGCCCTCTTCAACGGGGGAATTGGCGGCGCGCTACGGGGATTTCTACCGCCAGTCCCACTTCATCCGGATGAGGAGCAGCCCCCCCAGACTAGCTGACGTTGTGGGCACAAACTTTTGCGACATCGCGGTGACGGTGCGCGGCCGCCAGGCAGTCGTCATGAGCGCCATCGACAACCTGGGCAAGGGAATGGCAGGGGCCGCCATCCAGAACATCAACTTGATGCTTGGGCTTCCTGAGGAGCTCGGGCTAATGCTGCCGGCCATCGGGCCGGTGTAGGGGGCGTAACGGGGGCATTGCTGAGCCCTGGCCACCCGGGGTTGCCGATTGTGCAAAAGCGAGCTACCTAGAGCCCTGAGAGAGCAACGGAGGGATGGATGAAGCCGGTGACCCCATGTGAGATTACAAGCACCTTTCCCCTCGCAGCGCAGCTGGCCGGCCGGCGCTTCCTCGTGAAGTATGGCGGCGCGGCGATGGAGGACGAGAGCATCAAGGAGCGTGTGTGCTCGGAGGTCGCTGCCCTTGCGCAGCTGGGCGCAAAGGTGGTTGTTGTCCACGGAGGAGGCAAGGAGATCTCTCGCCTGCTCGAGCGCCTCGGCATCCAGTCGTGTTTCATCGATGGCCTGCGGGTGACAGACGACGAGACCATGCGCGCGACAGAGATGGTGCTGTCGGGCTCAATCAATAGCGACCTAGCCTCGCGCATAACCCGCCTCGGAGCGCCAGCAGCGGGGCTCACCGGGCGCGATTCCGGCCTTTTGACCGCACAGAGGCTGCGGGGCAAACGGGGGGAGGACCTCGGGCGCACCGGGGAGGTTGTCAGATCTGATCCGCGTGCCATCCTCGCTCTTGAGCACTCCGGCATCGTTCCGGTGGTAAGCCCGGTCGGGCAGGACAGCGAGGGAGCAGCGCTTAACCTGAACGCCGACTACGCCGCAGCAGCCCTGGCGGGCTCTATCCGCGCTGAAGCGTGCCTGTTCCTGACAGATGTTCCTGGCGTCAAGCGGGACGGGCGGGTTATCCCCTCCCTCTCCAGCCGGGAGGCTGTAGCGCTGATCGCAGAGGGCATTGTGTCGGGCGGGATGATTCCAAAAGTTGAGTGCGCGCTGCGCGCGCTCGATGCGGGCTGCCCTCGCAGCGTAATAGCTGATGCGGCAACGCGCTGCATCATCACCGCGAGCCTCCTTGAGTCTCCTGGCTGCGGCACGACCCTCAGTGGACGCACGGCGCTGTCTAGCCCTACGCAGGACCGTCCAGCCCAGGGAGAGCCCCACGGGCTGCCCCTCGCCTGAGCGGGGCGCGCGCCTCAGCCTTCAGTTCGACACGACGGCGGCCTCCTTGCCCCTTGGTATCCGCCAGAACAGACTGCTGTTTTTTTGCCAAAGGCCCGCCACAGCCCCGCCTGCGCGGCCACTGCTGACAGCAGGCGCGGCTCACTCCACCCAAAATAGCTGCCCTAACAGGTATTTGCCTCAATCGGCTCTTAGCGTTACTCTCCTCCCGTTGTAGGCAACCCTGTCCGGAACGATCGCTATGGGACGCATATTTGAGAAGCGCAAAGACCGCATGTTCGCCCGATGGGCGAAGACCGCCAAGGCCTTTACGAAGCTCGGCAAGGAGATCGCCATCGCCGTAAAGCTCGGCGGCCCGGAGCCAACGAGCAACCCGCGGCTGCGCATGGCGATGCAGACAGCCCGGTCGCTCAACATGCCCAAGGACCGCATCGAGGCCGCTATCAAGCGGGCGTCGTCGAAGGATGCGGCGGAGCTCACTGAGGTGGCCTATGAGGCATTCGCTCCACACGGAGTTGGGCTGTACATCGAGGCCGCCACTGACAACGGCACCCGCACAGTCGCAAACGTCCGCAACATCGTCTCCAAGAACGGCGGCAACCTGGCCACCTCCGGGGCCCTCGACTACATCTTCGACCGCAAAGGGGTCTTCAAGATCGTGCCTCCTTCAGGGGACATGGATGAGCTTGAGCTTGAGCTGATCGATCACGGCCTTGAGGATATCTTTGAGGCGGATGACGGGCTGCTGCTTTACTCAAGCTTTAGGCAGTTCGGTGATCTGCAGAAGGTGCTTGAGGCGCACAATATCGAGGTCAAGAGCGCCGCCCCGCAGCGTATCCCTGCCAGCTATGTGAAGGTCAGCGCCGAGCAGGAGCAGGAGATCCAGAAGCTCATTGAGCGCCTCGAGGAGGATGACGACGTCCAAACCGTCTTCCACAACATGCAGGCCGAGGGAGAGTAGCTCCGCGCCCCGTCTAGCGCTGCAGGATGTGCCGGGCTGAAGCCGCAACTCTCTCATATGGGACGGTAGAGAGGTACTCAAGGAGCTCACGAGCGCTTGCGGCCACCTCTGTGCACTCGGGCGTGAGGCCGCCGATAAGCACCACAAGGGCGTGCAGCACGTCGGGGTCCTGGCCCGGAGACGCGAGCTCAGCGCACCGTCCGACAAGCTCCCCCTGGAAGCGCTGCAGGGCGACAAACGGCTCAGTGACTGAGAGAACGATGGCCCTCCCCTCGCCCGCCCTCGCCACGAGGGATGCCAGCAGGGAGTCCAGGATCCTCATGCCGACGCCGTCGCGCACGTGGCCAAGGAGGATCACAAGGTTTGAGGCTGCGCCGTGCACCGTCGTTGCGTTCGGCGACCACAGCATCTCTGAGAGGCGGTCGACCGCTGCCACAGGATCGCCATTGCGGGCCAGGTACACAGCGGTAAAATCCCGCGCCATCTGCAGGTCCGCGTCGTCGGAGAAGCGCAGGGTCTCTACCATCGGCGCCAGCTCTGCGGGCATCTCTGATGCCCGAACCAAGTGGAGGAACTCATGCTGGCGAACCGTCGTCTCTCGCTCAACATCAGCCGAGATGAAGCTCAGCCCTCCCCACAGCAGCTTCTGGCGCTCGCGCGCAAACGAGTCGGCGTACGCGGTAAGAACCTTTGCTGAAAAGCGGCGCACCGCAATGCCTGGCGAGCACAGCCCAACGAGGAGGTGCGCAAACTGCTCATCGCACAGCTCACGAGGGCCATCGGCGACGAGGCGCTTGAGAAGCTCCCGCTGTGCCCGCTCAGAGAGAGAGAGGTTCTCCTCAACAATCCGGCGGATGCGCTCGCTCTGCGCACCCTGAAAATCGAGGTAGGCTTCAACGCGCGCATCTCTCGCGCGCGCAGTGGTCTTCGCCAGGACATGCATCGGGATGATCGCCGCCTCTCCCAAGTCCCGCCCCTCCGCAAGCGCCCGCGCCGCATCGACTGCGATCCCCGCCCGCTGATCCCACAACATGCGGAGGCACACCGGCGCACCGAGCCCTTGGCCATCCGGCACCTGACCAACAAACGACAGGAGCGACGAGACGGCCTCTGCATCGGGCTCCTTGGGGATACGGGCGAGCACCCGGGCAGGAATCGACGGAAACAGCCCGGCGCTGTTGGTTAGAAAGTCAGCTGACGCACGCCGGACGGTGATTGAGGGATCCGCGAGAAAGGACACTGCGAGCTCCGCCCGCTGCTTCCAGCCCGCCCCGGCGAGCGCCGCCAGCGGACTCGAGGAGGCGCCCTCAATGCGGGGGGCCTTTTTTGGAAGAATGGGGTCCATTCCGGGATTGTGCAACATTAGGCGGGCTCATACTACCACCGGGGGCAGGCAGGGGCGCCAATCCGGCCCACCGCCGATGCCTCCCAGGCCGGTTGAGTCCGTATCTGTCCTAAACGGAAGTGTAAGTTGCTTATGCTCCTCTGTCCGCTGCCATCGTTTTGCGCGCCCGGGGCACGAGCCCGCTGGCCGGCGGCACAGTGGGGCCAGGAGGCCCTTTTACCTGCGCCGCCAACCTGAGGCTGCCGTCTGGGAGAAGAGGAGGCGCAGGAAGAGCCCCGAAAAGAGCCCCCACAGGATAGGGCACGCCAGCGGGACCAGCGCACCGAACAGGAAGAGGATGTACTGAAGCGCAAAAGCCCCCACCACAGCCAGGCAGAGGGACAAGACCGCTTTGGCGCCGGAGAGCGTCAGGATAAGGAACGCCATGCAGGCCGCCAATCCGAAGCAGACAGCGAGCCTACCGCTCCCCTGCACCTCCTCGACCCAGTCTCGGTTGAGTATGTTGGAGGTCGCAGTAGCGTGAATCTCCGTCCCGAACATGCCCTGGTCAAATGGGGTGACGAACGACTCCCGCTGGGAGGGGCCGGTGCGGCTCCGCAGCCCCAAGCCCACAAACACGATCTTTCCGGTGAACGTGCCGGCCGGGAGGCTCTTGGTGTCATCAACAACGAGCTGGTAGGGGACCGTGGGGATCGTGCGCGCATCCCCATAAAAGTTGATCAGGGAATTCCTGTCCGGCAGCTCCTTGTCTCCCTTCGGCGGCATCGCTCCAGCCTCCGCGAGTGATGGGACATCCGGGAAGAGATCGGATCGCTCAACATTAAACTGCCGCACTCGCCCAAATCGTTGAGGCAAGCCGACGAGCCCGATGCCAACTGCCGCATCCTCAAAAACAGCCGCCGGACGGATCAGCTCCTCAAGAAGGAAGGTCCCGTTGAGGGTCGCCTGCTGAGTGGTGCCCGACGCAGCCGCCAAAACAGTCGGCACCCTTTTCATCGCCGCCGCCAAGTCGGCATCCACCGACTGGTCGGCTGAGACATCGCTAAAAATGATGTCGAACACCACGCGCTTCGCCTTGTCGTCTGCCAGGCGAGTGAGGAGCTTTGTGTGAAGCTGCCGGGGCCAGGCTCCGGTCACTGGCACTCCAAGAGTCGAGTAGCTCGTCTCGTCCATCGAGATCACCATAACGTCCGGTGAAGGATCGCGCATACCGCGCAGCCTAAAGAGGTTGTCGCTCTGCGCAAACTCCATCCCGACGAAGGTGTCAGTGGTGCTCAATGGCACCGAGAAGAGGGCCAACAGGGCCCCAAACATGAGCCGCGTGGTGAGGTGCCCCTGTGCAACGCGGCGATAGATGCGGGTGTGGAGCGGCGCATCATCGAGCAGCTTGTCGAGCGTAATCGTGTTGTTTATCAGGCCCGCCACGAGGCCTTCGTCGAGCTGCCGGGGAGCCTTGGCATCCAAGTTGGCAGCGAACGTCGGCAACGAGCGCATTCGAAGCTTTGGGTCGATCTCAAGCAGGCTGAGCAGGCCATGCGCCAGCCACTCTGGCACGTCGGGCCGCAACTCGCGCGGGTCCGGCGGCATCTCCTCAACCTTGCGCATGATAAGGCGCGCCGGCACGTCGTCATCGATCGGCGGCCGCCCTGTCAGGAGCTGGTACAGGATCGCGCCAATCGCGTAGTAATCGACCGCTATCGATGACTCTTCGCCAATCAGGGTCTCGGGGGCGAGGTAGGCGATAGTGCCCACGATCTCCCCAGACACGGCGGTCAGGTTTGACACGCCTCCGCGTGAAATGCCGAAGTCGGTGATCTTGAGGCTTCCCTGCTCCAGGATCATGATGTTCGCCGGCTTTATGTCGCGGTGGATAACCCCCACTGCGTGAACCGCCGATATTCCCCGCATGAGCTGCACTGCCACCCCGAGGACACCCTCGAGCGGCATAAGCTCAGAAGAAACGAGCGACTCTAGGGTACGGCCCGAGAGGTACTCCATGGTGTAGTAGAGGGTGTCGCCATCCTGGCCGAAGTCGAAGGTTCGCACCACGTTCTCGTGGTTAATCTTGTGGGTGAGGCGCACTTCCCGAAGAAAGCGGTGAACGAGATCCTCCTTGAACTGCCCCCCCTGCCGCAAAACCTTAATCGCAACATTGGTCTCGCCGAGCACGATGTCTTCGGCGAGGTACACCGACGCCATTCCGCCTGTCCCAAGCGGACGAAGGATCTTGTAACGGTTGGCGATGACGTGCCCTGCTGAGAGGAACTGATGTCCCTCCGTTCCGGCTGAAACCATACCCCTCTTTTTGGCGACACCCATGGGTTACACGCGTGCGTACAGGACTAGTCGGCAGGAGCAGGAAAAAAACTTAGTTCGTCTCACACAAATTCTGATGCCGCATGGGGTGCTCACGCATCCTCATCTATGAGGGAATTGTACGCGCTGGAGGCTAAGCGTTTGAACTTCCTAAGCCGTCGGATAATCCAGGTTGCCATCCTGCCTGTCTTGGCCGTCCAGCTCCTGCGGCCGTGCCCCGCCCTCGCCGAGCCCCAAGGGGTTGCCAGCCTGTATGCCGCCGAGGGGGATGTCGCGGTGCGCAGGGCAGGAAGCCAGGACTGGGGGGGCACCAAGACCGGAGACCAGTTCCGGGAGGGAGACACGATCCGTACAGGAACCGACGGGAAAGCCGCCCTCCAGTTTGTTGATGGGGCGCTCGTTCGCCTGGGCCGCTTCTCTGCCCTAACGTTTGAAAAGGTCTCGCCTGCCGGAAACCCGGCAGTCACCCACACCGAGGGCAAGGCCTACTTCTTCTCGCGCGGGGCGCGGCGTGAGCCTGAGATCCGCACTAAGAACGTCAACGCAGCGATCTTCGGCACAGAGCTGGTAGTAGAGACCTCAGCTGCTGAAACGACGATTGATGTCCTGCACGGAACGGTAAATGCCTTCAACGCCAAGGGCTCTGTTTCGCTGTCACCGGGAGAGCGGGCAACGGCGCTCGCTGGAGAAGCCCCAACCAAGTCCATCCTTGTCCGGCCGGCAGAGTCCGTCCAGTGGATGGTAAACTTCCCAATGCTCCTCGTGGAGAGCGACTTTATCGCTTCGCCTGATCCTGGCTGCCCTGCATCATGCGCTTTGGCCGTGCGGCAGGCGCTGAATGAGTCCGCAAATGGGCGCTCGCTGCTTGAGGCGCTGCAGGGGGGCGGCCGCGCTCTCGAGGGAACGCAGCGCGGCGCGATCCTCAGGGCTATAGGTCTCTGGCGTGCGGGAGCTCCGGCTGCAGCGGAGGCAACTCTCGGCTCCCTCCAGGGGGGCGGCAGCCCAACTGACAACGCCCTGCGCGAGCTCGTCGCTGGCTTCACCGCCCTGGTTCGCGGGAACACCAACGGCGCGAATGAGCGCCTACAAGCCGCCGTGGCCTACCGCCCAGGGCTGGCAAACGAGCAGCTGCTCAAGTCCTATGTCCTGCAGTCTCGCGGAGACCTCGAGGGTGCGCTGGCCGCAATTTCGCTAGCGCGCCAAGAGCACCCAAAGCTGCCGGCGCTGTACGACAGGGAGGCCGAGCTGCTCCTCTCGTTCAACCGCTACGATGACGCCACTGCCCTCCTCGCGGATCGCCAGCGGGAGTTTGGCCACAGCGCCATGAACTCGGTGCTGGCGGGCTTTGCCGCGCTTGCCCGCCATGAGTTTGCCGAGGCAGAGGCCGACTTCACCCTTGCACAGCGCGAGGATCCATCGCAGTCGCTCGCCTACCTTGGCCAGGCCCTCGTGAAGGTAAACGACCAGGACTATGCGGCAACAAAGGAGCTCCTTTCAAAGGCCGTCCAGCTGGATCCCGCTGTGTCATCCTACCGCTCCTACCTCGGCAAGCTGTTTTTTGATGACGAGCACTCTGACAAGGCTCGGCAAGAGTACAACGCTGCCATCGAGCTGGACGAGAACGATCCAACCCCCTTCCTCTACCGCTCGTACGTCGACGTCGCCCAGAACGACGTGATTGGCGGCCTCGCCGACGTTGAGCAGTCGATTAAGCTCAACAACAACCGTGCCGTGTACCGTTCCTCGCTGATGCTTGACAGGGACCTCGCCGTGCGCGGGGCCGGGCTCTCGCGCGTCTTTACCGAGCTAGGGTTCGACCAGATCGCGCGGGTCGAGGCGGTCAAGTCTATCAGCGACGACTACAGCAACTTCTCTGCGCACCGCCTGCTGTCTGATGCGTACGAGTCTATCATCGATGTGGATGCGAGAGTCTCGGAGGATCGGATTGCAAACCTCCTCTCTCCGCTCAGCTTCAACATCTTCAACAGCATCGGCGAGTCAGTGGCGCTGGGCGACTACAACGCCCTCTTTGACAAGAAGGAGAACCGGGAGGCCGTATCAGCCCGCTGGGTAAGCAACCAGAACCAGGTGGGCGCCCAGCTCCTCACCACCGGAAAGACTGACACGTTTGGATGGCTCTTTAGGTACCAGCCCTTCTACCTGAACACATCCCAGAACAACGCCCACCAGGCAGAGAACCGCATTAGGGGGGCAATTCAGTACGAGGTGACCCCCGACGACCGCCTGGTGCTTGAGGGCAACTTCAACTCGTACGGCGACAGGTCGTCCGACTCGATACCGACCTCTGCGGGCCCCGTTGAGCTATCGGACTCCTCCGACGTGAAGCTCGGAAACGTGCTGCTGGGCTACAACCACAGGTTTTCGGCCCAGACAACCCTGCTCGTGCAGGGCGAGTACGCGCGTGACAGCTCCAAGACCTCGGTCACAAACGACAACCGCCAGAACTTCCTTTCGCTTCCTTCAGCGCCGGAGGACTACTACCCGAGCGTGCTAAGCCTGCAGCAAGGGGCCAATGAGGTCACGAACCGCGGCGGCCTCTCGGCGCAGGTTATCTACGCATCGAAGTACGTGGACTCAGTCAGCGGCGCACAGGGTCTCTACGTCGATCCCAACCGCCAAGAGAGCTCCCCCCTCTACGCGCTCGACGCCTGTGGCGCCTTTGAGCCCCCATGCGCTGGGGGCGTGAACGGCCTGATCTCCACCAGCGCCTCAACCAGCCTAACCTCTGGAACGGCGTACGAGTACCTGTCGCTCAAGATACCCCAGCGGGCTAACCTTACGCTCGGCTTGGCAGCCACCTCCGTGCAGTACGATCTGACCGAGGTCCCCCCCTTCCTCTCAGGGCGCGGCAGGGAGAGCAAGCTCGACCCAAAGATCGGCCTCCTCACCACGCCGACCTCGTGGCTCACAACTCGCGCTGCCTACTTCGAGACGCTCGGAAAGTCGGTGCTTGAGGACCAAAGCTCCCTTGAGCCAACGCTCGTCGGCGGCCTCAACCAGGACTTCAACGACCTGCCGGGTGCCGAGAGCCGCAACTATGCCTTCGGCCTAGACGCGAAGCTCCCCAACGTAGTGTACGCCGGCGCCCAGTACACCCACCGCAACATCCGCGAGCCCCTTGGGGATGTCTCGCAGCTCACCCTTCTCGATGGCGACAACCTCTCCCTCACGCGCCTCTACAACGGCGGCTTCCTTAACTCCGATTCGGAATCGCAGCTCCTGCGAAGCTACATTTATGGCGTGCTAACCGAGTCAACCGTGCTCACCGCAGACTCACTGATAAACTGGTACAACCTGACCGACCCAGGCGAGAGTCCGGGATATATTGACACTCGGCGCTTGCGCCTCGGCGCGCGACAGTACTGGGGCAAGCACCTCTCCTTTACGGCCCAAGGCACCTACCGAAACCAGGACACCGCCGGCATCCAGAGCGCGCTTGTGCCCGGAGACCTGAGCGCCGGTGGCGGCTTCTGGCTCTTTGATGCCGCCGTCTCCTACCGCTTTCCTGAACAGCACGGAAACCTGTTCTTCCGCGTTGACAACGTTCTCAACAGGTCATTTGAGTACGACCAGTCCCCCGGCATTGAGCCCCTCCTGCTAGAGGGGCGCTCCTTTATCCTGGGGGTTAACTACAACTTCTTCTAGCAGCGCAGAGTCGCCCGCTATCGCTGCGCCGCCGCCGGCCACTCGAGCGCCTCGGCATCGAGCTCGCCGTCGCAGATGTGCGTGACGGGTCCGGTCATCTTGATGCCGAAGCTTCCATCAACGCAGATCGAGAGGCTCCCTCCCGGCATGCGGACCGTGACGTCTTCGCCCACGAGGCCAAGCCTCTTTGCTACTGCAGCTGCAGCAGAGCTGCTGCTTCCTGACGCCAGCGTATAGCCAGCGCCACGCTCCCAGATCTCGAGCTGAATCTCATTGCGGGAGAGCACCTTGAGGAGCTGCACGTTCGTCCTGTTCGGAAACAGCGGGTGCCTCTCTAGGAGCGGTCCAAGACGCTCGGCATTTTCCCTTGTTGGGTCGACGTTGAGCACGACACAGTGGGGGTTGCCGACGGTTGCCGCGCAAAAGAGAACCTCCGTGCCGCCCGCTACAATCGACTCTTCAATAACCTCCCTCTGCTCGCCCGCCACAGGGATGCGCGCGCTGTCAAAGCTCACCGTTCCCATCTCTACCGTGACGATCCTGCCCCCTTCCGCAACGCGGCAGGCAACCCGCCCGCCCGCTGTCTGCACAGCGAACGGCTCCGAGCCAACGAGGCGATGGTCCCACAGGTAGCGGGCAAAGATCCTTAGGCCGTTCCCGCTCTTCTCCGCCCGTGAGCCATCTGGGTTAAAAATTGTGAGGGCGAAAGCGTTGTCACCCTCCTCCTGCCCCTCGCGCACGAGGATCCCATCCGAGCCAATCCCGAAGTTCCGGTGGCAGAGCCGCTGCACAACCTGTCCGCTCAGACTCCATGGCAGCGCCCGGCGTTCCACGACGATGTAGTCATTTCCCAGGGCGTGGTAGCGGCTGAATTTCATGGTCTGGTTCCCCTGCACTGCTGCCTGGAGGCTAGCATCCCTGCCTAGGGAGTTCCATAGCGGCGCATTTAGGGTAAGAATGCGGGAGCCAGCATGATTTCAGGAAACGGCAAGACATCTGGAGAAACCCCGCAGGCGCGCATTGAGGGGGCCGAGTGCCGCCTCTACTCGCAGGGCATATGCCGCTCGTGCGGGCTGCTTGGGCTGCCCTCCGGCGCTCGGCTTGCCTCCAAGGAGCGCTCAATCCTCGAGACCCTCGCAGCGAGCGGAATCTGCCCCTCAAACGTTGAGCAGATCTGCCTGCCCGACACCCCGTGGGGCTCGCGCTCCAAGACGAAGCTGCTGGTGGGCGGCACGGCCGACAAGCCGCTGCTCGGCGTCGTGAGCCAGTCCCTAGAGTTTACTGAGCTGGCGCAGTGCCCGCTATCGCCCGGGCCCGTCCGCGACCTTCTCGAGGAGGTACGCCGGCTGATCCCTCTGGCATCACTGGTCCCCTACTCGATTCGGGAGCGGCGCGGAGAGCTCAAGGGCCTCACGGTCATGACGAACTCCCCCCTCTCAGGCGGCATCCTGCGCTTCGTGCTGCGCAGCACTGAGTCCGTTCCGCGCATCCGGAAGATCATTCCGGCGCTCCAGGCCAGCCACCCGTGGCTCAGTGTAGTGAGCTGCAACATCCAGCCGCTCGCCGCTGCGATCCCTGAGGGCCCGGAGGAGGTTATCCTGACAGCACAGGACCACATCGTGGCAGAGTACGGCCCGGTGCGCCTCTTCCTCTCGCCGCAGTCTTTCATGCAAGTGACGCCGGAGGTTGCGGCGGCGCTGTATGGGTGCGCGCGCTCGTGGACAGCGGAGAAGCGCGGCGGCAAGGCGCTCGACCTGTTCTGCGGCGTTGGCGGGTTTGCGCTCGCCGTGGCCCCGCACGTTGACTCCGTCACTGGGATTGAAGCCTCAGCAGTGGCGGTGCGCAACGCGTCGATGGCCGCGGCTGAGGCCGGCCTCGGAAGCAGCGCTGATTTTGTCGTGGGGGACGCCGAGCGGGCACTCGACACCTCACCGGATGGGCTGGCCCTTGCAATTGTTAACCCGCCCCGGCGCGGGCTGTCGTCAGGGCTTCGCTCACGCCTGGCTGCGGCAGGACCGGAGAGGATCCTCTACTCCAGCTGCAACCCAGAGACCTTTGCGCGGGACGTTGCCGACCTTGCTGCCGGCTATTCGCTCTCGCGCCTCGCGCCCTTCGACATGTTTCCGCTCACGGGACACTGCGAGCTCCTGGGCCTCCTTGAGCGGCGCTAGCTACTCCCACTCAGTGTGGTGCGGAGTGCCCGGAGCGTCCTTGCGCTCATACGTGTGCGCGCCAAAGAAGTCACGCTGTGCCTGAGTGAGGTTCTGCGGGAGGTCCGCCGTGCGGAAGCTGTCGAAGTAGCCAAGTGAGCCGGCAAAGCCGAGAACCGGCACTCCGCGAGAAACCGCGACCCCAACGACCTTCCTGAGGTTCGCCACGCACCGCACGACCTCCTTCTTCATGAAGGGATCGAGGAGGAGGTTTGTCGGCGCAGGCGTCGATGAGAAGGCCCGACGAATCTCGTCCAGGAACTTGGCGCGAATAATGCAGCCGCCTTTCCACATCGCCGCGATCTGGTCGAGCTTGAGATCCCAGCTCCAGTTGGCCGACGCCGCCGCAATGAGAGCCATGCCCTGCGCGTACGACATAATCTTCGAGGCGTAGAGCGCATCGTGCACCGCCTGAATGAACTGCTGCCGATCTCCGGTGAAGTCCTCGAGCGCCGGGCCAGCAAACTCTTTCGAGGCCGCCACGCGCTGATCCTTGATGCTGCTGAGCGTCCGCGCATCCACGGCGGCCGAGATCGTCGGTATCGACACCCCGAGGTCTAGCGCGACCTGGGCCGTCCAGGTGCCGGTGCCCTTCTGGCCCGCCTTGTCGAGGATCTTGTCCACAAGGTATCCGGCTCCCTGCGCATCCTTCTTGGCGAAGATCTTCGCCGTTATCTCTATGAGGTACGACGAGAGCACTCCCTTGTTCCAGCCATCAAAGATCGTGGCGAGCTCCTCAGGCTTGCAGCCAGCCACGTTGCGCAGGATGTCATAGGCTTCCGCAATGAGCTGCATGTCGCCGTACTCGATGCCGTTATGGACCATCTTCACAAAGTGGCCGGCGCCATCGGGGCCAACGTAATTCGTGCATGGGCCATCCGCCTGGGCGGCGATCTTCTCGAGCATCGGAGCAACGATCTTCCATGCGTCTTTCGGCCCGCCCGGCATCAGGCTTGGGCCCTTGAGCGCTCCCTCCTCCCCGCCAGAGATCCCGATTCCAAGGAAGTTAAGCCCCATGGCCGTCAGCTTCTGCTCCCGGCGTATGGTGTCCTTGAAGAACGCATTTCCGCCATCGATGACGATGTCTCCCTTCTCGAGGAGCGGGGCGAGCTGGTCGATCACAGCGTCCGTGCCGGCGCCAGCCTTGACCATGATAAACACCTGCCGGGGCGCCTGCATGCTCTTTACGAAGTCCTGGAGGGTGGACGAGGCAACAAAGCCCGCAGGCTTCCCGTCGCGGGCCCCGAACTTCTCCATGAACTCCTTGGTGACTTCGGTGGTGCGGTTATAGACAGCCACTGGAATGCCCCTGCTCTCAATATTGCGGGCGAGGTTAGAGCCCATGACGGCGAGTCCAATCATTCCAACACTGGGTTTTGACATACAGAATCCTCAGGTTTTAGCGAATCACAACGCCCTGACAATAGGACGCCGAGCCCCTCAGATCAACCACCCAAGCGGCTTCTCAGCTCATAGGTGAGGACGCCCGTTTCGCCCCGGGCCACCTGAAAGAGGCGGCCATGAACGAGCTCGACCGCCGAGAGCTTGTTGCCAAAAACAAGCCCCGTGTCTATGCCGATCTTGAACGGCAGGTGAATGGCCAGATCCTCGAACGGAGTGTGCCCAAAAACGACAGTCTTTCCGAGGGTGTGCTCGTGGTGCAGAAAATCCCCGCGAATCCACAGCAGGTCTCGACGAAGCTGCTCGCCGAGCTTCCTGGCTGGGTCGACACCTGCATGCACGAAGACAAACTCAGCAAGTGAGGCCCCAAGCTCAAGGCCCTTAAGGAACGCAAGGTGCTCCGGCGGAAGCGCGGCGATGATGTCATCCCGCGGAGTGAATGGATGGAGGCCGTAGCTCTTAAGGCACTCCGCGCCGCCATTTTCAAGGTACATCTCGCCGCTTGAGCCCCCAAGACCCAGGTAGTCGAGGAGCATGTCCTCATGGTTGCCGCGCAGAAACACGGCCTGCGGCAGCGCCCTGCGCAGGTCAATCATAAGGCTGAGCACCTCGCTTGAGTGAGGGCCCCGGTCGATGTAATCCCCGATGAAGACAAGCAGGTCGTTGCGGCCAAGCCCCTCAACGCTCCTGAGGTGCTGCAGCAGCGCCTCGGCTTCCTTGACACAGCCGTGAATGTCCCCGACCGCAAAGATACGCGAGGGACGGCCAGGCAGGGCCCGAATCAGGGGCTGGGCTTCATCCGGGCCATGCTGGCTCATCTCAACTCCTAATCCCTGCAGAGGCGAAACACCCGCATGGTGCGCCGCCGCACCTCATCAGCTCTCGTCACCCAGCTTGAGAACGGCGAGGAACGCCTCCTGCGGGATCGACACCTTGCCGATCTGCTTCATGCGCTTCTTGCCCTCTTTCTGCTTCTCCAGCAGCTTGCGCTTGCGGGAGATGTCGCCGCCATAGCACTTGGCAGTCACGTTCTTGCGCAGCGCCTTGACCGTGCTGCGGGCGATAATCTTCGCGCCGACGGCGGCCTGGATCGCAATCTCAAACATCTGCCGGTCGATGATGTCCTTGAGCTTCTCTGTCAGCTCCTTGCCCCGGTGAAAAGCCTTGTCGCGGTGCACAATGATGCTGAGCGCGTCGACAGGATCGCCGTTAAGCTTGATGTCGAGCTTGACGAGGTCCGACTCCTGGTACCCTTCAATCTCGTAGTCGAACGAGGCATAGCCCTTCGTGAGCGACTTGAGCCTGTCGTGAAAGTCGAGAACGATCTCGTTGAGCGGCAGGTGATACACGATGACCGCCCGCTCCATCCCGTGAAAGGAGATATTCTCCTGCACTCCCCGGCGGTCCTCGCAGAGCTTGAGCACATTCCCCACGAACTCGCGGGGGCAGTGGATGGTGGCCTTCACAATCGGCTCCTCAATCCTCAGGATCTGCCCGACTTCCGGCATCTTGGTGGGGTTGTCAACCAAGATCTCCGTGCCGTCGTTGAGCACCATCTTGTAGACCACCGATGGGGCGGTCGTGATCAGGTTAAGCTGAAACTCCCTCTCAAGCCGCTCTTGGACGATCTCCATGTGGAGAAGCCCGAGGTAGCCGCAGCGGTAGCCGAAGCCGAGCGCTGCCGAGGTCTCAGGCTCATACGTGAAGGCGCTGTCGTTCAGGCTGAGCTTGTCGAGCGCGCTCTTGAGCGCGGCAAAGTCGTCCGCATCCACCGGGAAGAGCCCCCCGAACACCATGGGCCGAACCTCCTTGAAGCCCGGAAGTGGCGCGGTTGCCGGCTTGCGGACGTGGGTCACCGTGTCGCCGATGCGGACATCACGCAGGTTCTTGATGGCGGCAGAGAAGTATCCAA
>JAFMJG010000115.1 GCA_017853605.1 bacterium
CAACTGGTAGAGCAGCGGATTCCAAATCCGCAGGTTGGGGGTTCGATTCCCTCCGGCCGTGCCATTACGCGTAGCCTTCTGCGGGCAGCATCGGGCGTGGCGGCATGGGCGGGGACGACCCGTTCTCTGTGGGCAATACAGGGAGCCAGCCTTCACGGCGCGAGAGCCCGCTTCTCGAAGCCCAGCCGCCCAACGAACTCTCTTCTCTCAGCGGCGGCTTAGTGCTACCTCTCGCCACATGAGCGCGCCAATCAAAGAGCTTCTGTGCGATGACCCGCATGCTGCAGAGCACGTGAGGTCGCCCCTCTGGATGGTGAGCCAAGAGCCAGCGCTCAATGACCTCGTCGTGTACCTGGACAAGGCTCGGGTTGGCCTCCAGAGCGGGCCTCAGGAAACCCGCGAGATGCGCTTCTCTCGGAGGCAGCTGCGCGCATGCCGAGAGGCATTCGACCGCATGATTATCAAGGGCGAGGAGAGCCTCCATAAGCTGTGTGAGCTGCTCTGCAGGTCCTTTGTCGGCCGCTACCACCTTCAGAGCGTCGTGATAGGGGAGGTGCCGTCAACTGGTGAGCGTTTTACGCTATCGCAGATCATCTCTTCCCACGACCTTTACTCAACCATCGATCTTGATCTCGGCACGAGACAGCTGCGGAAGATTCGGTTTGTGGATGGAGGCTCCTGGGCCGTCCCCTCGTTGGTCGCAAACGTTGTCGAGTACCAGCCAAGTGAGGCGAACGCCTTCGGCGTGCACAAGGTCATTAGCCGCATCAAGGCGGAGGAGGAGATCTGGAACAAGGTGGTCGACGAGATCTTTGGCCTTGATGCCCTCGTGGTGCGGGACAAGGAGCTTCGTCACCTGAGCAAGTACGTAAAGGACATCTTCGGCATCAAGGTTGTGGTTGGCACGCCATCAGAGGCGGTTCTCGTGCACGAGGCACTGCAGCGATCGGTGTGGCCCAGTGCGCTGCTTGAGGAGTTTGGGATCTCTAGGTCTGCAAGCACGGAGCGGGTGGCGTTCGTGGAGACCAAGGACTATCTGCGGCGCGGAGAGAAGGAGAGCGGCTGGGAAGCCATCAAGTCCGTGGTCACCTGGAACGACCGGATGTTTGAGATTCAGGTGCAGCCGTTGGCGAACTTTTGGCGAGAGAGGGAGCACCTCACTCGTGAGAGCCATGCGGGATTCAAGAGCAGGCGTGAACAGGTTAGGCAACAGGTCGCAGAGCAGCTCCCCCTCTTTGGTTTCTACCAAGCCTTGCTTCGGTGGTTGTTTCAGGATCCCGAGGGGCCTGCTCCAATATTTCCAGGCGTTTCGGTCGTAGTACTAGAATAGCCAGTAATATCAACTATTTGCCTCGATGCTACAAAGGTAGAACACCTTCGCCTAGCTAGCGGGATGTGTAGGCAAGCATCAATATACCTATACATTGCAGTCACTTAGGATAGCGGGTATACTTGAATACATTATTCAAGATTGGTAAGGTCCCCCCCAGTGCCCGCTCAAACAAAGAGTGGGTACGAAAGGGGACTTGAGGTGGTTGATCCGGTATCCTGGGGAGCCGGTCGCGGACCCAAGCGAAAGCTGCCAGGCGAAATCCCAGCCCCAAAAATGAAGGGGCCCATAAGAGACGTACGCGGTTTATGAGCACGGATATCCTCGAAGACTTCACCAGCCAAGATTACAAGTACGGCTTCTACACGAACATCGAGGCTGACGAGGCTCCGCCGGGCCTCAACGAGGACATCATAGCATTTATCTCCCGCAAGAAGGGCGAGCCGGACTGGATGCTGCAGTGGAGGCTCAAGGCCTATAGCCGGTGGAGAGAGATGAAGGAGCCCCACTGGGCTTTCGTGCACTACCCTCCGGTCGACTACAACTCAATTGTCTACTACTCGGCGCCGAAGCAGAAGAAGGGCCCAGCTAGCCTCGAGGAGGTTGACCCGGAAATCCTCAAGACGTACGAGAAGCTCGGGATCCCGCTCAATGAGCAGAAGGCGCTTGCAGGAGTCGCTGTAGACGCGGTCTTCGACTCGGTGTCGGTTGTGACGACCTTCAAGAAGCAGTTGGAGGAAGTTGGCGTAATCTTCTGCTCGATGTCCGAGGCGATCCGGAACCATCCAGAGCTTGTCCAAAAGTACCTTGGCTCCGTAGTTCCCCACAGCGACAATTTTTTTGCCGCGCTCAATTCTGCTGTCTTCACGGACGGCTCATTCTGCTACGTGCCGAAAGGGGTGCGATGCCCGCTTGAGCTTTCGACGTACTTCCGGATTAATTCCGCGAAGACGGGCCAATTTGAGAGGACGCTCATTATTGCGGACGAGGGCAGCTACGTCAGCTACATGGAGGGTTGCACGGCCCCGATGCGGGACGAGAACCAGCTGCACGCCGCGGTCGTGGAGCTCGTTGCGCTCGGCGATGCGCACATCAAGTACTCTACCATCCAAAACTGGTACCCGGGAGACAAGGACGGCAAGGGCGGCATCTACAACTTTGTGACGAAGCGCGGGCTCTGCGCGGGCGAGAGGTCAAAGATCTCCTGGACGCAGGTGGAGACGGGCTCATCGATAACCTGGAAGTACCCGAGCTGCATCCTCAAGGGCGAGGGCTCGGTAGGGGAGTTCTACTCGGTAGCGATAACGAACAACAAGCAGCAGGCGGACACCGGGACAAAGATGGTGCACATCGGCAAGAACACAAAGAGCACCATCGTGTCCAAGGGCATATCGGCAGGGCGGAGCCAGAACGCGTACCGTGGCCTGGTGAAGATGATGAAGAGCGCCGAGGGGGCAAGGAACTTTTCGCAGTGCGACTCGATGCTCATGGGCAACAGCTGCGGGGCCCACACATTCCCCTACATCGAGGTAAAGAACCCGACGGCGACCGTTGAGCACGAGGCCTCCACGTCGAAGATTGGGGAGGACCAGATTTTTTACTGCAACCAGCGGGGCATCTCAACCGAAGATGCCGTGTCGATGATTGTGCACGGATTCTGCAAAGAAGTGCTCAACGAGCTGCCAATGGAGTTCGCGGTCGAGGCGCGGCGCCTGCTTGAGATTAGCCTTGAAGGAAGTGTTGGATAAGGGGGCGTATGAGCTTGCTGAAAATTACAGATCTGCACGCGCGTGTTGAGGGTGAGGGCCGCGAGATACTCAAGGGCATCAGCCTGGATATCAAGCCGGGCGAGGTGCACGCCATCATGGGCGTAAACGGCTCGGGCAAAAGCACCCTTGCCAATATTCTTGGCGGAAAGGAGGGGTACGAAGTCACCGGCGGAAGCGTGACCTTCGACGGCAAGGACCTCCTCGAGCTTGATCCCGAGGTGCGAGCAAGGGAGGGGCTTTTTCTGGCGTTCCAGTACCCGGTCGAGCTCCCAGGCGTGCTAACCACGTACTTCCTCAGGACGGCCCTCAATTCAGTGCGGGAGCACCGCGGGCAGCCGGCGCTTTCTGTGCGTGATTTCTCGGCGCTCCTAAAGGAGAAGGCCAAGCTCCTCGAGCTGGGCGATGAGATGCTCAAGCGCGCGGTCAATGAGGGCTTCTCCGGGGGGGAGAAGAAGCGAAACGAGGTCTTTCAGATGGCCGTTCTTGAGCCGAAGCTGGCGATTTTGGATGAGACCGACTCTGGGCTCGATATCGATGCGCTGCAGATCGTCGCTGAAGGGGTCAATCGCCTGCGGTCTGCAAAGGGCAGCATGCTTGTCATCACTCACTACCAGAGGCTCCTCAACTACATCGTGCCGGATGTTGTGCACGTGATGATTGACGGCCGGATCGTCCAGTCTGGCGGCAAGGAGCTGGCGCTTAAGCTCGAGAGCCAGGGATACGGGGCCTTCCGGGAGTCTCCTGCCGTAGCGCAAGCATAAGGGGTCGCCATGAGTGCCACTGCCCGGAAAGAATTGGTCAAAGAGGCTCAGCGCGGCTGGGCCAATGAAGCGCTGGCGGTCGTTAGGGAGCGGCAGCAGCGCGTCCTTGGCCCAGGGGGGCTTTCCTTGGCTGCCGAGGGCGCAGCAACGTGGGGCAAGGCCAGTTTTCCGAGCCCCCGCTCAGAGGAGTGGAAGTACACGAATCCGGAGATAATCGCCGCCGGCTCGTTCCGGCTTGCCTCGGGGGATGCCGCCACGCTGCGGGAGGAGGAGCTCTCGGCCTACCTGATCTCCAGCTTGGCGCCGAACCGCCTTGTTTTCGTGGATGGCTCCTTCTCTGAGGATCTCTCGCAGCTGCAGCCTCAGGAGGGAGTTGAGGTCTCTCGGCTAGCAAACGGCAGCCCGGCCCCGTTCGGTGCCCTGCGGGCCCATACTCAGGAGCCGTTTGCGGCCCTGGCAGCAGGGCTGCTGCAGGACGGAGTCAGTGTCCAGGTTGGGCGGGGAGTGCGCATGAATTCCCCTCTTCACGTTTTGCACGTCATGACCCAAAACGCTTCAGGATGCGTCGTTGCTCCGCGGCTTTTCGTGGATGCCCAGGAGCTCGCGGACGTGTCTGTTATCGAGTCAAGCCTCTCGCTTGGTGGCGACAGCTACCTGTCCCTGCCAGTTGTTGAGGTGCGTGCTGCCGAGGGTGCCCGCGTTGATCTCTACCGGCTTCAGGATGATGCGCTCTCAGCCTTTGTCGTGTCGAACACTGATATTGAGCAGGCGCGGGACTCAACCGTCCGGACGCACGTCTTCTCCTTTGGCGGCCGCTTGGTGCGCAACAACGCGGCTGTGAGGCTCAGGGGGCCCAACGCGAATGCGGTCCTGAATGGGCTCTCAGTTCTTGCTGCCAGCCAGCATGTAGATAATTCAACGCTCATTCACCACGTCGAGCCCTCGTGCGAAAGCCGGGAGCACTTCAAGGGCGTTTACGCCGATGCGAGCCGGGGAGTGTTCTCGGGAACCATCACTGTGGAGCAGGATGCCCAGAAGACGAATGCCTTTCAGTCGAACCAGGCGCTGTTGCTTTCGCCTAATGCGAGCATTGAGACCCGTCCCCAGCTCAAAATCTGGGCGGATGACGTTAAGTGCACCCATGGAGCAACTGTAGGGCAGCTTGACCCGGAGGCGATGTTCTACCTCCGCTCCAGGGGCATCGGCAAAGAAGCGGCCCGTAAGTTCCTTGTACACGCGTTTGCCAGCGAGGTTCTTGTTTCTGTTCTGCCTGAGGTGCTCCGGCAGCACATCGAGGCCTTCGTGTCCCGCAAGCTCGATGAGGCGCAGGGGGAAGTAGCCGTTTAGGGCTGTTTTGGCTCGTATAAGGGCGCACAGCCCTCGTAGGCGTGAGAGGCTATACAGAGGGCAGGGTCGCGTTGCCCCCCGGTTGGCGCTACGGGCGGGCTCGGTCGCCTCGATGGGGCTCCGCTTCATACAGGGGCCCCCGTGCAGCTACCGGTTCGCATGGGCGTGCGTTTGCTCCACCTCACGATTTCTGATAGGGTCGCGACTTCGAAATCCGTAGCTGTGGCAGCAGCGGCGGAGAAGTTGATACGCGTTACCATTACTGTCGGGTGCATGGGGGCCCAAACGGGCCCGCAAGAGACAGGCTTCTTATTGCGTAACCTATCGAATCAGTTAGGGATCTAAGATGAGCGATCGGGTAGCTGGGACTTCGTCAGAGTCAGTTGGTGGTTCAAAGCAGGGGTATTTCTCTGCGGCCATCGAGGAGCTTAAGAAGGTCCACACCCCGACCCGTCAAGAGACGACCCGTTTGACCGGCGTTGTATTGCTGATCATCGTGTTCATCTCGATGTGTCTCTTCATCATGGATCTGACGTTTAACTGGTTGATGTCGAAGATGATCGGCTAGTAGGGAGTATCTGGATAGGAAACCGGTATGGAGACGAGCAGCACCGCTGAGCAAAAGCTACAATGGTACGTCGTTCAGGCCTACGCTGGCTTTGAAATGAAGGCTAAGCAGGCGCTTGAGGAGAGGATTCGGCTCAACAACCTTCAGAGCCTCTTTGGGGAGGTTCACGTTCCCCAGGAGACGGTGGTGGAGCTTGTTAAAGGCCAGAAGAAGACCTCGACTCGCAAGTTTTTTCCCGGCTATATCCTGGTCCAGATGGTCCTCAACGAGGAGACCTGGCACCTGGTGAAGGAGACCCCCAAGATTAATGGTTTTGTTGGGGACCCAACGAGCCCGCAGCCAATGTCTGAGGAGGAGGTTCAGCGAATCTTCAGTCAGGTAGAGGAGGGGGCCGCGTCGCCGCGCTCGAAGATGAATTTCGAGCAGGGAGATCCGGTGAAGGTCATCGACGGACCATTCGCAGACTTCAACGGCACGATCGAAGAGGTTCGGCCAGAGAAGGGCAAGGTTAAGGTGCTGATAAGTATCTTCGGTCGGGCGACTCCGGTGGAGCTCGACTTTATGCAGGTAGAGAAGTGCTAACCGCTTGGTAGTACTAAAGTAATAGCTTCAAAACGTTCGTGTAGTTAGAGGTGTTCAGATGGCAAAAGAGATTAATACCATCATCAAGTTGCAGGTAACAGGCGGTCAGGCTAATCCAGCTCCCCCGATCGGTCCGGTGCTCGGTCAGCACGGCGTTAACATCATGGAGTTCTGCAAGCAGTTCAACGCCAAGACCCAGAAGCAGCAGGGCGAGACGGTTCCTGTTGTGATCACTGTGTACAAGGATCGGTCCTTTACCTTTGAGCTCAAAACCCCGCCAGTTTCGTACCTGATTAAGAAGACCCTCAAGCTAGAGAAGGGCTCATCGGTCCCTAACAAGGACAAGGTAGGGAAGATTACTAAGGCGCAGGTGCTTGAGATCGCCAAGCAGAAGATGCAGGACCTTAACTGCTACGATGAGGACGCCGCCTGCAAGATCGTGGCGGGAACGGCGCGCAGCATGGGCGTCGACGTCATTTAAGGGCGGAGATATTGACTTATGTAGGGCAACTCCCTAGTCTTACGCCTCCTCAGTCCAGGCCCCTATTTTCGGCAGAAAAAGCGGGTTGTTTCAGACTGGTACGGCGCGGATAGGGTGGTTTCCGCGGGTCGGCACAGGCTGGCAGAAATAGGAACAGTTGTAGGATTGCTAGAAGTTTGAGTTATGGCGCGTAGAAAGGAAGGCAAGCGGATTCGGGCGCAGCGCGAAAAGGTGCAGGCTGAGAAGCTGTACAGCCTCGAAGAGGCTTGTCAGGTGGTTGCGAGCACAGCGTCGGCGAAGTTCGACGAGACTGTGGAGGTGGCTGTCCGCCTCGGAGTTGATCCGAAGAAGGCGGAGCAGAACGTGCGAGGCTCTATCGCTCTCCCTCACGGTCTTGGAAAGAACGTTCGAGTGCTCGTGTTTGCCAAGGGAGAGAAGGCTAAGGAGGCGAGCGACGCCGGGGCTGACTTTGTCGGCGGTGACGACCTTGTCGAGAAGATCAAGGGGGGCTTCTTCGATTTTGACAGCGTGGTTGCCACTCCAGACATGATGGCCCAGGTTGGAAAGGTCGGAAAGCTCCTCGGGCCGCGCGGACTCATGCCATCGCCCAAGGTGGGAACGGTGACTTTCGAGATTTCCGAGACGGTAAAGTCCGTCAAGTCTGGCCGCGCTGAGTACCGCGTCGACAAGGCGGGTGTAGTGCACGCCTCGATCGGCAAGGCATCATTCGGCGGGCCAAAGATTCACGAGAACGCACAGGCGCTCTTCCAGGCTATCAACAGGGCCAAGCCCAGCACCAGCAAGGGGGTATACCTCCAGTCGGCTTGCATGTCCTTGACGATGGGCCCTGGGGTGGCGGTGGATGTAGCAGCGCTTAGGGCATAGGTCGTAGGGAGCTTTAGGTATGGAAAAGGCAGTAAAACAGGTGGAGCTGGAGAAGCTCGTGGGCAACTTCTCGTCTGCTACCGTGGCGATCTGCGCCGACTACCGCGGGCTTACGGTAGCCAAGATGACAGAGCTTCGTCGTGAGCTTCGCAAGGCAGGCTCTTCGGCGAAGGTGGTTCGCAACACGCTAGCTCGCATCGCCGTCAACAAGGTTGAAGGGGACCGTGGTGGCAAGCAGCAGGAGGTCGAGAGGTTCCTTGGCTCGATCGTAGGGCCAACGTTCGTGGTTACCTCGCAGAGCGATCCTATCGCGCCCACGAAGGTGCTCACGAAGTTTGCGAAGGACAATGACAAGTTTCGAGTGAAGGGGTGTTGGCTGGATGGTGCATACGTCGATGCAGCCGGTGTCGAGTCGTTATCGAAGATGCCGGGACGCGAAGAGACGTTCGCTATGTTGCTGAGCCTGATTTCTGCGCCCGCAACGCGCTTGGTCCGAGTCTTGTCGGAGCCGGGTGCGCAGGTCGTTAGGTCGATTGAGGCTTACAGGAAGAAGCTCGGAGGGGATTCGGCAGCAGCGTAGTGGTGCGGGTGCCGAGGCTATTTGACTAGTTAATTTTAGTTGTAACGTTAGGAAAGGAGTAAAACCATGTCTGAAGCGTCTGGATCGTACACGTTCGAAGGCGTTGTAGATTTCATCAAGGGGATGTCCCTGATGGATGCTGCGAAGATGGTAAAGAAGCTCGAGGAAGAGCTTGGTGTTAGCGCTGCCGCTCCGGTAGCTATGGTTGCTGGTGGCGCTGCTGCCCCGGCCGCTGCAGCTGCTGAGGAGAAGACAGAGTTCACCATCATGCTCGACGACGCTGGTGCCGAGAAGGTGAAGGTGATCAAGGTTGTCCGCGAGATCACCGGACTTGGCCTTAAGGAGGCTAAGGACCTTGTTGACGGCGCTCCCAAGCTCGTCAAGGAGGCGGTTGCCAAGGCTGAGGCTGAGGACTTCGTCAAGAAGCTCAAGGAAGCCGGCGCCAAGGCTAGCCTTAAGTAAGCTCGCGCCTCACACATTAACGGCGTTTAGAAGTGGGCCTTCTAGGCGCTGTTCGGGAGGACGCCTGGTCGGGGGGAGTGACCCTTCCCCCGACCGCGAATTTAGCCTAATCTCTCTCGGGCTGCGGCTTGGCCGAAGCCGGGAGGGCAATGCTAGGTAGGAGCTTCGGATTGTCGAGTAAAAACCTGATTAGCATAGTCTCAGCGCGGCGAGAGCTCTCCGCGTGCGGTCTCATGCAGGTCGGTGTTCAAGCCTTCTGTTCGCGCTCTCACCAATTTTCAAGCTCGACTGACAGACTAGGGTGCCTCGGCGCCTGCGCTGGCAGCGGGATTAATAGGCGTAACCAGCTCATTCGTGTCGCTTAGCCAGGATCCGGTCCGGCGGCACGGTGGGCTTTTTGCCTTTAGAGTCACTTACGTATGACATCGAAAATCAAGACCAACCTTCGTCTTCGCAAGAGCTACTCCAGGATCGGGGAGATCGCTGAAATCCCAAACCTGATCGGAATCCAGAAAAGCTCGTATGAGAGGTTCCTGCAGGCCAACGTTGAGCCTGACAAGCGCGAGGACATAGGCCTTCAAAAGGTCTTTAAGTCTGTCTTCCCAATTCGTGACTACAACAACACCGCCTCGCTTGAGTTTGTTTCGTACAACCTCGGCACGCCGAAGTACGATGTGGACGAGTGCCGTGACCGCGGCATGACCTGGGCGGCGCCGCTGCGCGTTACCATCCAGCTCGTCCTCTGGGACGTTAACCCCGAGACCGGAGCCCGGCACTTGAGCGCCCTCAAGGAGGACGTGGTGTACTTCGGCGAGATTCCGCTCATGACTGAGCGCGGGACCTTCGTAAACGCTGGCACGGAGCGAGTTATCGTGAGCCAGCTTCACAGATCCCCTGGCGTGTTCTTCGACCACGATGACGGCAAGAGCCACGTGTCAGGGAAGCTTCTCTACTCAGCCCGCATCATTCCGTACCGCGGCTCGTGGATCGATTTCGAGTTCGACGTAAAGGACATCCTGCACGTCCGAATCGACCGGCGCCGAAAGCTCAATGCCACCGTGCTGCTCCGTGCGCTCGGGATGAGCTCAGACGACATCGTCTCCTCATACTACAAGACTGACACGGTCATCTTCGGGAAGAGGGGCGCTGTCACCAAGGAGTTCAAGCCTGACCAGCTCGAGGGCGAGAAGGCCTTCCGCGAGATCAAGGAGGGCGGCAAGGTTCTCGTTAAGCAGGGTGGCAAGTTCAACAAGGCCGTCATTCGCCGCCTCAAGGAGGCAGGGGTTCAAGAGATCGAGATTGCGCCGGATTCTGTTCCGGGGCTCATTGCAGCTGAGACGGTTGTCCAGGCGACCGATAACGTCGTGAACGGGAAGACGGGCGAGGTCATAGC
>JAFMJG010000116.1 GCA_017853605.1 bacterium
CTTCCCCCGTGTAGCCGGGCTACTCTTCCCCATGTAGCCGGGCTTCCCCCATGTAGCCGGGCTACTTTCCCGAGTAGCCCGGCTACTGTTACCCAAACGCACCCGGTGGTTAGACTTTCTACCCGCCAGATTTTGCGTTTTCCGATTCGCAGGGGTACCTGTATCTAGTGCCCTACTACCCTGGCTGGCGGTCGGCTCATTTGCACACTCTTGTCCCTCATTAGTCCCAAGTTATTAGGGCTATTTTTCGCTCTTTCCGGCAGTAGCCCCGGTACTGCCGCACCGCCTCGCCGAAAAACCCTAAAGCCCCGCTTCAGGCGCGCCGACCCGGATCTCCGTATATGTCGGAGGACCCCTATGAACGCAGCTCCAAAGGTCTCCCCTAGCGTAGCGGCATGCACCCTCGCCCTGCTGGTCACCCTCATCGCCCCCGGTTTACCCAGCGCCCACGCAGATGTCCTATGCGTTGCCAAGTCAGTAAAGGTAGACAAGAAAGGCAACGTGCCTCTTGGAACCCAACTCCGGGTGGCTGATGCCTGTAAGGCTTCAGAGCGTGAAGTGCTCAATACCTCCTCATTCACGGGGCCCAAGGGTGAGGCGGGCGCCAAGGGAGATACCGGGGCTACCGGTGCCAAGGGCGATACCGGGGCCACCGGGGCAACGGGGCCCAAGGGGGACACGGGCGCCGCCGGCGCGCAGGGTCCCGCGGGTCCCACCGGAGCTACTGGGGCAGCCGGCGCCACCGGCCCGACCGGACCCGCCGGTGGTCTCCTGCCGTGGGTTGAGGTCACAACCGATTCAACGATCGAGGCCAACACCGGCTACATCGTAAACGGTGGCACAGAGGTGGAGCTCACCCTTCCATCAGATCCCGCAGTGGGAGACGTCATTAGGGTGCGCTCGGGCGCGGACAAGACGAGGTGGTCGATCGTGCCAGCATCTGGTTCGCAATCATTCTCTGGCGACTACTTACATATTGGGCCTGCAGGGAGGAAGTATTACTGGAGCGGCCTAGCCGCCTCAGCCGACGGTCAGCGCCTCTATGGAGCCGTGCATAACGACTACATCTATACCTCAGCCGATGGGGGCGCTACCTGGAGCAAACTGGAAGCTTCAGGGCTGCGCGGGTGGCGCTCGGTGGCCTGCTCCAGCGATGGCGTAAGGGTAATCGCGGGTGTTGCTAAATCAGGATTTGGCAAGCTCTACAGATCGGATGACTCCGGCGCCTCCTGGACGGAACTAACCAACGCCGGTGACTCCGGTTGGTGGCGGGTAAGCTCCTCGGCGGACGGAACCAAGTTACTTGCATCTAATGACGCGCAGGTCAAAGTGTCTGTTAACTCCGGCACAACCTGGAGCGTGGCGAGCGGCATCGATGGGGATACCGATTTTAAGGTCGCCCAGTCGGGGGTCGGAGCGACACTCTTAGCTCGCAACTTTGCCGGGCTCTTTCGATCGACGGACTACGGTGCGAACTGGGCATCAGTTACCCCTAGTGGAACCCGTGACTTTACTGCTGTCGCGATGTCCTCAGATGGGAGCACGTTCATCGCGGGATTTTCCAAGGGGATCATGACTTCAACGGACTCAGGCGCAACCTGGCAGGAGCAGGCCGATGCAGGCACTGGGAATTTCTGTGCCGCGGCAGCCTCGGCCGATGGATCGGTCGTGTACGCGATAGACGACAGCGGCAGCGTGTATGACGACGCCACGGGCCGGCTTGTCGAGACCGGGCTTCTCCGCTCAGAGGATGGCGGCACGACCTGGAACCTTCTCAAAGAGGGATTCTCCTGTGGGGATATCGTTGCTGACTCCACCGGCTCCATTTTCCACGCTTTAACCGATGGAGGGACGCGCATTTACTCCTCGACAAATGCGGGGGGAGACCTCCTCTACGGTCGGGGCTCTGTGGAGCTGTTGTACCTCGGCTCGGGGGTCTTTTCTGTGAACCTGCTGGAGGGGTTCGTCACGGGGCGGTAGAAAAACGTAGCCGCTCCTACCAATGGTTCAACCCTCTTTGCTTGGGCCGACGAATACGTAGACGAGGCAACGAACCGGGCCTCTAGCGGAGGCATCCTAAAATCAGCTGACGGCGGAGCCACGTGGACGCTGCTTCAAAGATACGACGGAGATTCCGGAAGCCTTATCACCACATCCTCTGGCTCGGAGTACCACGTGGTGCTAGACGTCGAGACCCGCATCTACTCCTCAACCTACCCTCGCTCAGACCTCCTGTACGGCAACGGGGCGGCTGAGCTCATCTACGTTGGCTCAGGGATCTTCTCTGTGAACGTTGACGAGAACTCTGTGACGGGTAGGTAGCACGCTCCGGACTACGGCCTCTCTGCTGACTGCTCTTGCCGACACTATTGCTCGGCACCCCGCACCCATGCCCGCGAAACCCGCCGGGTGAGCTCAGAACCAACTGCCTGGAGCTTTTCTGCCCCGGCGATCACCATTAACCTCGTCATGCAGTCATAGAGGGGCTGGTAAGCCTCGCGGCCGGTGTCCTCCGCCTTGAACATTCGGGAGTAGGTCGCCGGAGAGATTCCGGTGCCCCCGAGCACGGGGTTGATGTAGAGGTTGGTAACTCCGTGCTGCACACACGTTCGAACGACAGCCTCTGCAAGGCGGTAGGCCGAGAAGCTCGCGCGGCTGCCAGGGTCGACGATAAAGCGCGATGCCTCGGCGTCGCGCGGACCGATCTCAAAACCAACGTGCTTGTCCTGGAGCGGAAGGCTTAACTCCTCGCCAGCGAGAGTCAGGCGCAAGAGGCCGGCGGGCCTGCCGAGCGCATCGCGAACGATGAAGTGCATGCTTCGGCCGTCGTGCCTGTCGGAACACAGCCCCGGGATCGCCTCCTCAGAAAACCTTCCATCACGGCGGAAGAATTGGGCCCGTGAAACGAGCACCTCCTCACGGATCTGCACAAAGGGGAGCGGCTCAAGGAACTCCGCGGGCACCCGCCTTAACACGCCCGCATCCCCTTCCGGCTGGCTCGCTCTCTGTGGCTCTAGCATCGATGACTCCTTTTGGCGCACCTGCCTTTGGCGCGACAGCCCAGCCGCGCACAAGCCGGGCGCGGCACAGCCTCCTTCGGCGAACCGCGCCCGGCCCAAAAGGTTACGAGTGATGCGGGGTGCAAGTCAACGCTGACTGCTGCCGAGCGCGGCGATCAGCCGGTCGCTCTCCTCAAGAGCGGTGCGCTCAAACCCCCGCAACCCGCGACGGGCGCGCTCAAACTCAGCAACGAACCGGTCAACATCCCGGTCTGCCACCGCCTCAAAGAGGGCCCGGGATGAGCGCTCCATAGCGGCCAACGCGTCTCGCACGTAGGGATTAAATATCTGTATCTCTGCGTAGAGCCTCGGATTTTGTGCGAGGATCCGGCCGATCATGGCGAGCCTGATACGGTACACCGGGCTCGCCGCAGCGAGGCTAACCTGCGGGTCGAATCCAAGCTCAGCGAGGCAGTGGGCTGCGGCGATCGCCTGGAAGTGGGTCACCCCCTGCACGATCGCCATCGTCCTGTCGTGCTGCTCCGGGGTCATGTCGATCAGCTCAATCCCCTCCTCAATGAGGAGCGCGCGAAAGAAGGCGCCCATCGCCCCTCCGCGAACCGGGCAAACGACGCACCGCTGCCCCTTGGCGGCCCCCACTGATGGAGAAAACATCGGATGCAGAGAGAGCACCTCGCAGGGCAGCGCCTGAAGCGCCTCAACAAAGGGGGTCTTTACAGAGGTGAGGTCGAGCACCGCCTGCTCGGGACGGAGATCGGGCGCGATTTCGCAAATGACTCGAGCCGTCACCCCGATCGGCACCGCGATTATTACCGCGTCTGATCGCGCCACAACCTCTTGATTCGAGATCTCACTGCCAAGGTCCGAGGCGATCACCCTTATCCCCCGGCTCTCAAGGATCCGCGTCGTCCAGGCGCCAAACTGGCCCCTGCCCCCGATTATCCCTACTGTTGCTGGTGTTACGGTGTCTTTCATCGTCGGTCAGCTGGTGCTACCTCTCGCTATGTCTGTCACGGGGAACCCTTCCCCTCTTGCACCGAGGAAGCTAACCCCGCAGCTAAACTGCCGCAACCGCCCCAACTCACCCCCCTTGTTGGCGCTCCATCGATCCTATGAGCCGGGTACGTTTCGGGCAGCACGGCCTCACTGGTGCGCAGCGCCAAGCCTGCCCAAACGCCGATTTAAGCTTTCAGGGGTATCCCAATAATCTACAGGGATCCCTCCCCACAACCCCTTCCCGCGGCCCTTTAAACAAAAAGAGGCCGGCGTGCTGCGGCACCGTTGCGTATGGGGCACGGGACCTGTTCCTCCACACCGCCAAAAATTTATCCACCGAGATAGGTTCTAGTAATTACTAAAATAAGATAAGCTTCTGGGCGATGAATCTCCCCGACCAAGCCCGATCAAGTATCCTCTTTGAGATCGCCTGGGAAACGTGCAGCCAGATCGGCGGGATCTATACCGTCATAAAGACCAAAGCCCCCAACATGGTGGAGCGCTGGGGCAGCAACTACTGCCTGATCGGCCCCTATCACCAGCACACCAGCTCCCTAGAGTTCGAGGAGGCTCCGGTTCCGGAGCACCTGAAGCCTAGCTTTCAGGCGATGGAGTCGCGGGGAACTCCGTGCCACTTCGGCTACTGGCTCACCGATGGGCGCCCATCGGTAATCCTGATCGACTACAAGGGCGGGTATGCCCGTCTCGGTGACGACAAGTATTTTTTGTGGAACGACAACGGAATCTCGCTCGACGGCGCTGACGGGGAAGTTGACGCTGTCGTGGCCTTTGGCTTCGCGGTCACAGAGCTTTTGCGGCTTATCCAGGGCTCGAATCCGCGCATCGACATCGTCGCCCACTTCCACGAGTGGATGGCGGGCGTTGCACTGCCCCGCATTAGGTCCCTCAACATCCCAATTGCAACGGTGTTCACGACGCACGCCACGATGCTGGGCCGCTACATTGCTTCAAACGATCCGGGCTTCTATTCGAACCTTCCCTGGATAAACCCGGATGAAGCAGCGCGCCACTTCATGATTTGGAGCAAGTACGCGATCGAGCGCGCTGCCGCGCACTCAGCCCACGTGTTCACAACGGTCAGCGAGGTCACGGCGCGAGAGGCGGAGCACCTTCTTGGCCGCAAGCCGAACTTCGTGCTCCCGAACGGCCTCAACGCGCACCACTTCACCGCGCTGCACGAGTTCCAGAACCTGCACCTCAAGTACAAGGAGCGCATCCATGAGTTCGTCATGGGGCACTTCTTCCCGAGCTACTCGTTTGATCTCGACCGGACCCTCTACTTCTTCACGAGCGGCCGCTACGAGTACCTCAACAAGGGGATGGACTACTTTATTGAGTCGCTCCACCGCCTCAACGAGCGCCTCAAGGCGATGCCGAATCCGCCGACCGTGGTGGCGTTTATCATAACGCGCGCGCCCACAAAGAATCTTAACGTCACCGCGCTCCAAAACCACCTGCGCTTTGAGGACCTCAAGGCGACCTGCCGCGAGATGGAAAACACGCTCAGCCAGCGCATCCTGGACGCCGCAGCGCGCGGGCGCATGCCGCGATTTGAGGACATCTTCACGAGCGACCTGGAGCTCCGGCTCAAGCGGTCAATTCTGGCCCGCAAGACGGCCCAGTGGCCGCCGGTCGTGACCCACGACATGTGGGACGACGCAAACGACCCGGTGCTAAGCCACCTGCGCCACCGCAACCTCTTCAACTCCCCGAACGATCCGGTGAAGGTTGTTTTTCACCCCGACTTCGTTTCGCTCACCTCGCTCTTCAGCCTCGACTACGACCAGTTTGTCCGCGGCTGCCACATGGGGATCTTCCCGAGCTACTACGAGCCCTGGGGATACACGCCGCTTGAGTGCTTGGCGCTCGGGCTCCCAACGGTAACTACCGACCTGAGCGGGTTCGGCGCGTACGTTGAGCGGCACGTCCCAGATGCGCTTCAGAACGGAGTGCTCGTGCTCAATCGCTCGAAGAGCAGCCCCGATGCCTGCATCGAGAGCCTGGCGAGCTTCCTCTTTAAGTTCTGCGAGCTCAATCGGCGCGAGCGCATTTCGCTCCGCAACAGGGCCGAGCGCATCACAGAGCGGTTTACGTGGGATGTCATGGCAGCGCACTACCACCGGGCGCACGCCGAAGCGCTGCGCTCTCTTGCCCCTCCAGAGATCAAGATTCCAAGCGTGCTGGCTGTAGCGAACGGGGCGAACTCCGACACCGTTCCCTCGTCAAACGGCGATGGGCCCCACGCTGCTGCTGCGGTGGCGGTGCCATCGGCGGGCGTGGCGACGCTAAAAAGCGTCCCAGCGGCGAAGCGCAAGACCCCATAATGAGGCCCAAAACTGCGGGCGCTTTGCTTTAGCCCCCTGTTCCGTCCACAATGCGGGGATGGGCACGCCCGAAATCCTCTCGCCGGTTGGCACCTGGGACATGCTGCGCGCCGCTGTGCACAACGGCGCCGACGCCGTGTACATCGGGATGCCAGGATTCAACGCGCGCGGGCGGGCCGCAACCCTCGAGACCGCGGAGCTGCGCGCCATGATCGACTATGCGCACCTGTACGGCGTCAAGGTGTTCCTCGCCTTCAACATCCTGATCTTCGAGCGCGAGCTTCCGGACATCGTGGACGCGCTGCATGAGGTGCTCCCGCTTCGGCCCGACGCCTTCATTGTGCAGGACATCGGGCTGGCCAGGCTCATCCGCCGCATGGCCCCTGAGCAGGAGGTTCACGCCTCAACGCAGATGACCGTCACGAATGCCGAGGCGATTGAGCTCACCGAGGACCTCGGCATGCGTCGCTACGTGCTGGGGCGCGAAGTCTCGATCTCCGAGATGGGGCGTATTCGCGCCGCGACCACAAAGGAGCTTGAGGTGTTCGTGCACGGCGCCCTTTGCGTGTCCTACTCAGGACAGTGCCTCACCTCTGAAAGCCTCGGCGGGCGCTCCGCGAACCGGGGGCAGTGCGCGCAGTCCTGCAGGCTGGACTACGACTTGATTGTCGACGGCGAGGCACGTGACATGGGAGAGCGGCGCTACCTCGTGTCGCCGCAGGACCTGTGCGGCTTGGCGGATGTACCCAGGCTCGTGGAACTCGGGATCGAGTCGCTAAAGATAGAAGGCCGCCTAAAGTCTCCGGAGTATGTCGCGGGCGCCACTCAAGCCTACAAGGAGCGATCGCTCGGGCTGCTGCCGGACAGCGAGGTTGGGCAGCGCTCATTAGAGCTAGGGAGGGTCTACTCCCGCGGCTTCTTTAGCGGATGGCTCGATGGCGTGAACCACCAAAAGCTCGTCGACCCGCGCATCAGCAGCCACCACGGGATTCCACTAGGAGAGGTCTTGCGCGTCGGCAAGGACGGCGTGCTTGTGGGATCGATTGAGCCAGTCGTGGCGGGTGACGGCGTTGTGTTCCGGCGCTTCTCCGATGGGCTGGCAGTGGGGGCGACCGTGCACACGGCTGCCCGCGAGCGAATGGGATGGCGCCTCACGTTCGACCGCGCATTCCCGCTTCACCACGTTGTGCCGGGCATGGAGGCGTTTCTCAACTCAAGCCCCCGTCTCGGCGCTGAGCTGCGCGGAAGCTTCACTGATCGGCAGCGCATGAAGCGCATTCCCCTGGTCTTTTCCGTTTCTGGCGAGGCCGGGGGGCCACTCACCGTTGAGGCGCGGGATCCGGACGGGAACTCAGCCGCCGCCACGTCAGCCGCCGCGCTGCAGCCCGCACAGCGAGCGCCGCTATCGGAGGAGTCTCTCGCAGAAGAGCTGGGGGCACTGGCTGGCACCGTCTTCTCGCTTGCGCGGGTGGAGTCGTCAGTCAAGGGCGCCTGCTTCCTTCACAACAGGGAGCTAAAGGAGATCCGCCGAAACATTACGGCAGAGCTCACGCAGCTGCGCATCGCCCGCCCCGCCATCGCCATCCGTAGCGCCCGGGAGTGCCTTCCAGAGAGATCGTCAGTTCAGCCCGCGTCCGGTGTGTTGCCCGTGCTCAACGTGCTCGTGCGCGAGATCGACCAGCTTGAGGGCCTGTCGTCGCTGCCGATCGGCACCGTGTACCTCGACTTTGAGTTTGGCAAGGAGTACGGGCCCGCCGCCGAGCGGGTGCGCGCGATGGGGTACCAGGTGGGCATTGCAACGACCCGCATCCTGAAGCCGGGAGAGCTCGCGCACCTCAAAGTCATCGAGCGGCTGCGGCCAGACTGCGTCCTGGTGCGGAACCTCGGGGCGCTCAGGTTCCTGAAGGAATCGGGGCTGCGCCTGATCGGTGACTTTAGCCTAAACGCCGCAAACTCCCTCTCGGTGGCCTGGCTCCTCGAGAAGGGGCTGCAGCGCCTCGCGCCGAGCTATGACCTCAACGCCGAGCAGCTCCTAGAGCTCGCCCGGGCCACGGATGCCTCGCGTCTTGAAGTGACAGCGCACCACTACATCCCGGCTTTCCACATGGAGCACTGCGTCTTCGCCGCGTTCCTGAGCGCAGGGTCCAGCTACCGCGACTGCGGGCGGCCATGCGAACGGCACAGGGTGGCGCTGCGGGACAAGCAAGGCGCGCTCCATCCCCTCAAGGCTGACGCTGAGTGCCGCAACACGATGTTTAACGGAGTGCCCCAGTCGGCAGCGAAGCTCATCCCAGAGCTGCGGGAGCTCGGTGTGGCGGCGTTCCGCATCGAGGGGCTGTTCGAGGACGCTGGCTCCCTGCGGCGCAAGGTGTCTGCGTATGCGTCACTGCTGTGCGGCGAGAGCGGCGCGCTAGAGGCAATTGCCGCGCTTGGCATCGACGAGAAGTACGGCGTGACCGACGGTCAGCTCTACAATATTCGCGCCTACCGTGACCGGAAAAAGCCCTTCACCGCGCTCAATGAGCTTGAAGGATCGGTAGACCCAGGCCTCTCCGTAGCCGCCCGCGCGGGCGCGTTGTAGCTCCTACTCGTCGCCTTCAGGCCGGGTTTTCGATGAGGCTCACAAGCTCATCGCGATGACGGAAAAACAGGGTGCGAAGCGAGAAGTCCTTGCCCGTTTCCGTTGCCGCACCGATTGTGGCAACGACCGGATCTTGGCAGGCGATACAAAGCTCTCGCAGCCGACCCCTGAGCCTCCCTCCCGGCGCCCCCTTGGCACCGAGGACTAGGTCACAGCGAAAGACGATATCTCGCAGAAGAATCGTGGTTTTTGCGATCACCAGAAAGTCCTCAACCGCCCGCAGGCTCGCCCCGATCGCCAGGATTGGAGAGTCTGCCGCATCTAGGGAGAACTCCTCGGCCGGGAACTCCTTGAAGAAGGCGCTGATGGCGGTCACCTCGCGTTGGGCCCGGCCACTGCCGTTAATCAGCAATCCGTTAAATCCATCGTGCGAAGCTCGCAGGTCCCTGCCCAGGGCCGCTGATATCCTCGCCCCCCTTGGCTCATCCGGCGCCGGCAGGTCGGGGTCTGGCATCGAGAGCTTGCCTGAGTTCCTCTCCGGTGCTTGCGGCTCCTTCCCCGCCGAAACAAAACTCTTTCGGAGCCACTCAAACATACCCCCCAACAATACCTACCTCCGCCCCCCTAGTCGAACCCCACCACAAACTCTCAGAGAACTTGATAATAGTGTAATATGAAGTAGTTGGGCGGTTTTTAGCGCAAAGTGACGGGGCCGGGGGCTCGCAGGGCATCGATGCGGGCGGGGATCCAGAGCAGGCGGTAGCCGCCAAAGAATGGGTGCCGGCTGAAGGTCATCCCGGGCCGGGGCTTGAGCAGGTAGTTTCCTCCTCGCTCGCGGGTAACGGTGAAGAGCTCGAGCACACCGGGAAGCTCGTCCAGCACCGCGCTCGTGCGCACCTCGAGATCCCCCCCGTTCGCGAGCGCACGTTGGGAGATTACCCACAGCGACTCACCCTCCCCGAGGTTCCACACGTACACGCCCCAAAAGTGAAACGCGACCTGCAGCTCGCCGCCGCTGATATTCTCTACGAGCGGCTCGACGTCATCGTGAAAGTGAGTGAGGCG
>JAFMJG010000117.1 GCA_017853605.1 bacterium
AAAAAAGACAACGAAGCAGAGTGAAGCAGGGGTTGCTCGCGCGACGCTGAGGCACATTCGCCTCTCGCCACGAAAGGCCCGCCTCGTCATTGACCTCATTCGCGGGAAGCAGGTCGAGCCGGCGATGCAGTCGCTGAAGTTCTCCCCGAAAAAGGGGGCAAAGCTCGCGTACAAGCTCCTCGAGTCTGCGGTCTCGAACGCCCGAGAGGGCTCTCGTGCCGACGTGGATCGCCTGTGGGTGACGGAGGGCTGGGTTGATGCTGGCCGCACCCTTAAGCGCTACATGCCAGCGGCGCATGGGCGTGCGACCCCGATTCGCAAGCGGTCCTCGCATATGACTATTATTCTCGGCGAGAAGTAAAGGATTAGGAAGGGAGCTCTACTATGGGACAGAAAGTTAGCCCACGCGGATTGCGGGTCGGAATCATCGAGGGATGGCAGTCAAAGTGGTTTGCCGGCCGCGACTTTGCGCGCTTCATCGGCGAGGACGTGAAGATCCGGAAGTTCGTGAAGAGCAAGCTGCAGGCGGCAGGGATCTCGCGCGTTGAGATCGAGAGGGCCGCTGCTCGCGTTAAGATTAACATTTACACGGCAAAGCCGGGTCTTGTGATCGGAAAGAAGGGCAAGGACATTGAGGACCTTCGCAAGGACCTCAAGAGCCTTGTGCAGCGCGATGTTGCGTTGAGCATCATTGAGGCCCGCAAGCCTGACATGGATGCCCAGCTCGTTGCAGAGGGGATCGCATTTCAGCTTGAGCGCCGGGTAAACTTCCGCCGCGCCATGAAGGAAGCGATCAATCGTGCCCAGCGCGTTGGCGCCGAGGGCATCAAGCTGCGGGTCTCAGGGAGGCTCAATGGCGCAGAGATTGCGCGCACCGAGTCTACCCGCGAGGGCCGCGTTCCGCTCCACACGTTGAGGGCGGACATCGACTACGGCTTCGCTGAGGCTAGCACCACCTACGGCATTATTGGGGTGAAGTGCTGGGTCTTCAAGGGCGAGAAGTTCGCGCCAGGAGAGGAAGCGGCGGCAGAGGCGATTAACCTGTAGTTCCCCACTCAGTTTTTGTTGGAGTTGACGTATGTTGCAGCCAAAGAAGCCCCGCTACCGTAAGCAGATGAAGCTGTACCGGCACCTTAAGATCAAGGAGACCCGCGGGTGCACCTTGGAGTTCGGTGAGTTCGGCCTGCGAGCAATGGAAGCCGGATGGGTTACCAACCGCCAGATAGAGGCGGCCCGCCAGACGATGGTTCGTCACATTAAGCGAGGCGGCAAGGTGTGGATTAAGGTCTACCCCGACAAGCCACTCACCTCAAAACCCGCCGAAGTGCGCATGGGTAAGGGTAAGGGCGCTGTTGAGCACTGGGTTGCAGAGGTCAAGTCCGGCAGGATTATGTATGAGATCACGGGTGTAGCCGATAAGGTTGCCCTTGAGGCGCTGGAGCTGGCGGCTGCAAAGCTCCCGATAAAGACCAAGGTCGTAGTCCGGAGCAGCAGCTTGATTTAAGCGGGGGAAACCGGCATATTGCCCCCTCATTTTGCGCGTGATTGTGCGTGGGCGAGGCAGCCAGGTAGACCGCGAACTGGGTAGTAAGTGTATGAAACGCAAAGAGTTCTTGAAAGAGATCGAGGGGTTCGATAAGGGCGCCTTGAACGAGAAGGCCAACAAGCTTGCTGAGGAGCTGATGAAGCTTCGCTTCAAGCAGGCTGCTAAGCAGCTGGAAAAGGGACACCTTCTGCGTGAGACGCGCAGGTCCTTGGCGCGGGTAAAGACGAAGCTGACCCAGAAAGCCAACAAGGCTTAAGGGACTAAGGCGTAGGGCACCATAGGCGTAACGACGAACGGCAAGGCAGGAATCAGGTATGGCAGTTAGCAAGAAGACCGAGACGAAGAAGGCCCCGAAGGCGAAGGTAGAAAGGGCGGCCAAGCCCCAAGAGCCGCGCGGGCTGCGCAAGCGGCAAGATGGCGTGGTAGTGAGCAACAAGATGGAGAAGACCGTTGTTGTCGCCGTTGTTCGCCAGGTTCGGCACGCTACGTACGGCAAGTTTATCCGAAAGACGAAGAAGTTCTACGCGCACGATGAGGCCAAGCAGTGCGGAGTTGGCGATAGGGTGCGCATCGTTGAGACCAGGCCCCTGAGCAAGCTTAAGAGGTGGAAGGTTGAGTCAATCCTGACGAAGGCAGACTAGGTACGGGGCTCGCGTAGGGCGGAGAGAGATTATGATTCAGTTGAAGTCAGTGCTTGATGTCGCGGACAACTCAGGCGCAAAGAAAGTGGTGTGCGTCAAGGTTCTCGGCGGCAGCCGTCGCCGGTATGCTTCGGTTGGCGATGTGGTGGTTGTGGCAGTCCGCGAGGCGATCCCCAACTCAAAGATCGCGAAGGGCTCGGTGCACAAGGCCGTTATCGTGCGCACGGCGAACCCCGTCTCGAGAGAGGACGGGTCCTACATCCGGTTTGACGACAACAGCGCAGTCCTTATTAACGCAACCCAGGAGCCTATCGGCACCCGCATCTTCGGTCCGGTTGCGCGTGAGCTGCGAGGCAAGAAGTTCATGAAGATTGTGTCGTTGGCTCCAGAGGTCCTGTAGTTCTAGGTAGAGGTGTAACGTGGCTGCAAAGAAGTCCAGCAAGCAGAAAGTTGAGCGGGTGAGCACCAGTCTCCGCAAGGGAGATTCGGTGATGGTCATCGCCGGCGGGAACAAGCACAAGAGGGCGCTCAAGGGGCAGGTCGCAAAGATCAAGGCGATAGTGGGCGCCAAGGGCGACCGCGTGGTCCTCGAGGGCCTTAACGTGTTCACGCGCAACAAGCGCGCAACGCGCCCTGGCGAAGAGGGCGGCAAGGTTCAAGTTGAGAAGTCAGTACACATCTCAAACGTGATGTACTACGTCGAAAAACTGAAGAAGCCGGTGCGTCTTGGAAAGAGCGTTTCGGCGGATGGCAAGCGGGTTCGTGGCTACAAGGATCCTTCGAGCAAGAAGTTCGTCGCTCTGGATTCGTAGCAAGGGCGTAATAGGGGTATTATGAGTCGTTTGGCGGAGCACTATAAGCAGACTGTTGTTCCTGCGCTGATGAAGAAGTTTAACTACTCTTCTCCGATGCAGGTCCCGAAGCTTGAGAAGATCGTTCTCAATTCGGGCGTTCGGGACGCAGTTAACAACTCAAAGGCTATACAGTTCGTTGAGTATGCGATGACGCATATCAGCGGGCAAAAGCCGGTGGTAACTCGGGCCAAGAAGTCCATAGCGGCCTTTAAGCTGCGGGAAGGCCTCCCCATCGGCGTGATGGTGACGATGCGCAAGCGCCGAATGTACGAGTTTCTCGACCGCCTCGTGGCGGTGGCTCTCCCACGGGTACGAGACTTCCGCGGCGTGCCGCGCAAGGGCTTTGATGGCCGGGGCAACTACACGATGGGCATCAAAGAGCAGATCGTTTTCCCTGAGATAGAGATCGACAAGTTGGACACAGTTCGGGGCTTGGACGTGACGTTTGTTACGACGGCAAAGACCGACGAGGAAGGCTTTGAGCTCCTGGAGCTCATGGGCATGCCGTTCCGTAAGGCAGCAGGGAAGGAGTAGAGCGTATGATAAACGATCACGTATCTGACATGATCACCCGCATCCGAAATGGCCAGCGTGCCGGGCACCGCTCGGTGTTGGTCACCGTTTCGAAGCTCAACAAGAGCGTGCTTGAGGTGCTGAAGCGCGAGGGGCTGATTGAGGGTTTTGAGCAGGTAAAGTCGGATGAGGGGACTGAGGGCATCCGCGTTGGCCTCAAGTACTACTCGAGCGGGAGGCCGGTAATCGTGCGGGCCACTCGAGTATCCCGGCCGGGATGCCGCAAGTACTCGCGCAGCGAGCTGCTGCCGCGCGTCAGCAGCGGGCTAGGAATTGCGATCGTTTCGACTTCGAAGGGAGTCATGGCTGACCACGAGGCCCGGAAGCTCCGGGTAGGTGGCGAGGTGATCGCCCTGTTCGGATAGTTTGTAGAGGTGTTGCATGTCACGTATCGGAAAATTGCCAGTCGCCATCCCTCAAGGGGTAAAGTGTGCGGTTGCCGGCGATGTGGTCTCCGTTGAGGGGCCTAAGGGTAAGCTGTCGTTTAGGGTTCGTCCTGGCGTGAGGGTCGAGGTGGCTGAAGGGAAGGTCGTCGTGTCGATGACCGGAACGGATGGCCAAGCAAAGGCAGATTACGGAACAGCTCGCGCTACCGTGAACAACATGGTTCAGGGAGTGAGCAAGGGCTGGAAGAGGACGCTTGAGCTGAACGGGGTCGGGTTTGCCGCCAAGCTGCAGGGCAAGAATTTAGTTCTCTCGGTGGGCTTCTCGCACGAGGTGTCGATGGAGATCCCGGCTGAGATCAAGGCGAATGTCCAAAAGAACTCGGTGGAGCTGGAGTCAGCTAATCGCGAGCTCGTCGGCACATTCGCGGCAAAGATTCGGCAGGTACAGCCGCCAGAGCCGTACCTTGGGAAGGGAATTAAGTACGCTGAAGAGAAGATCCGGCGCAAGGCGGGCAAGACCGGCAAAAAGTAAGCGCCAGTGAGCGAGAGTTAGGGCGAAGTAGGAGTTAGGTGCCATATGGCAACGCAGAGTAAGAGAGTTGCTTCATCCTCGAGAGAGAGAAAGAAGCTCAAGATCCGCAGAAAGGTAGTGGGCACGGCGGAGAGGCCGCGGCTCAGCATCTTCCGCAGCTCAAAGCACATGTACGCTCAGCTTATTGCTGACGAGAACTGTGCCACGGTGGCGAGCGCGTCGACCCGCGACAAGGAAGTTCAGGCAGAGATTGCGAAGCTTGCCAAAGAGGCCAAGGACAGCAAGGCAAGCAGCAAGTCTGTTCTCGCTGCCAGGGCTGTGGGCTTGGTTCTAGCTGGGCGCTCTAAGGAGAAAAGGGTTAGCAAGGTAGTGTTTGACAGGAATGGGTTCCTCTACACCGGCAGGGTGAAGGCGCTCGCTGATGGCGCTCGTGACGGCGGCCTGGAATTTTAGTCGAGGATATCATGGCTTTTAAGGACACGCTCGATAAGCGAAGGGTAACAGCGGACCAGTGCGGCGAGCTGACGGACAAGACGGTTTTCATCAATCGTGTTGCCAAGGTAGTGAAGGGAGGCCGGCGGTTTAGCTTCAGCGCTCTCGTGGTCACTGGCGACGGCCGGGGCCATGTTGGCTTCGGCCTCGGGAAGGCAGCTGAGGTGCCTGATGCGATCCGTAAGGCATCGGAGCACGCCCGCAAGCGGCTCATCAAGGTTCCGCTGAAGGGCACCACCATCCCCCACGACGTGCTCGGCAAGGCTGGCCCGTCGTCGATTGTGATGAAGCCCGGGGCTCCCGGAACGGGAGTTATCGCCGGCACTACAGTGCGGGCGGTTATGGACGTGTGTGGCATCAAGGACATCCGCACGAAGTGTATCGGGTCAACGACGGCGCAGAACGTGCTGCAGGCGGCGATCGCCGGCCTTCTCATGCTGGAAGAGCCGGAAGTTGTTGCGGCGGTGCGTGGCATCAAGCTAGAGGAAGTTGGGTACCATCCGTACTAGTTCGTGCGGGGCCAGATTGGTGGTCGAGGGTAGGGAGTATGAGCAAAGTAATCGTTAGGCAGATTCGTAGTGGTATCGGGCGCGCGCCAGTGGTGCGGGAGACCCTTAAGGCGCTCGGACTGGGACGCCTCAACAAGCAGCGAGAGCTCGCCCTCAATGAGGCGACGAAAGGCATGCTGAAGAAGGTCGAGTATCTGCTCGAAGTGACTCCGGTCAAGTAATTATTAGGAAGCAGTGAGGTCGAGTATGGCCACGAAGAAGTTATCGTTAAGCACCCTGAAGCCGAATGCCGGCTCCCGCAAGGCTCGCAGCCGTGTGGGGCGCGGAGAGGGATCTGGGCACGGAAAGACCTCGGGCCGCGGTGGCAAGGGCCAGACTGCCCGTTCCGGTGGCACGATCCGCCCTGGCTTTGAGGGAGGCCAGATGCCCCTCTACAGGCGCATTCCAAAGGTTGGTTTCCGGTCCCGAGAGGCTGTTGCGGGCAACAATGAGTACAACATTGTGCGATTGTCGGTGCTCCAGCGCCTCGACAGCGGCACGACTGTGGATGTGAGCACCATCAGGCAGCTGGGGTATGCCAAGAAGAGCTCCCAGAAAGCGGGTGTCAAAGTGCTCGCAGACAGCTGCGACTTTAACAAGAAGCTTCACCTAAAGGTTCATGCGATCTCGGCTGGAGCGAAGGCTCGCGTTGAGGCAGCGGGAGGAAGCGTGGAGATCGTGCCGGCCTAGCGAGCCGCGCTCCGGGCTCGCCATGCGAGACACACGGCTCCTTCGGGGGCCGTTTTTTTTTGCGCACACGGACGGGCGCATGTGCCGCGCCGGCCGCTGGTCGGTATACTTTTTGCGGGCCCCTAAGGTATAGAGCTTGGCGTATTTGGAAATCCTTGTAGTATGGGGGCTGTTCGCTGTGCGGGAGTGCAGTCGGCGGCAAGAACAGTTCGAGTGAGGAATCCATGAGTGGTGTCGGGCACGTGTTTCAGATCCCAGAGCTAAAGAGGCGCCTCCTCTTTACAATTTCGATGCTTGCGGTGTACCGCTTTGGGATATTCGTCTCGACTCCAGGCGTCAATGTGGATGCCATCCGCCAGGGTGTCGAGCAGAGCTCGAATACTATCTTCGGCCTCATTAACCTCTTTTCCGGCGGTGCGCTCGAGGAGTTTTCGATCTTCGTTCTCGGCATCTCGCCGTACATCACGATGTCGATCATCATCCAGCTCCTGACCCCGAGCATCCCGTTCCTTGAGAACCTCAAGAAGGAGGGGGATTCTGGACGCAAGATAATCACGCGCTACACCCGCCGCGGCACGATCCTGCTGGCGATTCTCCAGAGCTACATGATTGCAAAGGCGCTTGAGGCCAAGGGAGCGGCCCTTGTGCCGGGACTCCACTTTGAGGCGGTTACCGTAATTACCCTGACGGCCGGCACGGCGTTCATCATGTGGCTCGGTGAGCAGATTACCGAGCGTGGGCTCGGCAACGGCACAAGCATCATAATCTTTGCGGGAATTGCGGCGCGCATGCCGTCAGTGTTCGGTTCCACGGTAGAGTTGGCGCGGACTGGCGAGCTATCGCCCTTTGCGGTGCTCTTTCTGCTGGTCTTCTCGCTCTTCACCATCTACGCCATCATCTTTGTTGAGCGCTCCCACAGAAAGATTCCGGTGCAGTACCCGAGACGCATGGTCGGGAACCGAAGCACCATGGCCCAGACCCAGTACATGCCGCTCAAGGTCAACATGTCGGGGGTTATCCCCCCGATATTTTCATCGGCCATCATGCTGCTGCCCGCTACCCTAATGACGGTGTTCCCCAGCCTTGGGATGTCTGGCTTCGCCCAGTTCTTGACGCCGGGAGAGTGGGGGTACGAGGCGATCTACGTGGGCCTGATAGTGCTCTTCAGCTTCTTCTACACGGCGGTCATCTTTAATCCTGTTGAGGTGGCCGACAACCTTAAAAAGAACGGCGGATTTATCCCGCTCGTTCGGCCAGGCGCGGAGACGGCAGACTACCTCTACGGGGTGCTCAACCGGCTTACGCTCTGGGGCGCGGTGTACATAGCGGCGGTGTGCGTTGTTCCACAGCTGGTGTACCTCAAGGTGGGTGCTGCCCAGTTCGCGTATGTTTTCGGCGGCACGGCGGTTCTGATCGTGGTGGGCGTTACCCTCGACACTGCGTCGCAGATTGAGTCGATGCTGGTGGCGCGAAACTACGAGGCGTTCATGTCCCGTTCGTCCAAGGTCAAGGGCGGTGTCGGCTCTGCCAGCTACCAACGTAACCGTTTGGCCAGGAAGTAGGCATCTCTCCATCAGGGAGCTGTGTATGAGAATCATCCTCCTCGGACCTCCAGGCGCGGGCAAGGGAACTCAGGCGGTGCTGATCTGCAAGCACTTTGGCATTCCGCACATCTCAACCGGGGAGATGCTGCGCGAGCAGGTCTCGTCGGGTTCAGAGCTGGGGAGACAGGTGAAGTCCTTGCTTGACGCGGGGGAGCTTGTCTCAGACCAGCTAGTCATGAAGGTGCTGGAGGATCGCCTGCTTCGGCCTGATTGTGCTGCTGGCTACCTCCTCGATGGAGTGCCCCGAACGGTTGTTCAGGCCGAGATTTTGAAGGGTTTCTTGGGCGCAAGCAAAACGGCTCTCACAAGGGTAGTTCAGCTTGAGGTGCCCGAGCAGGTGCTTTTGGATCGTATCCGGCACCGGGGCGGGGCGGGGAGCCGCTCTGACGACACGGCTGAGGTAGCTGCCAAGCGCCTTCAGGTCTACTGGGCCCAGACGGCCCCTGTCGCCGAGTTTTACCGGAATGAGGGCCTTCTGAGGCAGGTAGATGGGGTTGGGACGGTTGAGGAGGTCTCCGCCCGCATTTTGGCTGCCGTGGGCGGCTAGAGCGCGCCCCAGCGCCCGCTAGGGCTACTCAGGGGGCGGGTAGGCCGACAGCGGCGCTGCGCCCGCTGGAAACTCCCTTAAAACACCCTAAAATTCGCGGCAACTTGTTGGGGTGGGGGGGTTGTAATGGTCGTGGAAATATGTAGAATCTGGCGTCCTTCAGTGGGGTTCCCCTACGCACTCGGTAGCCCTTTGGCGGGCTCTCCGGGGCTTGTGCATGGGGATTTCGAATGGGGTAAGCACCTGATTTAGCGTGCTTTTAGTTGGCAGAGGGCCTCTGCTGGCAACTCGTACAGTTTGATTTGGAGAGATGTTGTGAAGGTTCGAGCGTCTGTAAAGCCGATTTGCAGCTACTGCAAGGTCATCAAGCGGAAGGGCAAGATTTACGTCTTCTGTAGCCGCACGCCTAAGCATAAGCAGCGTCAGGGATAGTTGTAGGTAGGAGTTTAGGAAATGCCACGTATTGCAGGTGTAGATCTTCCGCGTAACAAGAGGGTCCTCCGCGGCCTAACGTACATTTACGGAATTGGCCTCTCGAAGTCGAAGGTGATTCTCGCCGAGGCAGGGATTGATCAGAGCACCCGCACTGACAACCTCACGGAGGAGCAGGTAGACAAGATCCGCAAGATAATTGAGCGACGTGAGAAGGTGGAGGGAGATCTCCGCCGAGAGATAGCGGCCTCGATGAAGCGCCTCATGGATCTCGGGTGCTACAGGGGGCTGCGCCACCGCAAGAGCCTTCCAGCGCGCGGACAGCGCACTCGCACGAACGCCCGCACCCGAAAGGGTCCGCGTCGCGCGCCGATCACCGGAAAGAAGGCGGCAACCAAGACGTAGTCAGATTTAAGGTATTTTAGGGTAGCTCTGGTAAGGAGAAGTTTGTGGCAGAGGCACGCGTAGCTGGAACAGGGGCTGGGACAGCGGTAAAGAAGAAGAAGGTTAAGCGCAATGTACCGGTGGGTGTGGCGCACGTTCATGCGACCTTCAACAACACCATCGTTACCATCACCGATCCGGCAGGCAACGTTATTGCGACGTCAAGCTGCGGCGCGAATGGCTTCAAGGGGTCGCGCAAGTCGACTCCGTTTGCCGCCCAGGTTGCAGGAGATGCTGCAGCCCGCAAGGCGAAGGAGGCGGGGGTTCGCACGGTGAGCGTGCGCGTGAAGGGCCCGGGCTCTGGGCGCGAGTCAGCGCTTCGGGCGCTGCATCTTGCAGGGCTTCAGGTAACGCTCATTAAGGACATCACGCCGGTTCCGCACAACGGATGCCGCGCACGAAAGAGTCGTAGAGTTTAAGGTAGAGGGGCGTAGGTCATGGCAAGGTATTGCGGAGCAGTTTGTCGCTTGTGTCGCCGTGAGGGAGAGAAGCTCTTCCTCAAGGGCGAGCGTTGCTACACGGGGAAGTGTTCGCTTGAGAAGCGGGAAGGTGGGCCGGGCCAGCATGGTCGCGGCCGCCAGCAGTTCTCAAACTTTAAGGTGCAGCTTCGCGAGAAGCAGAAGGTGAAGAGGTCGTACGGACTTCT
>JAFMJG010000118.1 GCA_017853605.1 bacterium
CTTTGAAAGGTGCAACATACGGGGGCTGTATGCGCCTTACAGGTGAGGTTTAAGGACGTACCGTGGTTTTACGAGCAAGAGATGCTGCACGTTCGGCAAAGTTTGGCGCGCCGACGTGGGTGTGCGCTCGGTGGCGACCTGCAGTTTCCCGGTCGCTGTCGAGCGCTCTCTTTTTTCTCCTCGCCCTCTCGCCCGCGCTCCTCACATCAGCCTGCGGGCTCATCAAGAAGAAGCCAGAGAGCCAGCCCGACCAGATGGCGCTAGTCGGGCAGGAGATCCCTCCAGAGCAAGCAAAGCAGGTGCTCAATGAGGTAGGCGGAAACTTTGCCTACGGCCCCGGCCTCGGGGACACCGCCGTGAGCGTGGGAACTGTGGTGGTATTTCCGCCGTATGCGATCTATCTTCTCGGAAACGCGGTGCTGTCGCTTAGCGGCTACGAGCCAGTGACCGTGGCGTCGCTCCTCCCTGACAATCAGGGGAAGTCATGGTCCAGCACCTACGACACGATCGTGTCCGGCCCCGGCCGAATGGTTGCAGCAATGACGGGGCATGAGTACCGGTCCCGAGAGGTTGGGGAGCAGCGGCTCAAGCGTGTGATCGACGACATCAACGCGGGCCAGGAGAGCTCTCGAGTCGGGAGCGAGACGGCGCAGGCGCGGGAGAGTTTGCAATGATTGAGAGGATGGGGCTCGTTATACGGCCCGGCAGCCAGAGGGTCTTGTCGTTGGCGCGCGAGGTTGTGGCGTGGTGCCAGTCGCGCAACCTGCCGCTCGATGTGTGCCCGCAGACGGCGAAGCTGCTCAAGCTTTCGTCGCCAGGGATCGGCGCCAAGGAGATGGTGGGGCGGGCCGATCCGATCATAACGCTGGGCGGTGACGGCACCCTCATCGGTGTGGCGCGCTACGTGCATGGGCAGTCACCTGTTTTTGTGGGGGTCAACTTCGGCAACCTCGGCTTCCTGACAGAGGTCCGGCCTGACGAGCTTATTGGGGTGCTCGATGATGTGCTCAAGGGTGACGTCAAGTGCGCGGAGCGCGTCCTGCTCGAGGTGCAGGTGCACCGCAAGGGCGCTGTCGCCTTCGAGTCTCAGGCCGTCAACGACGTCGTGGTGCAGAAGGGGGCGCGCTCGCGGCTTCCGCAGCTCGACCTCGCCGTCAACGGTCACGACGTGGCGCGCATTCGCGCCGATGGCATCATCCTGTCGACGCCGACCGGCTCCACGGCGTACTCGCTTGCGGCAGGGGGCTCGATCGCCCACCCGTCGTTGAGCGTGATCCTCGTGACTCCGATCTGCCCGCACTCCCTCACGAACCGCCCGCTCATCCTTCCCGGCTCTGCAGCCGTAGAGGTGGAGCTGCCGAAGTTTGACGACGAGGTTATCGTCACCGTCGATGGGCAGGTATCTGAGACCCTCGCATCCGGCGACATCGTCAAGGTAAGCCAGGCGAAGCAGGCGGTTAAGTTCGTCGTTTCGCGCGAGAAGAGCTACTTCGACATCCTGAGGACCAAGCTCAACTGGGGTGTCCCAAACCGCCCCGACTAGCTGCCGTGCCCCATGGCCGGGGCGTGGGCTCCGCGCCTTAAAGGATTCTTTTGCCCTTACGGTGGTGGCGTGCTATCGAACCGCTTGTAGCGGCGGCATAAAACTATGTTAAGCGAACTGACGATAAGCAACTTCGCCATTATCGACCGGCAGTCACTCTCGTTCGACCCGGGCTTTAACGTCATCAGTGGCGAGACAGGGGCGGGGAAGTCGATCCTGCTTCACGCGCTCGAGTTCATCTTGGGCGCAAAGGGCTCGCCCTCGATGATCCGCTCTGGCGCCGACCAGCTTGAGGTGCAGGCGCTCTTCGACCTCTCTGCCGTGCCTGAGGGTGTCCGCGCCGAGCTCCCCGAGATCGTTGGCCAAGATGATGAGCTCGTGGTGTCGCGAACCCTGCCGCGAGAGGGTCGGGGAAAGGTGCTCATCAACGGGCGGCTCGGCACCGTCTCGCTCCTCGAGGAGATTGTGCGCAAGATCGTCAACATCTGCAGCCAGCACCACCAGACAAAGCTGCTCGACTCAAGGTTTCACCTCGAGCTTCTCGACGGCTTCTGCAACAGCGCGGATCTCACGGCGAAGATGCGGGATGCCCACCGCGCATGGGCTGAGAAACGCGCTGAGTTTCAGCGGCTGCAGGAGGCCCACGCCAAGGGCGCTGCCCGGCGCGAGGAGCTTGAGGCAACGCTCGCAGAGCTCGGGGCGCTCCCTGCGCTCAGAGCCGGCAGGCGCGCCGAGCTTGAGCGCGAGGTAAAGCGGATCGGCAACGCCGAGCGGCTCATAGCGGTGGGGCAGCGCGCCCTAGACCTTATGTCAGGAGAGGAGGGGCTGACGCTCGGCATGAAGGAGCTCTCGGGGTGCATGCAGGAGATCGTGCGGCTCGATCCGGGCGCTTCGGCGCTCCTGTCGGAGTTTGAGGCCGCAAAGGATGCCCTGAGCCGCAGCGAGATCTCCATCAGCCGCTTCGTCTCCTCGCTCGACGTTGACGCCGAGACGCTCGAGGCGCTGCGCGAGGAGCTCTCTGAGATCGCCCGGCTAGAGCGCAAGCACCGCACCGACGATGCCGGCCTCGTTGCGCTCAAGGAGCGCAGCGAGCGTGAGATAGACGCCCTTGTGGGGGGCGAGAGCTTCAAGGGGCTTGAGCGTGAGGTCACGGCCCTCTACAGCGAGGTGCTCGCTGTGGGGCGGGAGCTCCGCAAGGCGCGAATGGCAGGAGCCAAGCAGCTCTGCAAGGCGGTGGACCGGGACCTGCAGGAGCTCAACATGCGCGACTCCTCTCTTGATGTGCGCTTTACCGAGGTGGAGCCGAGCGCCACCGGGCTTGACCGGGCTGACTTCCTCATCTCGCCCAACAAGGGGCAGCCGCATGCGCCGCTGGCCGCGATCGCCTCGGGCGGCGAGCTCTCGCGGGTCATGCTCGTGCTCAAGAAGATCCTCCGGGAGCGCTCGGGGGTTAACGTGCTCATCTTCGACGAGGTTGACACGGGCATCTCGGGTGGCGTCGCCCGCTCGGTGGGGCAGATGCTCAAGGAGATCTCCGGCCGGTCGCAGGTGGTCTGCATAACGCACCTCCCCCAGGTCGCCTCCCTCTCGGACCGCCACTTCCTGGTCAACAAGGAGGTCGGTGACCGGGCTATAACCGTTGTTCGGCAGCTTTCAGAGCACGAGAAGGTTGATGAAATCGCAAGGATGCTAGCGGGTTACACCATTACGGAGGCCTCGCGAGCCTCTGCCCGAGAGCTGATCGGATCAAAGTGAAGCAGTCCGTAAAGGTCTGATCTAAATCCCTAAATTTGACCCCCCACGGCGGATAACGTAGCGTCTGGTGTGCCTCGGGGTGCCCCTCAAAGCCCCTGGGCCCAAGGATGCTGGAGATGTTTAACATCCAGAAAAGAGACTCATTTCGGATCGTCCTGGCGCGCTGCCTCCGGTACGGGGTCGCCACCGTCAAGGTCCCTGTTCGCCTCGCCCTGATAGGGGGAGTGAGCTTTGGCCTGGCCGTGGGTATCGCCACCTTTGCGGCTGGAAGCTTCTTCACCAACCTCATTCAGCAGGCTCGGGACGTCTACACCGTCTACCGGCTCACCGGGGAGCGTGACGAGCTCAGGGAGTCAAACGGCCGCCTGGAGCGCCAGGTGACCGCACTCCAGAGCGAGTTTGTGCGCAAGAGCGAGTTCCAGCGCACTGCTCGCGAGAAGCTCGATGGCATCGAGCGCGCCCTCAAGGCAGCTGGGGCGCTGAGCCTCTTCGGCAGGAGTGATCGTGCCCAGAAGAGGGCAGATCCAAAAGCCGCTGCGGCGCTCGCCAAGGGTGCTCCAGCAGGCGGAGACAGCAAGAACGCCAAGGCAGCGTTGGCCTCGATCCTAAACTCTCCAGAGCTAAGCGGCGGGTCCTCGACAACCCCGGTGGCCCGGGGCGCGAAGAAGGAGGATATCTCGCTCTCAATCCCTGCCAGCGAGGACGACGAGATAATCGTGCGCACCCTCAGTGCGGGTGAGGTGAGCGCCGAGGATCTTGAAGAGGAGGCGGCGCTGCTCGAAGACTTGAGCTTTTACCTCGCCGCAGTGGAGCGGCTCCCGATCGGCTCGCCAGCCCTGGGGAGGTACTCATCAGGCTTCGGCTTCCGCGAGTCTCCCTTCTCAAGCCGCTCCTCCTTTCATGAAGGCATAGATGTCTCTCTTCCGCGCGGCTCCAATGTTGTTGCCACTGGCGCCGGAACGGTCCAGAAGGTTGGCTATCACCACCACTACGGGCTGACGATAGACATCGCGCACACGCCGCACATCATCACGCGCTATGCGCACCTCTCGAAGGCCTCTGTGCGCGAGGGGCAGGTTGTGGACCGGGGACAGAGGATTGGGCTCTCCGGGGCTTCGGGCAGGGCCACCGGGCCTCACGTGCATTACGAGGTGCTCTTCAAGGGAAGGCCCAAGAACCCCAAGCCACTCGTCGTCCTGGCGGACGCAATTTCGGGCTAATTTTCGGCGATCTCTGAGCGCGCCACCCCGAACTGCTTGCCGCAGCGCGGGCAGGTAATCTGGAGCTCTGAGTCGTCCCCGTAGAGCTCATTGAGCGACTCCGGGGACATCCCGCGAAAAAACGGCAGCAGCTTCTCTGGGGAGCAGTCACAGGCAAACGCAAAGTGCACGGTTCGCATCGGGCTGCGCGGCACCTCCTGCGACGAGGCGAGCCCTGCCAGGTTGACGGACTGAATCCACGCCTCGTCGTGCTCCGGCAGGGCAACGAGCCCCAGCGCAGTGTCGCTCGTGGCAGAGAGCTCGATGCGCAGGGGGTACTGCTCGCTCTGCGCGTAGAACTGCTCGACCATGCGCGGGATATCGTTCGTGTCACAGCGCACCATGCTGTTGAAGGTGCTTCCGCGGTGGGTAAACTGCGCATGAATAGAGTTAACGTCAGTGTGCCGGATGTGGTCCGTCAGGATGTGGCCGACGATGAATCCGCGGGCGATGCCGCTCTCGTCGATCAGGCCGGTGTTGCCGGTGACGAAAAGCGAGTATGGCGTCTCGGCAACGAGGTGTACGGTCCACGCGTGCGTCTCCTGTCCCGTGCGCGCCGAGAGGTGAATTGCAAAGCACGTAATGAGGTCCTTGAGCTTGGCGTCGTGAGACGGGTCGGTGTCGGGGGCGTACGTCCTGCGGTGCAGGTAGTAGTCGATGAGGTAATCGGAACAGTCGACCTTAACGAGCAGGGCCTCCCGCTTTGGGATGTACTCAGAGGCTGCGACGAGACCTTGTGACATAGGGCAGATACGTTGCGGGCGCCGCAGATCCGGCGTTCCCCATGATACCACAGGAACCCCCCGGGGGCGCTACGGCAAACCGTCTTGTGCTGACTACCCCCCTGAGTTTGCGGGCATTTTGTGGGCAAGCCGCCTCCGGTCTTATTCGGCCCCGCCGTGGCTGGTGCGGGGCCAGCTCGTGGCGCTATCGCCGCCGCCTGAAGAGCGCGCGCACCTGGGTGTTGCTCTCCATCGAGATCGAGCAGGCACGGCGCGAGTGAGAGCACGCGCCGGTCCAGCGCACAAACGAGAAACCGCGCCGGGCCCGGGGATAGAGCGTCACAGCCGAGCCACGAGCATAGGTCGCCGAACATGCCGATCCGCACCACAGCGCCCCCTCGGTGTCTGAGACATCGCCGCCGATCGCCCGGAAGATGCGCAGGGCGAACTCGTCGCCTGCGGGGCTTGGCGTGGGAGTGGGGCTGGATTGCTCTGGCGTTGGCATCGGCATCGGAGTCGGCGTTGGCGCCGGGGCATCGCCGAGCGCGTATGCCTTGAGCGCGTCGTACTTCGGCGATGAGAGCTGGCTCACCGACTCAAGCGCTCCCCACGAGCCGTAGCGCGTGTAGCTTCCGATGTCAGAGAAGTGCATGAAGAGCCCGCCACCGAGGGCGTTCCAACCGTCGAGGTAGCGCCTGTAGGCCTCGCCCATGCGCCGGTCGCGGTTCGCCCGGGTGAAGAGGGCAGTGAGCGCCTCGCTCTCGCTCGCCCAGCCAACTCCGACCAGGTGCTGGCCCCCTTCGTATGCCAGCAGGGGCAGGCCAAACTGGGCTGCGACCGAGCGATTCTGGGCAATCCAGTCGAGGCTCTGGGCAATCGCCCCTCCCGTGGGGCCCCCCAGGAGCGCGCCACCTTCGGAGAGCTCCCTAAAGACCATCTGCAGGCCGCCATCATTCATCCTGGTCCAGCTGAGCACCTGCTGGTAGCTCTCTGCCTGTCCGAGGTAATCACCGAAGTACGGAGCAACGGCGACCGCGCCGATGCCGTGCGACGCGCACGGGCCGTGCTCCCAGAGGGGGCACGACAGGGCCTCGCTCGCCGTCCAGCTGTTCGCCGCTTGAGAAGCGAGCACGCACACGACGCGAGACTCCTCGCCAGCGAATGCGGCACGGAAGGTGTCGCAGATCTCTGCCGTCCGCTTTCCGTGCCAGTTCATCCGTTTCGTGAAGCCGCTCTCGTCTGAGCCTGGCCAGGCGGCCTCGGCCTGCTCCTCAAGCCACCCCCCCTGCGAGAATCCAGAGTTCCACACCTCATTTGAGTGCTCGACGTACACAGTTAGGTCGCTCCGCAGGAGCCGCCGCACCGTGGCGGCAAACATCCGCACGTACCCATCGTCGGCGCGGTGCGGAATGGTGAACCAGGGATCCTTGCCGGTGGTGTTTGACAGGTCCACCATGACCTCAAGCGGAACCCCCTTGTCGGACGAGAATCGGGCGTCGCCCGGCATGGGCCGGTCGCTCCACGATGTCACCGGCGAGTCGTTCGTCTGCATCCAGTCCATGAAGCGCAGGGCCGAGTATGGGGCGAGCTGCTCGAGGAAGTGCTGCGAGAAGCGTGTTGCGGCGAGGCGGCTCTCATCTCCCTCGCGGAAAACCCGAATATTGCGGAGGTAGTCGCCGGTGCGGCTGGGGTCGGTTGCCGTGATGCGGAGCAGGATCCCGCCCTGCGCTGGACGTGCCTCAACGAGGTCGCGGCCTGGTGAGGATGAGATCCGCTCGGCGCCGATGCCATACTCTATTGTGCCTGTGCCATCGTACAGCACAACAAAGCGCCCGCCGACGAAGCCCGCTGGGAGATCCCAGTAGGTCGCCGCGCTGGTGAAGATCGGCGCTGATGAGCGGGCCGGCAGCGAGCGCACCCAGCCGCTGCTGTCAACGTTGAGGAGTCGGCTCTCGCCTGTGTCCCAGGCGTTGTTCCATGAGCAGCTGGGGTCCCTCTCGGGATCACATTGAGTGAGCCACGGGCGCGACGAGAGAAAGAGGTTCACGAAGGGGAGCTCCGGCGAGTAGTCGGAGACGGCAACGAGGTTGGTGCCCAGTGGCCGGATCGGATCTGCGTGTGCCCGCTCAACAGCTGGACTCGCCACTGCCGCATAGGCGCCCAGCACAAGGGCGAGGATACGGCAAAGCTGCTTGCGGGATGAACGCTCCGGCATGACACCAACCAGGCAATCTTCGCAGGGTGGGGCTCCCGCGATTCCCCAGTAGTATCGGGCAGGCCGCGCGCCCGTTTCAACTTTAAAAAGAGGGGAGCCCCTGCGCGAGCCCTGAGGCGCGGCAGGGCAGGACGTGTCCATCGTGCTGTACTTACTGCACGATCATGGCGTGCACCGGGCCCAAGCTGCAAAGATCCACCAGTGACTTTTCGTACTGTTTTTTTCGCAGGGCGGCGGCGGGCCGCCGTGCACAGGGCAGCTGCCCAACGGCGGCGCCTGGCGCACGATTTCGGCAGTGATGGTAGGGGTTTGTTAGATGTTGGCAGTCGTGCTACTGAGAGTCAGCAGCGCTCATTTTTAGCAACCGCATGAAGCTTACCTCACCGCACACTGTGCCTTTCAGAAGCCGCTCGCAGGAGCGCGGACGGGCCCTTGCGTCGCTCCTGTTCCTCGTTGTGTTGGTGCTGGGCTCGCTCGGCGTGGTGGCGTTTGTGTTCGGGGCTGTGGTGCCGGTGGGCCACGTTGGCGTGCGCAAGATCGCATTTGGGCCGGGCCAGGGGCTCGTGGCCCGTGCGCTGGAGCCGGGATTCCATTGGACTATCCCCGGCTACTCGACGATCTACGAGATCCCGCAGACGATCCAGATTATCGACTTCGCCCGGGACAGCGAGGCAAATCCTGGCTCCTTCGGCTCGCTCGACATCCCGACGGTTGATGGAACAACGGTCGACATCGACGCCGCGGTGCTGTACCGGTTTTACGCGCGCGAGGGCGCCGCTGATGGCGAGCAGCACGGCGGGGCCGCAGACCTTATTCGTGAAGTGGGCGCCAACGACCAGCAGTGGCGAAAGTACCTCTCGCAGGTGGCAGAGAACGAGCTCAAGCGCTCGCTGAGCGCCCTCTCAACGGCGGAGTTCTACGACCCCTCTGCACGCGAAGAGCGCGTGCAGGCGGCGCAGCAGCAGCTGCGGCAGCTGCTCGCCCCGATCGGCATCAAGGTGGATGCCGTCCTGGTGCGGCGCTACACGTACCGCGCAGAGATTGACCAGGCTATCTTCAAGAAGAACCTGCAGGAGCTTGAGTCGGCGTACAACAAGGTCGCCGGAGAGTTCGCAGCTGCCCAGCGCGACGTCAACAAGGTGGAAACTGACGGAAACGTCGTGATCCAGAACCTCGACAAGCAGGGGATAAGCGAGGCGGAGCAGATACGCTCTGAGGGCGATCTCTACCGGCGCGAAAAGATGGCGCAGGGCTCCCTGCTCGTCGCAGAGGCCCGTGCTGCAGTGGACAAGATGAAGAGCGACGTTCTCGCGAAAGTGGGAAGCGATGTGTACGTTGCCCTGCAGCTCGCCCAGAGCCTCGCCTCGCTCAAGGGGGGTGTTGTCGCGAACGTGGATCCGTATGACTTTGACGGCTGGGTGCGCCGGCTCGCTGGCTCGGCCGGCATAAAGAGCGACGGGGAGGCAAGCGATGCGAAGTAGGCACCCCCTCGTATTCTCGCTCCTGTTTTCGCTAGCGCTGCTCACAGGGTGCGACACCGGCATTCAGCAGATGGGCACGACGGAGTACGGCGTGACCTTCAGGACGCTTCCGACCTTCCTCGGCGGCGGAGTTGGGGGGGCAGGAGCAGTCGCCTCGCCCCTTGAGACGGTGGTGGTGTGGCCGTGGGAGACGATCTACCGCTTCGACACGTCCCCGCAGTACCTGAGCTGGGGGCGCGGCATGGGGGATGGGGGAGGGACCACCCGCGTTGTGCAGAACGAGGATGTGTACACGCGCGCGCGCGACGGCAATGAGGCGGCGCTCAAGATAACCGTCCGCTACCGGATAAAGCCCGATCCGGCGTCTCTCGTGCTGCTCGTGCAGCGCGTGGCGACCACGCCAGCGGAGGTGCAGAAGCTCGTGATCTCGGTGGTGCGCTCAGAGATCCGCACCTTCATGAATGAGCTCAAGACCTCTGAGTACCGGGACGACAAGAAGCGCAACGAGACGGTTGACCAGGCTCTGCGGGCGACGCAGCAGCAGCTGGGGCCGCTCGGCATCGAGGTTGAGGCGATCAACCTCAAGCAGTATCGCTTTGTCCGCCTCCTCGCCGACGGCTCAGAGGACACCAGCTACCAGGATCGGCTGCGCGAGATTCAGGAGATGGAGCAGGACATCGAGGGCGAGCGCTCGCGCATTGAGACGATGCGCGCCAAGAAGCAGAAGGAGTTCTCGGAGGCCCAGAGCACCTACAACGCGCGCATCGCTGAGGCCAAGGGCTACAAGGAGCAGTCGGTGTACCAGGGCGACAGCTTCA
>JAFMJG010000119.1 GCA_017853605.1 bacterium
CGTGGCAACTGGCATGAAGATTGGGGTCTCCACCGGGCCATGCAGCGTCGTGATAGTTGTGGCACGGGCCATCGACCAGGAATCAATCGCGTCGATAGAGCAGGGAAGTCGGGAGCTTGCTGTCATCTGGCAGTGAGCCTACTGCAAGGGTATGGCGGGGTAAATGCTCCGTGGAGTATCGTCTGTGCCATGAATTCAACAGAAGAGGGGGCAAAAAGCGGCGGGCAGGCGCCTGCTGCTGAGCAGGGAGGCGAGCGGGCAGCTCTGCTTGGCTTTCTTGAGCACCTCCGAGGCAACAAGGGCTTCGAGGGCGAGCGCAACCTCATTAGGGTTGTCCCTCGAGGGCTCTTCGTTGATGAGCGTGGGGTGGCATCAGTAGTGGAGCGCTACCAGGCGTGGTTTCACGCCGGCAGCAGGGAGGGGGTCCAGAAGCCGATTGAGAAATGCCACCTCTGGCTCTTTGAGGGGCACGAGCCTGAACGGCTCTACCTCGTGGAGGGCAAGAGCGTGCTTGCGGGCTTCCTCATCCCAATTCCGCTCAAGAACCCCCAGCAGTTCGGGCTCCCATACTACCTGGGATCGCTCCTATCAACGGCAGACTATATCCACCCCGCCGACCCCCAGCTGCAGGGCCTGCGCGGCGCTGAGCTCCGGAGGGGGGCAAAAGGGCTTGAGATCGTCGTGTCACGCCGTGGCGGCACGGTGACTATCTCAGAGCAGGTCCTGCGAAGCTTCTTTCAGCTGGCTAGCGAGTCAGGGTTCCTAAAGCGTCGATATCCAGGCATCGAGCGGAGCCTGCCTGTGTGCCTCAAGGCGCTGGTGGCGATGGCCCGCCGGGCGCGAGAGATACCGCGCTCCTACCCGCTGCTCGTCCCGTTCCAGACCAAGGCATCCAAGAGCGCAACGGCCCGCATGGCGGGGAAGTTCCTCTTCATTGAGGACCGGGGGAATGCCTTTCGCATCCTCGAGCTGCACGGACGGGGGCTCAGCACGCTCCTGCGTCACGAGCTGGCAAGTGCGCCTCGGGAGAAGCTAGGGTCCTTTAGGCTTACTCCGAAGCACCGCGACCTGATGGGGTATTACGATGTGCGGGGACGGCGATCCTCGGTGCACTCCCGCGCCTTCTCCGAGTTCTGCGAGCTCATTCGCCTTGCACGTGAGCCCCGCGAAAAGATGAGCGGCTGGTTCAGTGCGGCCGACTGCTTTGAGCGGTTCTCTTCGACATATCAGCTCGCCCAGCCTATTGAGAGGCACAAAATCTCGTCAGTGCTAGCGAGATTCGGCGTTAATGGCGAGCAGTTCCGTATACACGGCGGCTGGATCTTCGTGCTCTCAAAGGAGGGCACCGTCATGCGCACCATCGCCAAGCATATCCGGCTCGCGGGGCACCGGCGCGTGGCTACCCGATAGGAGCAGCGGTCCCTGCTGTCTGGCATGCGCCTGAGAGCGGCTTTTTTGTCGGGGACGTAGGGAGGGATTCGTCGGAGCATCTGGCTTGGATGGGGTACATTCCGGCGAAAAGAGCAAAGTCCCTTCGCCGGAATAGCAAACCTCACTAAACCCCTGCCTGCAGCTTGGCCCAGTCAAGTAGGCGAGCCTCGCGAAGCTTCTGCTCCACGATCTCTATCTCCCTCTCAATGGACTCGACAGAGGTCTTGAAAATCCTCGCGATCTCCTCCGGCTCGAACTTGTAGGTTTCAAGCCCAAACCGGCACTTTACAATCCCACGCTCTCTCTCGGAGAGAGAGTTGAGAAATGTCTCAAGGCGAACCGACGGGTCGCCCTGGTTATTAGAGGTCGTCACAACGCACCTTCCTTTCGGAAAAAAAACCTGGAAATGTAACCCCACGTCGAGACTAGAGCAGGGCACTCTCGGAGATCAACAAAAAGTCCCCGTAAAAGCACGGCATGCTCGGATGTGCGAGGGAAGTAATCTGCCCCTCGACCTGCTTGGGGGGGCGGAAATGGGCGGATCTGGCACGAATCAATAACGGGTGTGGGCAGGGGTTCACTGCCTGTGCCGCAAACTTTTGCTTGACCTCCCTGGGCAACCCACGTAAGGTCCAAGGATGTCAATCCTTTCAGCCACCGCTGTGCACATAGCCGTCCTTAGCGCCCCCTGCGCAGCTGTGTTCAGTGCTGTCGGGCCAGTTTCTCACAGTGCTGCAGGCACTTGGGCGTAAGCCCTCATTATACTCCCCCTACATTGCTGTATCCTCCCGTAAGCTGACCTAAGCCGCTACCGCCCCTTATGAGAATCAAGACCACTTGCAGAACTGTCATATCAGACCTCACCTCTCCCGTTGCAGTGTACCTGCGCCTGCGGGACCGCTATTCGCGCCCCTTGCTCCTGGAGAGCGCTGATTATCGCAGTGCCGATGACTGCCGCTCCTTTATCTGCTGCGAGCCCCTTGCGGAGTTTGTCATTGATGGCGGGGAGCTCCGCATCTCACTCTTGGGCGAAGAGACAGTGCGGCGTCGTGTTGCTCCCGCTACCGGATTCAGCAAAGAGATTGCGGACTTTCTTGCGGGGTTCTCGATTGAGGCCGGACCACTGCCGAAGGGCGTCACAAACGGCGCCTTTGGCTACGCGTCTTGGGAGGCTGTCGAGCACATGGAGCGGATTGCCCTAACCAAGCCGCGCTCCCAAGATTTTCAGGTGCCAGAGGTGCGCTTTGCGGTGTACCGGCACATCCTCGCCTTCAACCCGTTTCGCAATGAGGTGCATATCCTTCAGAATGCAGTTGTCGGCGAGGATGATGGGGCGCGGCAGGAGGATTTCATGCGAGCCGCGTTTCAGGCTGGGGTGCGCACGCTGCCCTTCGCCCCGCGCGGTGCTGAGCAATCAGCCTCATCGGACGAGGAATTTCTCGGCCTTATCCGAACCTGCAAGGGCCACATCGCCCGAGGCGACGTATTCCAGATCGTGCCCTCAAGGAGGTACCTACAGCCCTATGAAGGCGATGACTTTCAGGTGTACAGGGCTCTCCGCTCAATAAACCCCTCTCCGTACCTCTTTTACGGCGATTTCGGCGGCTACAGGCTCTTTGGCTCCTCGCCAGAGGCGCAGATCGTGGTGCGCGAGAGGACTGCTGGCATCTACCCGCTGGCAGGGACAACGAGGAGGAGTGGGGATGATGCCCAGGACAAGGAGCGAGTAGAAGCGCTCATGGAGGACCCGAAGGAGAACGCTGAGCACTGCATGCTCGTTGACCTTGCCCGCAATGACCTCAGTCGGCACTGCAAAGGGGTTCGAGTCACCAAGTTTCGCCAGGCACAGTTCTTTTCGCACGTCATTCACCTCGTGTCCGAGGTTGAGGGCTCGCTGCCCGATGCAGGGCTTGCGCCGCAGCTGGTTAGCGACACGTTTCCTGCGGGCACGCTCTCGGGCGCGCCGAAGCACCGTGCGATGCAGCTGCTCGACCAGCACGAGCCGATTCGGCGCGGGCACTACGGAGGCTGTGTCGGGTTCTTTGGCTTTAACGGGGACGCCGTGTTTGGCATCATGATTCGCTCATTCCTGAGCATGAAAAACACGCTTGTGTACCAGGCAGGCATGGGGGTCGTGCACGACTCCGTTCCGGAAAATGAGCTTAACGAGGCTCATGCGAAGCTCGGAGCGCTTCGGGCGGCTATACAGCGGGCAAAGGAGCTCTAGGGAAAGGATGAAGATTCTGATGGTTGATAACTACGATTCCTTCACCTACAACCTCGTCCAGATGCTCGAGGAGGCCGGGGGTGTTTCGGTGGACGTGAAGCGCAACGACGCTTTCTCGCTCTCTGACGTTGAGGCCTACGACAAGGTGGTGCTGTCGCCGGGGCCTGGGATTCCCGCTGAGGCGGGGATTATGCCGGAGGTAGTGCGCGCGTTTTCAGAAACAAAGCCGATGTTGGGGGTATGCCTCGGCCACCAGTGCATTGGAGAGGTCTTTGGCGCCTCCCTGCGCAATATCGAGAGCCCAATTCACGGCAAGGCGATGCCAATAGAGGTAGTTGGCCCAGGCGACACCATTTTTCAGGGCCTGCCAAAGCGCTTCTCGGTCGGCCGCTACCACTCCTGGGTCGTGCAGAAGGAGGGGTTTCCGGAGGGCGAGCTGGCCGTTACCGCAGTAGACGGGACAGGAGAGATTATGGCGCTGCGGCACCGGAGGCTGCCGGTGTGGGGGGTCCAGTTCCATCCGGAGTCAATCCTGACGGAGCATGGCAGGGAGATGCTAGAGAGCTTTGTTCGAGCATGAGAGGTCGCCTTGATGACATCGTTAGCGGCAAGAGGCTCTGCTCTTCAGAGGCGAAGGCCTTGATGCTTGACGTGCTTGGGGAGGCAGGCAACGGCTCGCAGCTTGCGGCGCTGCTCGCCCTGCTAAGGCTGCGCGGGGTAACGGCTGATGAGCTTGAGGGATTCTGTCAGGCTGTGCTCGAGCTCTCAACACCGGTCGATCTCGGCGGCGAGGAGGTGGTGGACGTGTGCGGAACCGGCGGGGATGGCAAGGGCTCCTTCAACATCTCTACCACGGTGGCCTTCGTCCTCGCTGGCTCGGGTTGCAGGGTTGCAAAGCACGGGAACTACGCCGTGTCCTCAACGTGCGGCTCCTCGAACGTCTTGGAGGAGCTCGGGGTGCCGTTGTTGGCGAGCAGGGATGCCCTCCTCAGGAGCCTTGAGAGGGCGGGAGTGTGCTTTCTCCATGCGCCGCTCTTCCATCCGGCCCTAAAGCGGGCCGCGCCGGTGCGCCGTGAGCTTGGCTTTAGGACCGTGTTCAACATGCTTGGGCCGCTGGTCAGCCCGGCCAGCCCGACGTTCCAGATGGCCGGCGTGTACGATCGGGAAGCGCTCCGGCTGTATGGGCATGTGCTGAGGAGCAGGGGGATCAGCTTTGTTGCCTTCGTCAGCTCCGATGGGCACGATGAGGTTACCCTCACGGCGCCGCTCTCAGTCGTGTCGCGCGACGGTGAGGCTGAGCTTGTCCCTGGCGACTTTGGGCTGCCGCAAGCGCAGCCGTCAGCGCTTGCTGCGGGTGCCAACACGGCTGAGTCGGCGGCGATAGTTCGGCGCATCCTTGAGGGGCGCGGCACAAAAGCGCAGGAGGATGTGGTGTGTGCTGGTGCTGGGCTCGCGCTTCGCCACTTGCGGGGCAAGCTGCCGCTTCAAGACTACGTGGAGGCTGCCCGCGAGAGCATCGCGTCGGGACGGGCGCTGCGGGCCTTGGAGCTCAGCACGGAGGGGAGATAGAAGCCATGGGAAATATCCTGGAGAAGATCATAGCCCACAAGAGGTCAGAGGTTGCGGAGCGAAAAGAGCTCTACCCGACCAAGCTCCTTGAGAAGAGCATCTACTTCGGGTCCGCTCCGGTGTCGATGAGGAGCTACCTGGCGCGTGAGGACCGAGTTGGAATAATCGCTGAAATAAAGCGCCGCTCGCCCTCAAAAGGGGAGATTGCCAGGCACGTATCCGTTGAGGCGCTCTCGCTAGGGTACATGCAAGCCAGGGCCTCAGCGCTCTCGGTGCTCACGGACCAGAAGTTCTTTGGCGGGAGCCTTGAGGATCTTTCAACGGCAAGAAGGTTTAATTTCTGCCCGATACTGCGAAAGGATTTTATCGTCGATCCCTATCAGGTGGTCGAGGCAAAGTCAGCAGGGGCAGATGTGGTGCTGCTGATCGCCGCAGCCCTGCCGCCTGTTGCGGTGCGGGAGCTAGGCTCGCTTGCGAGATCGCTCCGCATGGAGGTGCTGCTTGAGGTGCACAGCGAGGAGGAGCTTGCGACTCACCTCTGCCCTGAGGCAAGCCTGGTCGGCGTCAACAACAGGGACTTGTGCACCTTTCAGGTTGACCCTGCGACGTCTGAGCGCCTAGCGGAAAGGATTCCCTCCGAATTTGCCAGGGTAACAGAGAGCGGTATCGAGGACGCAGCCACGGTGCGGCGCCTCAAGGCGTGCGGGTACCGGGGCTTCCTGATCGGCGAAGCCTTCATGAGGCACTCAAAGCCCGAACGGGCCTGCGCGCGCCTCATTCAAGAAGTCGAGGAAGGGGGATAACTGTGCCTGGCAGCCTCAAGCTTAAGGTGTGCGGGATGACCGATGCAGAGAACCTTCGGCAGGTGTCGGAGCTGCGCCCGGAGATGCTCGGGCTTGTCTTTGTTGAGGGGTCGCCGAGGCGTGTTGCCCGGGGCGATGAGGCGCTGGCCGATGCGGTTCGCTCCCTCCCCGGCACGATCACGACAGTAGGCGTTTTCTGTCAGGAGAGTCCCGAGCGCATCTCTGGGGTTGTGAGGCGCTTTGGGCTGCGCGCGGTGCAGCTCCATGGTGGCGAGAGCGGCGAGGATGCCGAAGCGATCAGGGCTCTCCTGCCGGACATCTCGATTATCAGGGCGGTGTCGGTGAAGGGCGAGGGAGATATCGCGGTGCTCAGCGCCCTGCCGAACCCCGGGGATCTCTACCTACTCGACTCGGGGAGGGGCGGAAGCGGCGAGCCGTTTTGCTGGGAGTGGCTTCGGTCCTATACGGCTCCGACTGGTTTTCTCTTGGCGGGCGGGCTTGGCCCTAGGAACGTTGCTGAGGCGAGGCGGTGCGTTGCCGCGTGCCGGTCGTGCGTCGGATTTGATATTAACTCCCGTGTCGAGCGGCAGCCCGGCATAAAGGACGTGGAGAGCGTGCGCGATTTTAAGAGAGGGATGTCACAATGAGCATGCCGGTCGACGAGAGGGGGTTCTTTGGCGAGTTCGGCGGGGCATACGTTCCTGAGATGCTCTACCCGAACGTAAAGGAGCTTCAGGAGAGGTACGTTGCGATCCTCGGGGAGAGGGGCTTTCAGGACGAGCTCAGCCTGCTGCTGAGGGACTTTGCCGGAAGGCCCACGCCGCTCTTTGAGGCCAAGAGGCTCTCGGAGGGCCTAGGGTGTGAGGTGCTGCTCAAGCGCGAGGACCTTCTCCACACGGGAGCCCACAAGATAAACAACACGCTTGGGCAAATCCTGCTCGCAAAGCGGCTCGGGAGGCGGCGAATTATTGCTGAAACGGGGGCCGGCCAGCATGGCGTCGCCACAGCGACCGTTTGCGCACTGATGGGCCTGTCATGCGTTGTCTACATGGGCGAGGTTGACATGAAGCGACAGGCGCTCAACGTGGGCCGCATGCGCCTTCTCGGTGCGGAGGTCCGCGGAGTGGGCTCAGGGAGCAGGACCCTCAAGGACGCCACCAATGAGGCGATGCGGGACTGGATAGCAAATCCGCACGACACGCACTACATCATCGGCTCCGTTGTTGGCCCGCACCCCTTTCCTGACATGGTTGCGCGTTTTCAGTCGGTTATTAGCCAGGAGATGCGGGAGCAGTGCCTCACGCGGGGCGGTCGGCTGCCGACGCATGTTGTTGCCTGCGTTGGGGGCGGCAGCAATGCCATGGGCGGGTTCTTCCACTTTATTGGCGACGACGGAGTCGCGCTGGTAGGCGTTGAGGCTGCAGGGTGTGGGCTCGCCAGCGGGCGATCTGCCGCCACAACAGCGCTTGGGCAGCCGGGGATTTTGCACGGCAGCCGGACCCTTTTCATGCAGACCGAGGATGGCCAAGTAGAAGAGGCGCATTCGATATCGGCTGGGCTGGACTATCCGGGGATAGGCCCTCAACACGCGCACCTCTTCGCCACTGGCAGGGTTCGCTACGTGAGCGTCACCGACACCGAGGCGCTTGCCGCGGCCAAGCTGCTGGCGCGCCGCGAGGGGATTATTCCGGCCCTTGAGTCAGCACATGCCATCGCGGCGCTACAGGGGCTCTCGCTCTCCGGCGCTGACCGAGTGGTGGTGGTGCTTTCAGGAAGGGGAGACAAGGATATGGCGACGTACCTTGAGGCGTTTGGGGAGGGCATATCCGATGGCGTGTAGCAGGTTCGAGCAGCTGCCGAGCGGCCGCAAGGCCCTCTCGGTTTTTTTCACTGCCGGGTATCCGCGCCTCAACGACACCGTGCGCGTCGCGGAGGCGCTGCAGGCGGCGGAGGTCGACATGCTCGAGATCGGATTCCCGTTCTCTGATCCGGTGGCTGATGGGCCAACCATCCAGGAGAGCAGCCTGGCTGCGCTTGGCAACGGCATGACCGTTGCGGAACTTTTTAGGCAGCTTGAGGGGCTTAGGCGGGGAGGCGTCACTGTGCCTGTTCTCCTGATGGGATACCTCAATCCCCTCGAGCGGTACGGGAGGGAGCGATTTTTCGCCGATGCGTTCCGCTGCGGTGTCGATGGCCTTATCCTTCCTGACATGCCTTTTGATGAGTACAGGATAAACTTCAAGCCCCTCTTCGAGAAGTATCGCCTGCGGCCGGTGTTTCTCGTCACCTCCCGCAGCGATGACGCGCGGATTAGGGACTTCGATGCCGAGGCGCCGGCCTTTCTCTATGTCCTGTCATCAGATGCGGTAACCGGCGGACGGACAGACGTGACTGGGGAGCGTGATGGATTCTTTCGCAGGTTGCGCGAGATGCGCCTCAAGAGCCGGCTCGTCGTTGGCTTTGGTGTCTCGGATCGTGAGAGCTTTGCGGCGGTGACTCGCCACACCGATGGCGCGATCATTGGCAGCGCCTTCGTCAGGGCAATCGCCGGCCTTCCGGAGGGAGAAACAGGAGAGGCAAGCGACCTCGCTGCGCTGAGGAAGGCGGTGTCTGCGTTTATTGGGGGGCTGCGGTAAGGGATGATCATCACGCTTGAAGAGAACATTGACGCGGGTGCTCGAGGGGCGATCAATGACTTCCTGTCGTCTCGCGGCTTCAGCGCCACGGCAGTCAAGACCCAGGGCGGCTCGTACGTCGTGTGCATTGGCGGCCGGGAGGTTGACTTGCGAGAGGTGCACCAGCTGGCCGGAGTGGCGGATGTCCACCGGGTTACGGACGTGTTTAAGCTCGTCTCGCGCAAGTGGAGGGTGCGCCGGCTGAGGATCGACCTAGGTGATGGCGTTGTTGTTGGGGAAGGAAGCCATACAATCATGGCCGGCCCGTGCTCTATTGAGGGCGAGCAGCAGGTTCGAGAGACAGTGGAATTTCTCTCATCGCAGGGCATCAAGGTCATGCGGGGAGGGGTCTTTAAGCCGCGCAGCTCACCGTACTCCTTTCGGGGGCTCGGGCTCGAGGGACTGCAGATGTTCTCTGAGATAGCGCGTTCCAAGGGGATGAAAGTTGTTACCGAGGTGCTCGACGCATCCCAGATTGGGTCGATGATGCAGTACGTTGACATCTTCCAGGTTGGCGCGCGGAACTCGCAGAACTTCTCGCTCCTCGATGAGCTTGGCGGCGTGGACAAGCCGGTGCTGCTCAAGAGGGGGCTCTCTGGCACCCTTGAGGAGCTGCTGCAGTCTGCCGAGTACATCTACTCGCGCGGAAACGAGAAGATTATCCTGTGTGAGCGGGGCATCCGCACCTACGAGAGGTCCTACCGCAACACGCTTGACCTGAACGCGGTCCCGTACCTGAAGGAAAAGTCGCACCTCCCCGTGGTGGTTGATCCCTCCCACGGTGTCGGTATTAGGCGCTTTGTGCCTGCTATGGCCATGGCGGGGCTGGTTGCCGGCTCCGATGGCACGCTCCTTGAGGTGCATCGCTGTCCGGAGGAGGCGCTGTCTGACGGCGCGCAAACGCTCAATTTTGACGAGGCCTCGGAGCTGTTTAGGCAGCTGGGTGAGCTTGGCAAGCTTGGGCTGCTTGGGTCATGACGGCGGAACTGGGGGCTTGATTTTGTGGCTTGAGTCAGGGGAGATCTCTCCTATACTA
>JAFMJG010000120.1 GCA_017853605.1 bacterium
GCGGCTGCTCCTGAAGGGCATCTCGCGCCCTGCTCACCTATTCCTGACGAGCGCGATGTTTGCTACTCGGGCTGCGCTTGAGCACCCCGAGAGCGTTGAGGCGCTCTTCGTGGAGCAGGGAACCGCCCTCGAAATGGCGGACAACTCGTTCGCGGTGCGCCCAGACTGGGGGAGCGTGGTGTCCGAGCTCAACGATGGCATCCGGCGGGCTATGGAGGCCTCAAATTTCTCGGGCAGGCTGCAGTTGCTGATCGATGCTGGCCTTCAGGGGCGGCTTGAGGCCCTTAGCGCACCCTGCGCTAGGTAGCACCTTGCCTGCGCTACTGCAGCAACAGGACGTCAGATAGAGCCCGCCGCATGGCTTCAAAAGTAACCAGCGTCTTGTCCTTGAACTGGGAGGGATCTCCGCCTGCCGGGCTCTCAAGATAGAGCACTCCCACTTTGCGCTGCTCCCCGAGCGCACGGTAGATGCCCGCTAATGCATCGGCTGAGAGGTCCTCTTTGGCCTCGACAACAACCGGGTCCGGCTTTGAGAGCGCCTCAACGGCGTGGTCGCCGGGGTCAAGGGTCACATCCTTCGTTGACCGGAGAGTGACGTGGCCAATGACCGTTCGCGGCTTGAGGCTCGATGTGCTCGGATCAATCACGAAGACGCAGCCGCCCGTGAAGCCTGCGGCTGGGATGATGCGCTTGATGAGCGTCTCCACCGCCGACCGGCTTACGGTTTCCCCGTCCATGTCTGCATACAGGTCCTGCAGGGCGGACTGAACGTGATGCGGGCATTGGCGCAAAATGGAGTCATCGATGACTCGCGCTATCTTCTTGTGCACCTTGATGTTCCGCTCCGGGTTGAAGGCCGCAACGGCGCCGAAGGAGTTGGGCAGGCTCTTCTCGTAGCTCTTAGAGTGCTGCTGCGCCCGGTCCTTTACGAGCTGGACCGCATCCTGGCCAACCGTCTGGTGAAGGAAGGCTTGGGCCTTCTGCCAGTCGTTTTCGGCGGAGGGGTAGGTTTCAGGGTGCTCCGCTCGCGCGAGAGCCTCGCCGATCTCGCACAGGTCGTCGTACAGGTTCCACTGGCGCTCAATCTCCTCGACCTGCGGGTCGCTGACCTCCGAATCGGGCCGCATGATCCTCATGGCGAGCAGCGTCGGGGTGAAGCCGAGCTCCTTTGAGAGCTCCTCGTCGAGATTCTGTCCCGGCTGCAGCCCCTCGATCACCTTCGAGTACAGGGTCGGATAGTTCCACGCGATCAAGTTGAGGCCGATGTCCCGAACCACCCCTCGGGCGAACCCCATCTCTGGGTCGAGGTTCTTCTTCTCGCTGAGGATCGATGCGGTCGAGGCGCTAATCGCCGTCTCGCGCAGCCGGGATATCTGGAACGGCTCGCTCCAGTGGAGCGAGTGCGTGGCGGGAAGCTTTTTGTCATTCGAAAGGAGCTCCCGAATGCGATCCGGCCCTCCCCACTTTATGAGCTCAATCGGGTTGTGGAGCGTTGCGCCCGGCACATTCTCTGCTTTACCCACCTGAATGAGCTCCTTAACCACCAGGGTAAAGAGGGCAAAGTCCGACTTGAGGTCCTTGAGCAGCTCCGCTGGGTCCTTGTGGTAGTCTCCGGCAGCGAAACGCTTGCGGACGGATGCCAGCACGTCCTGGTTGATCGGAAACCAGGGCTTGAGCACGTGTTGGAGCGCCCGGTCGATACGGCGCTCGGAAGGGTCTGCCTTGAACTTGTTCATCTCTGAAACTCACGCTCCTTCGAATGCGGCCCCGAACTCCTTGCCCCTGCAACATGCACCACAGCCTTGAGCAGGCCCGGGGCGTCCAACCCGGCGTTAGCGCCCCCGATGCACGCCCGGGGTTCGGGCGCACGAATCCATCCTATGGAGGGGATCTCGGCAGAATAGCGGATTTGCTTAAGCCCCCGCAGTTAATCGCGCCACTCGATGATCGACTCCACCCTAGGATCGGAAGAACGAGGGATATATTGCAACTGCTCAGCCTAGAAACAGCAACTTAGCGCGATCAAGCGTGCAGGGGAGCAACGCTTGCCTATTTGATAAAATCAAGCAGTTACCTGTATGATTCCCGCGTTATGGCTGACAAGCGCATCGACTCCCTTACACTTCCCGATGATCTCAGAGGGCTATCGCTTAACGAGCTCGAGGAAGTCGCCGAGGAGCTGCGCAACGAGCTGATCGACACAGTGAGCCGCTCGGGGGGACACTTCGCCTCGAGTCTCGGCGCAACCGAGATAACTGTTGCGCTCCACCACGTGTTCAACACGCCGCACGACCGGCTGGTGTGGGACGTAGGACACCAGGCATACATCCACAAGATGGTAACGGGGCGTCGGGAGCGCATGGGCTCAATCCGGACCGTGCGTGGCCTATCGGGATTCCTCAAGCGGACAGAGAGTCCGCACGACGCCTTTGGGGCAGGACATGCGGGCACAAGCATCTCGGCTGCAGTTGGAATGCGCCATGCGCTCGACCGTGTTTCCCCCGAGCGCTACGTGGTCGCCGTGATCGGTGATGGCTCCCTTACTTCAGGGATGGCCTTTGAGGCGCTAAACCACGCGGGTGACCTGCGGCTGAAAAACTTAGTTGTGGTGCTCAACGACAACGAAATGTCGATCTCGAAAAACGTAGGGGCGCTGAGCTGGCTCTTCTCGCGCGCCGTCACCGGAGAGACCTCCTCAAGGGCACGAAACACCCTCAAGAGCCTGCACAAGCGCGGGCTCGTGCCGGACCTCATCTACAAGGCGATCGACCGTGCCGAAGAGGCTACGCAGGGGTTTTTCTCCTCGCCTGCCATGCTTTTTGAGGCGTTCGGGTTCAGGTACATCGGGCCGGTGGACGGACACAGCATTCCGGAGCTGGTGCAGGCCCTTGAAAACGCAAAGCGCCAGGATATTCCGGTCCTCGTGCACTGCCGCACCGTGAAGGGCAAAGGATACGAGCCTGCAGAGGAGGATCCGATCCTGTGGCACGGCGTGGTGCCTTTTGATCGCCAGAAGGGCGAGTTCAAGGGGGTCTCGGTGCCCGCCAACTCGCCGGCCCCCAAGAAGCTCCCTTCGTACACGAACGTCTTCGCTGACACCCTTATCGGGCTAGCAGCAAAGGATCCGAAGATTATCGGGATCACGGCGGCCATGCCGAGCGGCACCGGGCTGGACAAGCTGCAGCAGGCGATCCCGTCTCAATTTGTCGATGTTGGGATCTGCGAACAACATGCCGTTACCTATGCCGCCGGCCTCGCGTGCGAGGGCATGCGGCCGGTGGCGGCGATCTACTCGACGTTTCTCCAGCGCGGCTACGACCAGGTTGTGCATGACGTCTGCATCCAGAACCTCCCGGTTACGTTCGCAATTGACCGGGGCGGAGTGGTCGGCAACGACGGCGAAACCCACCAGGGCGTTTTCGATATCGCCTACCTGCGCGCGATACCGAACATGACGGTCATGTCCCCAAAAGATGAGAACGAGCTCCGCCACATGCTCTTTACCTCCCTCTCTCATAATGGCCCTGCGGCTCTCCGGTACCCGCGCGGCAACGGTATCGGCGTGCCTATGGACGGCGAGCTCGTTCGCCTTCCGATCGGAAAGGGAGAGGTGCTGCGCCGTGGCGAGCACGCCCTCATCGTGGCTTTTGGCCCGATGGTCCAGAATGCGCTCCAGGCGGCGGACATCCTGGCATCAGAGCACAGCCTCACGACTACCGTCATTAATGCCCGCTTTGCGAAGCCGCTCGATACCGAGCTGCTTGCTGCTGAACTCCCCCGGCACAGCATCGTGTGCACCCTCGAGGACCACGCGGTGGCGGGCGGCTTCGGGTCGGCAGTGCTTGAGTTCGCCAACGACAGCGGCCTCTCGCTCAAGGCGCCGATTCAGCGCTTTGGGGTTGGAGACTCTTTCGTGCCGCACGCCTCGCAGGGCGAGCAGCACGCCATGCACGGCTACGACACCAAGAGCCTGGTTCATTTCATCCAAGCGAGCGCCCAGACAACTCGCAAGGTGGCCTAAGCCGGAGCCAGCCGGACCGCCGGCGGCGCGCGCCAGCCGCAGAAACGGCGCCAAGCGAGAAGATGGGGCGGCGGGCAGAAAGGGGCTCTCTCAAACCTTGGTCAAAACCTCCTGCGGAAGCAGAAGGAACGACGGCCACCCACGAGTTGACACCCTGCAAGAAGCTATTGCTCGGGAACTCAGGCGCTGCGCCGCTTTGGTGGCCTATTCGACCAGCTTTTGCTGCGGCATGCGCGCTGCTCACCGAGAAGCTCATCGAGGGGCTTGATGAAGGCAGCCCTCACAACCACCCAAGCCCTATCACCCTGCTCTTCAGCAGAGATCTGGGCGTGGTGAGCGTTGAGCGCGCTGGCGAGGGCGCAAACACCCCCCTTTTCAACAAGCTTCTTTATCTTGCCCGGAAGGGCGAGAAAACGGGAAGTGACCGAGGTCATGCCTCGATCGTGGACTAGCGCGCCGCTGTAGAGCAGCAGAGCCCTCCAGCTTTTCGCGGAGAGCCTGGAACTAGCCTGCAACATGAAAAACCTCTTTCTGGCCTTCGGGGCCAAGTTAGAGCCTAGAGGAGAAACACTTTGTAATCCGTTAGACGGAAACCACACAGCACTTCGTCCTAATGACGATCCTGCCGCCGCCTACACGCGCAACAAGAACAACGCGTGTACGGAGCAGCTATCAGCCTTCTACCCAAAAAGAACTCCCGATACCCTACGAAACCAAAGGTGTAGGGTCAACGCACTGAGTGTCGGGCAGCGCGACAGGCCGTCTCAGGTTGCAACACCTGCCAGGCACCACCCCTCATGATTTCAGGGGGTTACAGTCGGCATGCAGGGTGCTACTACTCCAGCAGACCTGAAGCACTTTGCCCCATTAGGCAGATAAGGGGATAGGAAGCTCGTGGTCGCACAATGCGCCTTAGGAGGCCCAGAAGCCTCACACGTTCGGGAGTTGGAGTATGAGTTGGTCACACGGTGGAGACTTTACAAAGAGCCTTGTTAGCCTGCAGTTGCAGCTGAAGACCCTCCTTGAGGGAGTTGGAGGCGAGGATACTGCTGCTCTCCTTGATTCACTCGCGCAGCTCTCAAAGAGCGAGCGCGCCGTTGCTATCCCCCTGCTCGCGAAGGTTATCAAGCGCATTGCATCAGGCGAGCAGCGCCTCATGACGGATGAGGACAAAGAGCTCAAGGATTTTGAGGACTCTCTCTTTGAGAGCGTGCTCTCTGCGTTCGGAAACACCGCAAACGATGCGGACCTAAGCAGGGAGAAGGAGCACAAGCTCTCGGTTGTGCCGGGAGGAAAAAGCCCCGCTGACCGGGTGGTGGTGAAGAAGCCGATTCGCATCCCGCCACTGATCGACCTCGCCAAGGAGCGCGAGAGCCGGCGCAGCAAGGGCTCCCCATCGAACCCCCACGATATCGCGTAAACGCCCCCTACGGGCGCACAACGCCGGCCTGGCCTCGGGCTTCTCTCAATTGTTTTCCTTAGGCATCCCTCTCGGTGCCGCCGCCGCACGAGCGCACGGCACTTGGTCCAGGCGTTCTAGCCCGCAGGCACGGGCCGTACCTAACGGCGATCCTTCAGGTACAAGCCGAACCGGTCATAGACCCTCAGCTTTTCATTCGAAAGATCGGGGTTTCCTTTGTCGGCCTCATTGATTGACCAGTTCGTGCATTCGATGCGCCAAGAGCCGTCCTGCTCCTTGGAGTAGAGCACGGGGGTGTTCATCGTCAGGGCGCGCAAGGCCATCCAGGATTTTTTGTCGCCCTTAAACTCACGCAGCGACTCCGGAGTCACTTTGTCAGGGATATTCTGCGGAAGCGGGAAGGTCTGCTCCTTGCCCCCTGAAATGAAGACGAGGCGCAGCTCATGGCCCCTCGGCAGTTTTCCCCCGTGGCTCTCCATGATCTGGTCCCTGAGAAGAATAATTGCCTGCAGCGCATTCCCGTGCCCAAGCTGCCGGGAGCGGAGGTCGAGCTTTTCAAGCCTCCGGCCGTTGTCGTCATACAAGCCCGGAACATGCCAGGCGCTGACGCTCTTCTTGTAAAGCTTGTCCTCTTCTGGGATCTGGTCGGCCCCCGGAGCGGAGCCTACCCTCTTTTCCAACGGAGGAGGTGGTGGTGGCGCGTCATCAACATCTTGCGACATGGGCTGAGTCGGCGCCGCTGGCGGGGTCTTCCCCGGGGCCTGCCCTGAAACTTGCTCTGGAACCCCTGCAAACGCGACCGCCGTTGAGACGGCAGCACCCACATTCATCAGCACCTTTCTAAAAGAGCTTAGCGACCCGAGATTGCTCTCGGCTGGCATCTTTGCCTGATCCAGCTCAGCCGAGGGGCTGGTGTTTGGCTCCGAAGAGGGCCCCTCCTTGCGTTTAGATTCTGTGGATACGTTCATGCCAAGCCCTTTTAAGCTTCACCGAATATCGCCTGCTTCGTTATGGTGATCTGGTGCCGCGCGGTGACCTATCGAGCTAGAGCGAAAAAGCTCGTGCTGCTAGCCCCTTAGCCGCAGCATGCAGGCACCATCCGCGGCCATTTCTTAACCCCATGCGCTTAAGGCAAGGGGCCGCACTTGCAGAGCTCCCCCTGCAACGACCTCGTAGAAGGAGTCGCGTAACCCCCGGCTGTCGTCAAGAACCGACCGGAGCACTATTGCCCCCCGCTGTTTTGGCGCCTCCCGCCTTCGGCCATTTAGCGCCAGGCACAGAGAGCCCCTTTGCTGCCCAGAGACGCAAGCTCAAGGCAAAGAAGGCCTGACGTGCGCACCACACCACACGCTCGCCCTGCCGGGAGCCAAGGCTCGCGCCGCTAGGCGTTGTTTGTTACAGTCACGGGGGTGCGGGACCGCTGTTCGTTCCGCCCTGGCCCCGTTACGCTCATCGCAGTGGAGGCCGACACTTACGTTGAGGGTGCCACGCGCAGCTATGCCTCCCCCTTCTCCCCGTATGCCCCGCTCGCCGTTCCAGCAAAGCGCTGCACCCAAGGTCCTGCTGTGCAGGGCGCTCTATAGCGTTGCGCTTTCAGCTCTCCTGTCCGGCTGCTTTCTTTTTGGGGATGGGAAATCAGATCCGGATGCCGAAGACGCTGCGGCAGAGGATGAGGCTTTTGCGGAGGCCGAGGAGGCGGTTGAAAAGCGGGACTCTGGGGACGGCGAAGCGCATGAGGTGAAGGAGGAGGACAAGTCTCTCCGGGCCAACGAGACCGAGGAGGAGCTGCTGCACTCGGCCAAGCGCACCTACCAGTCTGGCATTTACAGCTCCGCTCAGGGGGCTCTGATGGCGCTCCGCGACCGCTACCCCCTCGGAGCCTACGGCTCGTGGGCGGCTATCAAGACCGCGGACGCCCACTACTTCAACGGCGAGTTCGATAAGGCGGCAAACTACTACGAGGAGTTCCTCAAAAACTACCCCGGCAGCGTTGACACGCCTTACGTCAAGCTGCAGGCGGCGCGTGCCCACCTCTCATCGGCCCACGGCATCGGTAGGGACAGGCAGCCGCTCGAGCGCTCCCTGCAGCTCTTTGACGAGCTCGAGCACGACTTTCCGGGCACGCCGTATGCGGTTTTGGCCCTAAGCGAGCGAACCCCGGCCCTCGATGAGCTCGTCGCGTATGACCGCTTCATCATCGACTTCTACCGGAAGAAGGGCAACGACGCAGCAGTGCAGGCACGAGAGAAACTCTTTCAGGAGCGGTGGTCCTCACGGATCCAGGCCGGCGAGTTTAAGGAGCGCTCGGAAGAGATCCCTCTTGAGCCTATGCCAGCGATTGAGGGTGCTGCCGCCAATTCGCTCGCGGGCTCCGAGTCGTTCACTACCCCTCCCGAGATCATCGATCCAGAGGTGGCGGAGATCCGGGGCGTGGAGTGCAGCGCGGAGGGAGCTCCGACCGCCGTGGTATTGCTCTCGCGGTTTCCTGAGGCGTACTCGGCCGGCAACGTTGTTGAGAAGCTTTTCCCCGTTGACGGTGCTGTCCGCGTTCCAGACCTGCTCGTTAAAGCGCAACGAGCCTCCTTCCCCTGCTTTGGCAACAACGACCTTCGCATCTCCCCGAAGGGGGAGCTCGAGCTTGAAACGTCCTCGACCTTTGAGCTGACAACCCTTGATAGCCCGTCTCGCATCTTACTTACTGAGGTGGCAGAGTGATGGCGCTCGCGGTCGTTGCCCCGACCGGGGCTCGGGCTCGCCGGGCTTGTGCCAAACCCCTTGAGCATGCGCTCTAGAGGCAATTTTTGCCCCTCTGACCGGCTGGACTCGACGCCACGGCGCCCTTTTTGGGCGAAACCTGAATATTTCGCCAACTTAGAACATTGTTACCTCATCTTATCGGCGATGGGATAGGTGCGCCCTGCGTTCCAGCGGCCAGCCTGCCCCTAGAAGTCGCCTTCGCTGCCGCCCTGTTGGGCAGGGGGGGCAAGTGCTAACTAACACGTGAACGGGCCCTTTATTTTGAAGACAACTCTGTGAACCTCTCGCTCTCAGTAAACTCGCTCAAGGGGCTCGACTACGCCACAGTGGTCGGCCGGCTCATGCGCCGGCAAAACATCGCCCTCTTTGTGCGGGGGGCCCAGATCCTTAGCATAGTGGCGGTGCTCGCCAGCCTCATGTGGGTGGCGTACGTGCTTGCGACATCCACCATCACGAGGCTCGGGCTGCGAGATGAGCTAGCAGCCAAGGTCTCAGCAATTAAGACATCCACATCGACAACCCAGGTGCCGGAGTTCAATGCCGAAAAGGACTGGTCGCTCGTCTCAAGCTTTTCGTCTTTTGGCCCCCTCGGCGTCAAGCCCCAAGGCCCTGCCACTTCAACACCCGCCCCCGCCTCGCCCCTCATGCTGACGCTCGTTGGAACCTTCATCTCGGCAGGCCAAGAGCCCTATGCAATCATCGAGGACAAGAAGAAGCAGAGCCAGGACATGTTCCTCATCGAACAGAACGTATTCGGGCAGGCCAGGCTAAAAAAGATCTTCGAGGATCGCGTTGAGGTTGAGCGAAACGGCAAGATAGAGATCCTGAAGCTCGATGACTTTGGCGGAGGCGATGCGGGCCCTGGGGGCATTTCTTCAAACGGCGACGATTTCGTTGTTGACGAGGCGGAGCTCGACAAGGGGCTGGAGAACCTGCCGATGCTGCTCACGCAAGCCCGGGCTGTCCCCTACTTCAAGGACGGGCGCTCGATTGGGCTGCGCCTATTTGCAATCAAGACCGGCAGCCTCTACGAAAAGATCGGCCTCAAGAACGGCGACATCCTGAAGTCCATAAACGGCAACGGTCTCGGGGATATCTCGCAGGCGCTCAAGCTGTTTGAGCAACTAAAGCAGGAGCGCTCAATCACGCTCATTCTTGAGCGGGACAAGCAGGACAGAGAGTTTAAATACACCATAAGGTAAGAGATGAAAGCGCAGCGAATGCTCTCGATTTTTCTGGCGGTATCTCTGGCGCTCATAGGCCTTCCCATGGCGAGCGCTTCGGCCCAGCCAAAGCCAGCAGGCCAGCCCGGCGGCGACGGGGACGGCGACGAGAAAGAGTACGGCAAGGACGCCAACACCGAGATCAACGTCAAGAACGCTGACATCGCCGCTCTCGTCCGGATCTTCTCCCGCAAAACGAAGCGCAACTACATCCTCGACGAGAAGGTGCGCGGCAAAGTCTCAATCTACCTGCCGGGCAAGGTGTCCCCCGATGAGGCGCTCCGGATCCTCGACTCGGTCCTGGCTCTCAAGGGATTTA
>JAFMJG010000121.1 GCA_017853605.1 bacterium
GGTTCTCGGCGCCGTTATCGACGTTGAGTTCCCCCAGGGCGGCGGCATTCCAAACATCTACGACGCCGTAGTCACGACAAACCCGAACATCGACGACCAGCAGAACAACCTTGTGCTCGAAGTGGCGCAGCACCTCGGCGACAACGTGGTGCGCTGCATCGCGATGGACTCCTCGGAGGGGCTCGTTCGCGGACAGGAAGTGGTCGACACCGGCGCCCCTATCTCGGTGCCGGTCGGCCAGAAGACGCTCGGGCGCATCCTTGACGTCACAGGGCGCCCGATCGACGAGATGGGCGCGGTTGACACAGACACCCGCTGGCCGATTCACCGCCCGACCCCGACCTTTGAGGATCAGTCGACCTCAAAGCAGGTCCTCGAGACCGGCATCAAGGTCATTGACCTCATCGCGCCCTTCCTCAAGGGAGGAAAGATCGGGCTCTTCGGCGGCGCCGGTGTGGGCAAGACCGTTATCATCATGGAGCTCATCAACAACATCGCCAAGGCGCACGGAGGCTTCTCGGTGTTCGCTGGCGTGGGTGAGCGCACCCGCGAAGGAAACGACCTCTGGCACGAGATGAAGGACTCAGGCGTTATCGACAAGGCGTGCCTCGTGTACGGCCAGATGTCTGAGCCGCCGGGAGCCCGCTTCCGCGTGGCGCTCTCCGCGCTCACCACCGCAGAGTACTTCCGCGACGAGGAGGGCCGAGACGTGCTGCTCTTCGTTGACAACATCTTCCGCTTCCTCCAGGCCGGCTCTGAGGTTTCCTCGCTGCTGGGCCGCATGCCGAGCGCGGTGGGCTACCAGCCGACCCTGGCAACCGACATGGGGCAGCTGCAGGAGCGCATCACCTCGACGAAGAAGGGCTCCATCACGTCGATTCAGGCGGTGTATGTGCCGGCTGACGACTACACCGATCCGGCCCCTGCAACGACCTTTGCGCACCTCGATGCGACGATCGCCCTGGAGCGCTCGATCACCGAGAAGGGGATCTACCCGGCCGTTGACCCGCTCACCTCAAGCTCGACAGTTCTTGATCCGAGCGTGGTTGGCGAGGAGCACTACCGCGTGGCGCGAAAGGTGCAGCAGACGCTGCAGCGCTACAAGGACCTTCAGGACATCATCGCCATCCTCGGCATGGACGAGCTCTCAGAGGACGACAAGCTCACCGTTGCGCGCGCGCGCAAGGTTGAGCGCTTCTTCTCTCAGCCGTTCCACGTCGGTGAGACCTTCACGGGCATCCCAGGGGTGTACTGCAAGCTCGAGGACACGATTAAGGCGTTCGGTGAGCTCGTCGACGGCAAGCTCGATGACCTTCCGGAGCAGGCGTTCATGTACGCAGGAACGCTCGACTCAGTGCGCGCCAAGGCGGAGAAGCTGGCTGCTGAATTCGCCAAGGCCGCGTAGTCGATTAGGCGAGGGGAGAGGGGATGTCAGACGGAACGTTTCAATTGAAGGTGTTCTCGGGACGAGGGCTCGAAGTGGAGGCTGTGGCGCTTTCGGCGTGCGTGCCCTCTGAGTCCGGCGAGCTCGGCTTCCTCCCTAACCACTGCGAGTACGTGGGGCTCCTCTCAACCGGCATCGGTGAGTACAGGGCTGGTGATGGCGTGTCGAGGAGGTTTATCGCCTCCGGGGGCATCGTGACCTTTAGCAACAACGTGCTCACGCTCCTGGCCGACACGGTAGATCTTCCCGATATGCTCGACACAAGTCCGCTGTCTGAGGATGTCACGCTGCTCAAGGCCCAGCTTGAGGGGCTTAGCCTCTTCGATCCGGAGCATGAGGCGCTCTCCCAGCGTATTGCTCGGATTGAGGCCATCCGGTCTTTGGCGGGCAGGTAGGCCGGGCGCGATCGCTGTTGGTGCGCCACGCTGAGGCCCATTCGGGCCAGCCGTTCAGGCAGCCCTCCCCCGGTGCAGCAGCGCTCTTAAAAAGGTGTTGTGCAGGGCGCAGTGTGTATTACTCTGCCCAGACCCTGTTATGCGCCAGTCGAGCCAACTTCAATCCTCCGCCAACCGAAAAGTAGAGCCTCCGACCGTCTTTCTTGCGCCGGAGAGCGCGGGCGCTTCCCAGGAGGACAACGGTCCCCGCGCGGCGCCGGCTCCTGATGGTCGGTGGGGAACCCTGGAGCTCATTCCAAAGGAGGGCTTCTCCGGCTCAGAGCGGGCACGGGCAACTCTCAATCGCGGCCTGCAGCGAGCATGGAGATCTGGGGACGCGGTCGGGTGGATCCTGGCGAGGGTGAGGTGCGAGGTGTTCAGGCTCACACCCACAGAGCTTATCCGGGCTGGAAGCACGGTTCCAAAGAACACCCTCATGTACCTCGAAGAGGGAAGGAACAGGGGCGGTGTCCAGATGCACAGCGCGACATCCTTCAGCGCTATCCTGGCGAGCTGGGACCGTGTCGCCGGCGCCATCGGCGACCCCCGTGTGACGTCGCTGGTTGCAGAGGCGCGCAACGAGCTCCTAAAGCTCGTGACGCCCGCCCACCTTACAGGAGACTCGCGGCTCCTAACCCGCTGGATCTTTGAGGTTGGCCCCGAGCGTTTTAGGCAAGCCGGGGGCCCTTCAAGGAACACGCTGTGGCAGCGAGCAGAGCATGGGATGGCCCCTAGCATCGCTCAGATGCTCTCCCTTGCAGAGTCTCTCTCGCTCATCCCAACAGGGCTCTCCCCAAGAGAGCGGATACTTCACCCCCGCATGCGCGAGATAGAGGAGGCGTGGCTTGAGGGGTGCAGTGAGCGGGGCCGTCTGCCGGTCATCGCGCGCCTGCACCTTCTCGTGGCAGCTACAGGGCAAGAGGTCCACAAGCCATACGGCGGCAGATGGGGTGGCAGCCACGTCGGGCAATCAACAGCGCGGCTCATTACTGATTTCGAGCTCGTTCCGTGGCCGAGGGTGGCGAAGGTGTTTGGCGCGCTTCTGCGCCTTGGCGTCCTGTCGGCGGAGGAGCACGCCCAGATGAAGCAGGAGTGGGAGCTTGCCTGGCAGAGCCGCCCCCCGCGCGCGGAGCAGCGTGTCCTGCAGCTTGCAAAATCTCGGGGCATTACCTCACGTGAGCTGGCAGATGCGCTGGAGCTGCCCAGTGAGGGCCAACGGAGGGTGCCACGACTGCTGACGCACGCCCTGGCTGGCCGAAAGAGCTCGCGAAAGGTTCCGTTTGGGGTCGTTGCGCACATCGTTGCGGACAGTCGAGCTGTGGCCGAGGAGCTGATCGCGCAGAAGAGGGGCGAGGTTCTTGCGGCCCTGAAGCGCAAGGGGAGCCTCAAGAGCTCCCCATTCACGGCTGAGCGGCAGGTATGGGGGGTTTTGATAGAGGACCTGCCCTTCCCAAAGCGCGATTTGCAGCGGATGGAGTGGAATCTCCGCCAACCCCTGATGGAGCAGCAGGTTTTGGAGTCGGTACGCGCGCTCGGTGAGGCAAAGGTGGCTGCCGCCCTAGCGCGAAGACGGGAGCGTTTTCTGCCCCTCACGGTCAGCGAGGCGCTGCAGGGCGCGCTTGGCGGCAAGCCCACGGCTGGCGTTGAGTCGGGGAGCTCGGTGGCCGACAGGGAGAGTGGGCCCCAAGTTTCGGCGGACGGGGGAACGATCAGTCTGCTCCAGTTGAAGGGGCTCCTGCGCGGGCGTGGAGTCACTCTAAGTCCCGCGCTTGAGCTTGATTGGCGTGAGCAGATGGCCCGCCACGTAGCGCTGCAGGAGGCTACACCCATTGCGCGCTCGTTACGGGCGGCGGCCCTGGGGGTCACTACACGGCTCAAGAGAGCTACGTGTGCAGAGGCGATTCGGCTTGCAAGTGAGGTTGGAGCCATGACGCGTGAGCAGGTTGCCGAGGCGTGTGCATCGCTCCGCATAGCGCCGCGCTCGCGCACAGCTGCCTTCCTGCGCATCGTGTCGGAGTCGGCCACTATGCCGCTGGCGATCTCACGGTGGCTGAGGCAGCACCCGGACAGGGAGGGGGCGCAGCAGGCTCTTGCGCGCTACGTCAGCCGGTGCGTTCCGCCGGGGTTTGTTGGGCCGGCTCCTCTGCTGTCGGGCGATGTGGCGGCTGAGCTGGCGGTGCTGCGCGACCTGCCGGGCGCGGTTGCCGGCGAGATCCGGGAGGCCTTGGCCCAGTCCGGCCAGGAGCCATCGGGTGCTGCCCGCCTGAGCATCCGGCGCCTTGGCTCGATGGGAGTCGATGCCCACGCGCTGCTCTTTGCCGCCGGGCACGGCGGCGATTGCTCGGCCGAGACCCGGCAGCAGATGCTGATCGCAATCACGCATGGAATTGCATCCCCGCAGCTTCCCTTGGGGGTGCTCGCTTCCCTTGCGCCACGCGGCGGCTCCTCGCCTGAGGCGGCGATCGCCGAGGCGCGCAGCGAGGTTCAGGAAGCGCTGCAGCAGGCGGGGCTCCCATCGGGCGCGCTTGTGGCTGAAATGAAGCTGTGGGGAATCCGGGAGAGTGACCTCGTAGTGCCTGCGCCGACCCTGTGGCGGGCGCTGCGGGGCGAGGACCCGCAGGCAGAGCAGCTTGTGGCAGGCCAGGTCGAGTTTTTGGCGCAGCAGAGAGTGTCGCGATTTGCGGGGCGTCTCAACGACCTGCGGAGCGCCAGAAAACCCGGCGATGTCCTGCGCGTTGCCTGCCGCAGCATCCCTGGCGGCGAGAGTCGCGTTGCCGCGCTCCTTGGCGTGCCTTCCGAGGCCTTGCCGAGCTACCTGTCCGGCGAGCGGGTGCCGCTCCTTCCGGCGCTCGTGCAGGTGTCTGAGCAGGCGGGGCTCGCTGACCTGCCGGGCATTGGGCGCGAGTGGCGCTTTGCGTTCGGGGAGATGATGGCCAACGCACGTGTGCTTCCGCTGCCACGAGCGCTCCTCACCGCAATCTGCTCACGGATGACGATCTCCGGAATCGCAGCCGACAGGACAGGCAGTGATGTCCAGGCTATCCTCTCGGCGTATGATGCTTGGACGGGATCTGGCGACAGCGCTGTGCACAGGGCCATCGATGATGCTCTTGTGAGCGCCGAGATGAGCCGAGCGCCGCTTGGCAAGATCATGCGCTCGCTTAATATTCCTCCCCACTCGCTGCAGCACTCGTTTTTTGAGGAGTGCTGCGGCAACGAAGACATGGCACAGGCGATCGTCGATTGGTGGAAGGCGCACCGGAAAGACAAGGATTTTGACGCAGCGCTTCAGCGCGTAGCGCTGCGCGAAGTGAAGAGCCAGCCAGGATCGGCGCCGCCCAGGCCCAAAAGCGCTTCCGATATCGACGAGAGCATCTCTTTAGCGATTGCAGGCGCAACGCGAGCGGAGCTCGCAAGGGCCATGGCGGAGGTCGAGCGCAAGCGGGCTGCGCTTGACCGGGGAGCGATCACTTGCAAGAGCGGGCCGTGGGCGTTGGGCGCGGAGCTGCGAACGGCGAGCTTCGAGCGCAGGATTGATGCCGTTGCCAAGAGGCTGCGCGAGAGAAAGCTTGTGTCGATCGAGAACCTGAAGGAGCTTCTCCATGAGCGCGCAGGGGCGATCTCTGCAATCACGGGAAGCCTGGGAATCGACGGCCTGTGGTACGTTGCGTCAGCGGCCTTCTTTAGGGAGCCGGCCGAGGCGCTCAGCGTCATGGCGCGGGCGATACGAGCTGGAAAGCGCGCCAAGTTTAACGGAGAGGAGCAGTTGGCCTACACCGAAAAGTGGGTGGCAGATCGCGGCTCGCTCGGCAAACTCGGTGAAGGATCGGCGGGGCTATCGTTCCTTTGAGGGGTTGCTTTGGCGCCCTTGCGGCAGGGCCCCAACTTCATAAATGTAGCTAACATGCTGTATTAACGCGTGTTTATGCTTTTGCTCCTGGGCATCTTCCCGCTCATGGGGCGCATCTTAAAGCTCTGAGTGGAGGTGCTGCGCAGGGCAACGGTGCGCGTACGCCACGCCTATGGGTTGCGCGCCGGAGGAGGGTTCCCGCGCGCTCGCAAAGCCTACTCGGGATAGCTTATGACCAGACCTACTGCAGCTCGACTCACCATGACTATCTTCACAACGCTGCTCATCGCCGTGAGCATCGCTGTGCATCAGGGGCTGGTGCGGGCCTTCCAGTCAAACCCGTACTTCAACGCAGCCATCCTACTCACCCTCACGTTCGGCATCGTCGCCGCGTATCGCCAGATCCGGCGAATTGACCTCTCTGTGAGGTGGGTGCACGGCTTTAAGGGCTCAACTGGCATCCCTTCTGATCCGCCATTCCTGCTCGTGCCCCTCGCGTCTGTGCTTCAAAAAAACGACGCCATGCCGTACATCGGCGCCACCTCACTACGGGCCATGCTCGATGGCGTTTTTGCGCGCGTTGACGAGAGCCGCGACCTCTCCCGATACCTGATGAACGTGCTCATCCTGCTCGGCCTCCTCGGAACTTTTTGGGGGCTCCTTGAGACGGTGGGCGGAATCGGGGCTGTCATTGGCAGCCTCTCGGTGGGCGAGGGGGACATCAAGCACGTCTTTGACGGATTCAAGAGCGGGCTTGAGAAGCCCCTGCTCGGAATGGGCGTGTCCTTCAGCGCATCGCTCTTCGGGCTCGCGAGCTCCCTCATCCTGGGCTTCCTAGACCTCCAGACTGGCCGCGCCCAGAACCTCTTTTGCGCTGAGCTTGAGGAGTGGCTGGGCCGCAGGAGCGCCATCACCGAGAGCCTTATGCATGGCCACTCGTCAGCGCCAGCACCCTTCCAGGAGGCCCTGATAGCGACCCTCACCGACCAGCTTGAGCGGCTGCAGCGTGCCATGCGCACCCAGCTCGAGAACCAAATAGCAGAGCAGGGGCACCTGCGCTCGCTTGCGGAGTCGGTTGCGGCGCTCGGCGACAATGTAAAGTCGCACCACTCGCTGCTCGCCAAGCTCGCGCAGCTCCAGGTTGAGACGACACCGACGCTGGCGCACCTCACCGAGGTTATCCAGACCTCAAATGCCGGCCGGGTCGAGGAGCACGTTCGCAGCGTCGACGTGAGCCTCAAGGAGATTAGCCGACAGCTCGCTGCATCGGCCGCGAGCCACACAACCGAGCTTCGGGACGAGCTCCGCATCATCGCCAAGCTGCTGGCGACCGAGAGCCAGAAGAGCGACACGAGGATGAACTGAGATGAGCTACCTCGCGCGCAAGGCGAAGCGGCGCCACTTCGAAGTCTGGCCGGGGTACGTCGACGCGCTGTCGTCGATGCTCATGATGATAGCGGTTGTGCTCCTCATTATGGTGGCAGCGCAGTTCTACCTGTCGAGCGCTGTGGCCGACAAGGATATCGCGCTTGGCGAGCTGGGCGAGAAGCTCAGGCAGCTCTCGGCCGTGCTGGCGCTTGAGAAGGAGAGCGGCGACGTCGCGCGAGCCAAGAGCGCAGAGCTTGAGGGGCAGGTGACAACGCTGTCGGCCTCGCTCAATGTTGAGAAGAGCAGCGCGGACGCAGCCCGAGCGCGCAGCGCCGAGCTCGAGGAGGCGATGAGGCGCAACCAGGAGGAGGTCGACAAGACCCGCGTAGAGATGGCTGCCGCGCGGACAGCGCTCGCAGATCGCGAAAAGAGGCTGGCCTCAACTGAGGCAGAGCGCAAGGCGCTCGACGAGCGGCTCGGTGCCGCCACAACGAAGCTTACGGCGCTTGAAAAGGAGAAGATCGACCTGGTGAAGGAGCTCGCCGTCATCAAGGCCCTTCTCACAACTGAACAGCGCGAGGCTGGAAACGTAAAGGCCCAAAAGGCGGAGCTCGAGGAGCGCATCAAGGGCCGAGAAAAGAAGCTCTCTGAGGCCGAAAAGGCGAACCTCGACTTGGCGGCGCAGATGGCGGCGCTGCGCGCCTCGCTTGGGGAGAAGGAGCGCACAGCCGGCAGCCTCGATGCCCAAAAGAAGAAGCTCGACGAGAGTCTCGCAGCGCAGATGAAGAAGCTCTCCGAGAGCGAAAAGGCGAAGCTTGAGCTCGCCGCGCAGCTCGCGGCCCTTCGGGCCTCCTTGGGCGAAAAGGAGAGGCTCTCAGGCACGCTTGATGCCCAGAAAAAGAGGCTCGATGAGGCGCTTGCCGCCAAGGAGAGGAAGCTTAGCGAGACGGAGAAGGCCAACCTTGAGCTTGAGGCCCAGATTACGGCCCTGCGCGCGCTCATCCTCGAAAAAGAGAAGGCTTCAGGGAGCCTTGAGAGCGAGCGAAAGAGGCTCGACGCAGACCTTGCGTCCAAGCGGCAGAGGATGTCAGAGGAGGAGAAGGAGCGGAAGGCCTTGGCTGCTCAGCTCGCCGAGATCAGGGCGCTCTTGGCGCAGAGGGAGAAGGCAGCCGCTGAGCTTGAAGTGAAGAAGCAGGCGCTCGACGCAGAGGTAGCCGCCCAGGCGCTCAAGATTACGGATGCCGAGAAAGCCAAGGTTGAGCTCGCTGCGCAGCTCGCCCAGCTTCAGGCCCTCCTGAAGGGATTGGAGAAGGACGCGGCATCGTCCGACGCCGCGCGAAAGAAGCTCGACGCCGACCTGGCAGCACGCTCGGTCAAGCTCACGGAGGCAGAGAAGTCCAGCGCGGCCCTCGCTGCGCAGCTTGCGGAGGTGCGCGCCCTCCTTGCGCAGAGGGAGAAGGAGTCTGCGGCGCTCGAGAAGGAGCGGCTCAAGCTCGATGCATCGCTCTCTGCGACCGAGAAGTCGAAGGGCGAGCTGGCGCTCGAGCTGGCGGATATCGGCAGGCAGGTTGACGAGCTCAACAGGAAGCTCCGGCTCCTCACGGCGGACCTCGACATGGAGAAGGCCAAGGTTCTCGCGAAGGACAAGAGCATCGAGGATCTCAACAAGAAGCTCAACTTGGCCTTCATCAAGAAGGCTGAGGAGCTGGCCGACTATCGCTCAGAGTTCTTTGGGCGCCTCAAGAAGGTGCTCAGCAACCGGCCGGACATCCGCATCGTGGGCGACCGCTTTGTGTTCGCCTCAGAGGTGTTCTTCGCATCAGCGTCCGCTGATCTTCAGGAGGGCGGCAAGCAGGAGCTCACGAAGTTTGCCGAGACGCTCAAGGAGATGACGGCGACGATGCCCAAGGATGTCGACTGGATCCTGAGCGTAGTTGGCCACACCGACCGGCTGCCGATAAGCAACTCAACGTTCCCGTCAAACTGGGAGCTCTCGACAGCCCGCGCGATCTCGGTGGTGAAGTTCCTGTCTGAGCAGGGGATTCCGCCAAACCGGCTTGCGGCTATCGGGTATGGCGAGCACCAGCCTCTCGATGCCGGAGGCTCAAGCGAGGCATTCGCCAAGAACCGGCGCATAGAGGTCAAGATCGACCAGAAGTAGGCTGGCTCGCGGCGCGCCCGGGCTATTCGGGCAAGCTCGTGAAAGCCTTGCATCTGCCCGTGAAAGCCCTGATACTCGCCGCCGTGAAAGAGCACGGCTTCCAGGAGTTCCTAAACCCGTCGGTCACCCGCTTCGCCTCCTACAACGGATGGATTCGCGACACGTTCCGCTCGCGGGCCATTGAGGACCAGAAGCTGGTGTTCATCTTCGTTGATGCGTTTGGCTGGATGTTCTTCGAGCGCTTCAGGCGCGGCTCGTCGTTGCTGCAGCGCTTCGAGCGTGAGGGGACAGCCGAGCTCGCGCACTCGCAGTTTCCCTCGACTACGGCCTGCCACGTGACCACGGCCCACTTCGGGCTCCCAGTCGCAGAGACAGGGATCTTCGAGTGGAACTACTTTGAGCCGCTGGCAGATGCTGTCATCTCGCCGCTGCTCTTCTCGGTGAGGGCGTCGTACTGCCCGAGCCAGTACTCGACG